>JADGQO010000011.1 GCA_017881725.1 Fibrobacteria bacterium
GCAGCCTCTCTGCAACGACTAATGACTGACATGGCATTGGCCCGGAAAATTGGTGATGCGAATCGCCAGCGTTGCCGAGAAGTATTTGGGAAAATGGAAATGTACGCACATCACGACAAGCTTTATCGAGACGCGATCCTTTTCAGGGGCCGCAAAGACCGCTGAAAGACATTTTCAAGCGAATCCGCAACGTTCTCCCAGGTTCGTGAACCGCCCGTCCGTGCAATTTCGGTGCGATTCCATGGAGTTGCAAGCGCGGTTTCAATAGCTTGTCGGAATCCGTCCACGGTCCTGTTGTCGACAAGGATTCCCAGCTTCTCATCACTGATAATTTCAGGCATTCCCCAAGCATTGGTGGCTACCGCGGGTAAACCGCAGGCTTGAGCCTCACAAAGAACATTTGGCCATCCTTCACGAGCGCTTGCAAGTACGAAAAGATTGGCCGCTTGGTACCAGGTTATCAATTTTTCATTTGCCACAGCCCCTATGAACCGCACCCGATCGCCAATTTTCAGGGAAGCAGCTAGGGCTTCCAGAATGGCCCGTTGCGGTCCGGCCCCTACGATAACCAAGATTATGCCGGTTCTCTCCAGCTGGGACATGGCATTAAGTACGATATGGAGTCCCTTGTTTTCATCAAGCCGTCCAACCGAAAGGATTATGGACGCCGCCAAGGGTAAATCTAATTCTCGCCTTGCGGCCTCCTGGTTCCCAATCCGGAATCTGGTTCCGTCAATACCGTTGCCGATAACGTTTATCTTTTCCAATTCCGCACCATGCCGTAATGCCACTTGCTTGAGTTCCGTGGATACGCAGACAAGCTGGCTGCAAGCGGCAAGATTGGCTTCGATCAAAGGGACGATATGGGGAAGCTTCGGATAATAATTAAGATCCGAACCTCGAGCGGAAAGCACCACGGGGATTCCTAACTCGGCCCCCAATTGGATAGCTGCGGTGCCATCAGGATAGATATAGTGTCCATCGATGACATCGATCGGTTTTTCCTTGTGGATTGCAAGGATGGTTTTTCGGATGCCTCTCGCCATCCAGTTCCCGTAAAAACGCATACCCACCTTAGGCGTAACCAGATAGCGAGGATGATGAATAGCATAACCCCATGGCTTTTCCCTAAGCGGCATGCGGGAGTAAATGCCATAACGTGAATCCACCTTGAATAGAAGCCTTGGGGAATAGGGAACTGGCGCGACCACGGTCCATTCATGGCCATAGCGGCGAGTAAAAGCTTCCATCCGCGCCCGCACGAAAACCGCATGCAACGGCATCATGGGATTGGGAAATAGAGTGGTCAACGTAAGGATATGCAATTTCGTCCCATTAATAAGATTCAAGGGAATGTTCGCGATTCACTTTTGAATATTCAGAGGGAGCGCGGGTTTGATGGCCGGGTTATCGAACCAGCTGAATATTTTCCTGAAAATGGATCTGAAATAGTCTTTCTTTTTTTCAGTGAAATTCCCGAGCATCATGGTAAGCGGAAGTACGAATACACAGGCAATAAGGTGGATAAATGGATGGGTGGTAAAGGGCACAATAGCCGATACAAGAAAGAATAATGGCATATGATATAAATAAATCGAAAAGGTATATGAGGAGGCGAACTTCACAAGCTTGTTCAATTTTTCGTTGGCGATAAATGGATACTCTTTGAGGAACGCGAAAGCATAAATATTCAGGCTTAAAAAAATGGCTAGAAGATAGTCCGCTGGAAATCTTTCGGCCGGACTGTGGAGCAAACCAAAAAAAGAATTTCCTAAGATATTATGGACGAATTCATTGATTGGAGCCAGAACTTTGTTGAGGCAAAGAGCCCATGAACATGCAATCGAGAGGAGATAAACCGGCAGTGCAAATCGGACCGGAAGGGGCTTGGCAATAGTGATTTTTTGTACCGCGACTCCCATGAACCAAATGGGTAAATAAAGGACTATGCTTGGGCCTATCATCAACAATGTGACGGCCAGGAAAAAGAACTTTTTCGGGCCCCTCATGAACCATAGGAAGCCAAAGAATACATAGTACCAGACTTCATAGCCAAGGGACCAGTAGGACGAGTTCGACATCACCCTGATATCAAACCAGGTTTGATTCACAAATGCCGTTCCGGAAAGTATGGAAGCGACGGGGTTGATTAATTCGTTGTCGATGTTGGAATAGCTCGAGGGATTGATAGCTCTCCCCAGTATGTCGCATAGTATTGTCAATATTAGGGCTGGGATTGCCACCGAATAAATTCGACTGAGCCGGTTTATCGAATATGCCTTGGGAGTTTTCTCCCGGTCGGACGTAACGAATGCGATAACGTATCCGGATAAAATGAAAAAGAAAACCACACTTTCATGGGCAAGGCCGCTGATTCTCCAAAGGACTCTTCCTGAAAGTGCAGACATATGGGCGATAAACACCAAGCCGGCCGCACTGACCCGAAGGGCATCCAAGTAAAGGGAAATGCGTTTGTTCATAATGAAATCACAGGCGATTTCGGGTCATATTAGCTTCATCAGAATTTTTTCCACATGCCTCGTCCAAGTTAGGTCTGCGAAGATATGCTGCCTCGCCCGTCGCCCCAACTCCAACGCCAGCGGATGATTTTCCAGGAGGGCATAGATACCTTTTTCCATAGCTTCCATATCCCCAGCCGGGAAAAAGAGGGCCATAGTATCATCTGCCGCGGCACGAATGGAAGGCAAGTCCGGAGCCACCAAGGGCAATCCCATACCCATATACTCCATCAGTTTCATGGGTGAAGCGTGTTGCGCTGCGGATGGAATGATGGCCATGTCCAGAGCACTCAAATAATCGGGCACCTCTATGATGGGTATCATACCCGTGAACCGGACAAGGCCTTCTATTCCAAGTTTGCGCGCCTTTGCCAACACTTCTTCTCGAACCGGCCCATCGCCTATGAAGAGAAAGGAGATATCCTTCTCCTTCGCGGCTCCCCCAAGTCGTTCGACCAGATCTATGAGCCCATGCCAGGGTAGAAATTGTCCCGAGGCGCCCAATACGGTTTTACCTTCCAGCCCCAACCTTTTCCGGATAGCTTCACGGTCATTGTTTTTTGAGAATCGACGTTGGGATACAGCATTGGTAAGGACCATGATTTTTTCTGCGCTCGTCGGAAAGCGTGCGGAAAGTAGAGCCCTAAACCTCTCCGTGATCGTGATCGAGATTCTCGCACCAGCCAAACAGAATCCTTCGCACGCTGCCGCAATCCCCTTCAACGCCAAAGGACGACTCCGCTCAATCACCACCGAATCATTCACCTCAAGAACATGCTTGCACCCCGTCAGCTTGCAAAGCAAGGTCGGCGCAAAGGTATTCAGGGCATAGCGTTCGTAGATGAGTTCCGGTCGAAAGCGCAGATACTGAATCCCAAGCCGCACAAATAGCGGCACGTTATAAGCCAGCTCGAACAATTCAAAAACCGTTTCCGGACAATGCTCGGCAATAAACCAATACACCCTTTGAATCAAGGACGGCTTTGGCTTGGAGATTGCCTCCCCATTCACCGTCCCCGGGACCGCCGCCGGAGCCTTCCGTTCCGCTGGGTTGCACCCCGGCAGACAATCCATGCGCACCTCATGACCGAGTTCGGCGAACGCCTCATACATCCCCAGTACATGCGCCCCTTCCGCGCCTACGCCCTGGGTCCGGTGCGTGTACAGAATCCTCACTTCGATCCGTCCTGGAATTTTTCCTTCCAAAGCGCGAACGACAACAAGGCGAACAGCGGATAGGCATGGTTGCGGATCCCGCTCTGATGCTCCTTCAGCATGGTCTCCAACGTGTCCTTACGGAACAACCCGGAAGCCGCCAAACCATTAGCTCCCACCAAATGATCGCGCGTATAGTCCTTCAGCTCCTTGCGCAGCCATTCGCTCAGCGGAATGGAGAACCCGGTCTTGGGACGGGTGAAGACATCGGCGGGCAGGATTTTCTTGAGCGATTCCTTGAAGGCGAACTTGGAGGTGCGCCCGCGCAGCTTGTAGGAGGACGGCATGCGGGCGACCATTTCCATGAACTTATGGTCGAGCACGGGCACGCGCACTTCCAGGGACACGGCCATGCTGGCGCGATCGACCTTGGTGAGGATGTCTTCCACCAGGTAGGTTTTCATGTCCAGGTATTGTATGCGCGAGAGCGGATCGTCGCTCTTGCAATTGTCCCAATGCTCCCGGAAGGCGGAAATGGAATCGTAACTGCGGAGTTGCGTGGCCATGTCGCCGGAGAACAGCTTGGCCTTGAGCGGCGGCAGGATATGTGACATGCTCGTGAAATAGCCACGCAGCGGATCGTAGGAGAGGTTCCGCAGCAAGGTCTTGGCTCGGAACTTTTGCGGCAGCCAATCGGCTTTCGGGTAGACCGCGCCCAAGGCGCCGAATAAGGGCGAACGGATGAAGGCCGGCAGCGCGGAGCGGATCTGGTTTTCCATGCGGTCATGGAAGTAGCGGCGGTAACCGGCGAAGTTCTCGTCGCCGCCATCGCCGGAGAGGGCCACGGTCACGTGCTTGCGCGCCATCTCGCAGACATAGTAGGTGGGGATCATGGACGAGTCCGCGAAAGGCTCGTCGTAATGCCAGGCGAGCTTGTCCAGCACCTTGGCGGCCTGTGGCTCCACAGTATGCTCATGATGCTGGGTATGGAAGTAATCCGCCGTGGCGCGGGCCTGGGCGGTCTCATCGTAGGCTTTATGCGAGAAGCCGATGGTATTGGTGAGGATGGGCTGCCGGGAATGCTTGGCCATCAGGGCCACCACCGCCGCCGAGTCCACGCCGCCGCTCAGGAAGGCTCCCAGCGGGACATCGCTCTCCATATGCGATTTCACGGATTCATCCAAGGTCGCGAGAATTTCTTCTTCCGCCGAGGCTAGCGCCCTCTCGGAATCGGCCGCGTACTTGGCATCCACGGAAAAATCGATATCCCAATACTTGTGGATCTTCACATCGCCCTGGGCCGAGACCTTCATCCAATGGCCCGCCGGCAATTTTCGGATATGCTTGAATATCGACTTGGGCGCGGGCACGTACATGAACGAGAAATAGTCCGACAACGCTTCGAAATCCATCTCGCGGCTGAATCCCGGAAATTGCAAAATCCCCTTGCACTCCGAGGCGAACAGAAAGGTTCCGCCACAGGTGCCGTAATACAAAGGTTTGATGCCCAGTCGGTCGCGCGCGATGAACACGGAATTGTCCCGGCCGTCGAAAATGGCAAAGGCGAACATCCCGCGCAACTTGTCCAAACACGCCGGGCCGAACTCTTTGTACGCGTAGAGCAACGTTTCCGTATCGCTGCGGCTCCTGATGGGATGCCCACGTCCGAGAAGCTCGGATTTGATTTCATGATGATTGTAGATTTCGCCGTTGAAGACGATGGTGACCAACCCGTCCGCGTCGGTCATAGGCTGCCGTCCCGCCGACAAATCGATGATGCTCAGCCGCTTGTGCCCCAGGACCACCCGCCGGCGGCCCTCCTCGAAAACGCCGTCCTGATCGGGCCCGCGATGGTGCATGGCATCGATCATCTTTTGCATGACGGCTTTACCGTCCGGCAATGGATTAGGGCTGATGATTCCGGCAAGTCCGCACATGGAAGCTCAAAATTAGCAATTAGAATGTGGTTTCGCCTCAACTCTTGGGTGACGTGCTTTCCTCTTGAATTGTAGCTACAATGTAGTTATACTGGATTTATGCGTTTCGAGTGGGATCCACAGAAGAATGCTCTCAATCAGAAAAAACATGCTTTCCGAGATTTCGAAGAAGATGAGGCGATCCGAATTATTTCGGCCCGCAAAGCGACATCGAAAGAACGAAAGCAATACATGAATCTGCCCGGAGGCAAAGGATGAAAAAGGAATACGATTTCAGCGAGGGTGAGAGGGGGAAGTTCTTTCGGGAAAACAAAGTGCAAAAGACTTTGCGGTTGGATGCGGATATCCTGGAATACTTCCAGGCCATGTCCACTCACAGGCGCATACCCTATCAGACCTTGATCAATAATGCCCTTCGTGAAGCGATGGAACATACCGGCCATACCGGCGTGGTTGATCTAAAGTTGTTACGAAAAGAAATTCACTCCGCGGTGCAAAGCGCCCTGAAGAAATAGAACGCATTGTTTTCCAGACATAAAAAAAAGGAAGGGATTTCTCCCTTCCTTTCCTGTCTGCGAATGCAGGCTTCGATTACTTGTTCTTGTTGCGACGGCGGGCAGCGGCAACCATGCCGAGGAGGCCCAGCCCAACGAACGCCGAGAAAGCATATATTGACTTATTGTAGTTCATAGGCTACAATTAAAAGGGTCGATGGAAACCAAGCT
This sequence comes from Fibrobacteria bacterium, assembly GCA_017881725.1. GTDB lineage: Bacteria > Fibrobacterota > Fibrobacteria > UBA11236 > UBA11236 > Chersky-265. The sequence goes on from JADGQO010000011.1 coordinate 6,337, forward strand.
ACGTGGGTTATCCTCCTCCTTGGGGGAACCAAAAAATCTCAGTCGGAAGACATCCGGACGGCGCAAGAATATTGGAAAGACTGGCGAGGCCGCCAAGGTAGGGGTACCTCCAAGCGTACCCTTTGAGCCAGTCTATCATGAGCGACTCCGGGATAAAAAATTTGCAGCAGTTTATCTTACAGAGTGCATCGCCGATGAGGATCCCAAAATGTTCTTGGTTGCCCTCAAGGACGTAATTTCCGCCCATGGAGGGATGGCACGCATTGCGCAGGCCGCCGGAGTGAATCGCGAGAGCCTATATAAAGCCGTGTCCGAAAAGGGGAACCCAGGCATCGCCTATGTGAAAAGAATTCTCGATGCCTTGGGGATTACGCTAATGCTGGTTTGAAACACACAAAAAAAGGAAGGGATTTCTCCCTTCCTTTCCTGTCTGCGTAAGCAGTTAGCTCAATTTCCTACGTGGTTTTTTTGCGGCTTCCAGAATATCTTCAATAAGAAGTTCTGGCGATCGCTTAGACATACTTTAAATCGCTTTTGATTTCCTGATAATACTTCGGCTTGATTCCATTCCTGGAGACCAGGTCAACCCTGATTTTGAGGAGCGCTTCCAAATAATTAGCCAGGTCTATGAATTCGACACCGACAGGAGAACGGAACTCTACAAGTAGATCGAGATCGCTCCCTTTCTTTTGCTCGCTCCTTGAATAGGAGCCAAAGATGGCCAATTTTTTAACATGGTAAAGTCGGTCCATCTCGAGTTTGCGTGAGGCAAGGACGGACTGAATTTGATCCAAGGATTTCATACGGTTAAACCATAGCAATTTCCAGGTACCAATAAAAAAAGGAAGGGATTGCTCCCTTCCTTTCCTGTCTGCGAATGCAGGCTTCGATTACTTGTTCTTGTTGCGACGACGGGCGGCGGCAACCATGCCGAGGAGGCCCAGGCCCATGAGACCCATGGTGGTGGGTTCCGGTACCGGTTTGACGGATTCAACCATCACAACCATGTCGTTGAAGTCGTTGTCGCCGCCGGCGGCGTCTTCCCAACCCAACACGTATTCATCGGAGGTCCAGGTACCGGCAGAGGTGCCGGGCAAGGTGACTTCGTCGCCTTTGCCTTGGAAAGCGACCATGTGCTGGATATCGCCATTCAGGGCGTTGTCGGAATAGAATACGCCGCCGGGACCCGAGAGGTAGTAGCCGAAAGTGGTGCTACCGAAGGTTCCAGAGTGGGACAAGGATTCGGTGAAGTCGAACACGGAAACGTGGCCGGCACCGTCGATATGCACCGAGGCGGTGTTACCGGCGGAAGCGGCGCCGTCGTACAATTCAACCTTGTTGTTTTTGTTGGAGGCATCATAGATGCCGAAGGTGTTGGACGGGGCGAAGCCGGCCAGCTCAACAATCATGGTGGCGCCGCCGGTACCGGTGGCGGTCAAGTGCCAGAGACCGGCAGGGTCGATCTGGTCGTTCTGCACGTCAACGGAGCTGTGTCCGCTGGTGGTGATTCCGTCCAAGACGGCTTGGAGGGGGGTTTCGGGTCCGGGATTGATAACGATGGCGTGCGAGGCCGCGACCATTGCCAGCGTTCCAATCAAGCTGAGTTTAAAGTTGTTCATAGATGACCTTTCGTGAAAATCTTTGATGAACTAGAACGCAAAGGGTATGCCAATGGGAAAAGGGGATTTGTAGAGTCGATTCGCGCCCGGTTCCAAGGAGATTGTAAATAAATCCGACAACCTCGGATTTTTTTTACAATCATGGAGTTGTGAGAAATATTGCCGCATAATTATCTTGCCCCCAATCTTACAGTTGGGGGCAAGCCGCCTCTCGTCCTGAGCGGCGTGAAGATTATTTGAGGTTCGGGGGATGAATATTACGGTATGTCCCCACATCTGTCCTTTCTCACTAGAGGATGCTAGCATTAACCCCTTCGAATGATGAGCCACTCGATTCTGTTTTGGGGAGAGGAAACGCCCTTTTCATTAAAATTCGATGTTTTGGAAGGTATTTTGAGGGTGTTTCCATTTGACCTTTAGCCCTCCGGATGCTATCTTGATGCTATCATTCCAACCTTCTTGGCCTGGGAGATCCAATTCTGGATCATTGGGGGTTCGCTCCCGCCCGGGCCTCCATTTTCTATAATTTTTCGATGTACCTCTTGTATGTAGATGGCTCAGGTACTCCTGAACCCGTCCCTAACACCGGAACTATTGCAGCCGATCAAAATACTTACGCTGTTGTGGGAGTATGTGTGTGGCCGTCTACATGGCCTAAGACATTACTGTCTTCAAAGTAGTTGTAAGTGTCTTATCTGTGCTGAACGCGGTCACTAACAATTAACTCCGGCAATTCAAACGAAGCTTCGGAGCCAACTTTCATGGCGGTCTTCTCCGGTGGGCTTCGTTAGCACCTCAGCTTGTTTTCATTGCTAGCTGCGGGCGCGCGTTCCGGGGTCGGGTCTCCCCACTGCGCGCGCGTCCTCGCCAAACGGGCATGCCCCAAAACCCACTTCTCCCTGCTTCACGTTGGTGCTTCTGGCGGCCACTTTTCATCCTTGTTGAGCCAGGAGATCCGCAGCGGCTTTTCGTTCCTCGAAAGAAAGCTTGCTGGCCAAGGCCGCTTCTAAATATTTTCGTGCTTCCGGCTTATTTCCGGTTTTCGTCAGGATATAGGCCATGTGATATTGATAGGACGGGAAATCGGGAACCAAATCCAGTGCGATGTGGATATTCTTTTCTCCATCCGCAAACTTTCCGTTCAGGGCTAGAATCCAACCCACGGTATCCAGAATTTGCGGATCGAGATTCTTCATGGTCTGGAGTTTATCCAGATACGGCGCGGCCTTTGCCAAGTTCCCCTGGGTTACGCCAAACTCCCAAGCCAGATTATTGAGGATTACCCGATTATTAGGATTTACGGTCAGTTCCTTCTGGTAGAATGCCAGGGCCTTTTCCTTATCCTTTTTAACCCAAAAGTCGCCTAAAAAGACGTTGATGCCCATCAAATTCGGATGCTCCGCGGCCAGTTTTTCAGCCAGCTTTTGCGCTTTATCCGCTTGATTGGACTTGGAGAGTAATTCGACCATGGCGAATTGCTCCGTCAAATCCGGCTTGGGCAAGGTGGCCAAAATCTTGGCCGCTTCCGCAGGCTTTCCCACGTTGGAAAGTTGCCCGACCCACAACAGCGTGGTCACCGGTACTTTTGGCCAGCGCGTATAAAAATCCTTAACGGCTTCGAAAGCCATGGCATCCTGGTTGTTCAATGCGAAATAGGTGACTAAGGCCCATTGACCGATGAATTCCCTATCCGGAAGCAACTCGTTTTTGAAATTGGTGAGCGTCTTTTTCACGCTGTCTTTTTGAGTCTTAATCACGTCTAGGGCCCGATTCTCCTCCCCCATGGACAAGTACGCCGCGATGATGGGCGGTAACAGGGCCGGACTCGGATCCGAAATCTGGGCGATCTTCACGGACTCCAAGGCCAAGGCGGGATTGTTGGTTTTCATATAGAGATAAAACAGCATCGTCTTGACGCGCACCTTCGCGCCGGGAGCGAGATCTTCCAACTTCTTATACATCGTGATGGCGGTATCGTATTTACCCAAGCAGGCATAGTAAACGGCCCGTTCTGCAAAAGCCGGAGCATTCGCTTCTTTGGGATCCTTATACGCGGACAAGGCGGCAATAGCCTCCCGGTATTGCTTGTTGCGGGAAAAAATCTGGGCTTTGCGGAGTTGGAATTGCAGTTGGTGAACCGAATCCGTCGCTTTCCAACGGTCGAGAAGCGCCACGGCGGAGTCGAGTTTGCCTTCCTTCAGGTAGCTATCCACCAGAATCAATTGGGCCTTGGCATCGGTGGGGTGCTTGGTTAAAACCTGGTTCACGAATTTACGGCCCTCCAAGACCTGGCCGCGTTGCACGAGTACTTCCGCCAACGGGAGCAGCGCTTGCGCGGAATCGGGATACTTGTCGGAGAGATACCGGAGCTGTTCCTCCGCCAAATCCAAGCGGCCTTGCCGCGCCCGAATGGCAGTCAAAAGCAGGCGCGCATTGATATTTGCAGGGTCCATTTGCAACAACGTGTCCAGGGTATTGAAAGCGGTTTGCACATCCCCGAGTTGGAAGGCCAGCTGCGAGAGGATAAGCCGACCCTCCGCGTCCTTGGGATTCTGGTTCACGTACAGGCGGGTGTTTTTCAAGGCATCCGGCAGCTTTTTATCCATGGCATTCATGCGATTGGTCAGCCTCAGTACTTCCATCGAGGCATAGGGCGTGTAACCGCCTTTGGCCTTAAATGCCGATTCATACTCGCTGCGCGCGGCGGTGAAATTTTTTTCCTTCACGTAGAGGCGGGCTTTGATCACGTGTTTGGCGAACCTCTTGGTGGGTAGGTTTTGCCAGGTAAAAAAGGCTACGGCGGCGAGCACCGGAATCAAGGCGAGGAGATAAATTTTTTTCATGGTAGCCACTGTGTTTTAGAGGGAATGAACCTGTAACTTAATATCAACCCATTTCCCCGCGCAGCTTTTCCGCATCCTTGCGTTCTTCGAAGGGAATTTTGCTTGCCAAGGATTCTTCCAAATACTTGCGGGCATCTTGTTTATTGCCGGTTTTATTCATGATGTAGCCCAGATGATAAAGGAAGGAAGGATAATCCGGAACCGAAGCTAACGCCTTGCGGATATTTTTTTCTCCTTCCGGGTATTTTCCGTTCAGAGCCAAAATCCAGCCCACGGTATCCAGGAGTTGGGGATCCAGATTTTTCATGGCTTTCAGCTTATCCAGATAGGGCGCGGCCTTCAGCAGATCGTTCTGCTTGGCTCCGTATTCCCAGGCCAGGTTGTTCAAGACAATCCGATTATCCGGGTTGATGGTCAGCTCTTTTTCATACAGAGTCATGGCCTTCGCTTTATCCGACTTCATCCAATAATCGGCCATGAAGGCATTGAGACCGGGCAATTTCGGATTCTCATCCGCCAGCTTATCAGCCAGTTTAACGGCCTTTTCCACCTGTTTGGATTTGTACAGTAATTGCATCAAGGCGATTTGCTGGGTCACGTTGGGCTTGGGCAAAGTGGCCATGACTTTGGCGCCTTCCGCGGCATTCCCCACGCTGGATAATTGGCCGGCCCATAAAAGAATGGCGACGGGGACTTTGGGCCAGCGGGTATAGAAGGCCTTGACGGCATCGTAAGTCATCGCGTCCTGATCATTTAATCCGAAATAGGCAATGAGCGCCCATTGGCCGATGAAGTCCCGGTCCGGGATCAACTGGTTCTTGAAATTGGTTACGGCCTTTTTGACGCTGTCTCTTTGATTCTTGATGGCGTCCATGGCCTCTTTATCCTTGCCCATGGACATGTAGGCGGCAACGATAGGCGCTAACAATGCCGGTCCCGGGCTGGCAATCTGGGCGGTTTTAACGGACTCCAAGGCCAAGACCGGATTATTGGTTTTCATATAGAGGTAATACAGCATGGTTTTAATCCGCACCTTCGCGGCTGGAGCCAGGACCTCCAGCTTTTTATACAGGTCGATGGCGGAATCGTATTTTCCCGAGCAGGCATAGAAAACGGCCCGTTGGGCAAACGCCGGAGCATTGGCCTCCTTGGCTTCCTGAAAGGCGGAAGTGGCCGCAATCGCCGCTTCGAATTGCTTGCTCTGAGCGTAAATCTCGCCTTTGCGCAGTTGAATTTGCAATTGATGCGTCGTATCGGTTCGTTTCCAATGGTCGAGAAACGCCAAGGCGGAATCCGGCTTGCGCTCCTTCAAATAACCATCCACCAGGATCAACTGCGCCGTGGCATTTTTGGGTTGTAGGGTGAGGACGTGGTTCAGGAATTTACGGCATTCCGCGGGATGACCGCGTTGCGCGAGAATTTCCGCCAAGGGCAGTATGGCTTGCACGGAATCCGGATATTTGTCGGACAGGTAGCGGAGCTGTTCCTCGGCCAAATCCAGCCGGCCCTGGCGCGCGCGGATATTGGCCAGGAGCAAGCGCGCATTGAGGTTGCCCGGGTCGAATTGGAGCAAGGTGTCGAGGGCGTCGAAAGTGGTTTGGATGTCCTCGAGTTGGAAGGCGAGCTGGGAGAGGATGAGCCGCGCTTCCGCGTCCTTGGGGTTGCCGTTCACGTACATGCGGGTGTTTTTAAAGGCCTCCGGAACCTTTTTATCCATCACATTCAGGCGGTTGGTCAGTTGCAACACTTCCATCGAAGCGTAGGGCGTGTAACCGCCCTTGGCCTTGTAAGCGGATTCATACTCGTTGCGCGCGGCGGTGAAATTTTTTTCGTTGACGTAAAGGCGGGCCTTGGTGATATGCTTGGCGAACCTCTTGGCGGGCCGGCTTTCCCAGGTTAAAAAGGCGACGGCGGCTAGAATCGGAATCAAGGCGAGGAGATAAATTTTTTTCATAGTGGCCACTGTGTTTTAAAGGGTAAGGTCCTGTAAATTGGGACGGTTAAGGCAGGGCTTTTTCCAACTCCGGGACAAGCGCTTGGGTAAAGTCTTCGAACCGGGCTTTCACTGCGTCCACGGATTCACCTTGATTGCCCGGGGTCAGCAAACGCACTAAAGCCGCGCCTTCGTGCTTTTCACCGAAGAGTCCGCCCATGAACATCAGGAGGCTGGAGCGCAGGTATTTCGCCGTATGGATCTTCCCGATTTTATACCAATAGCACACCCATTCCCGATGGTTGTTCATGTCGATGGAGATGAATTTCGCTTCCACGGGACTCTTCGTCATTTGATAGTCCTCGATGCTGCCCACCAAGGCTCCGGCCCCGCGTAGGCAAGCCTCCTGGGCATGGGCGGACTTCCGGCTGCTATGGGCGATGTAGGCCACGACGAGGCCCATATAGTCATTGCCCCGCACATAGGTGCGCTTGATGATGTCCGTCGTCTCCAGTCCGCGGATTTCGCTCGCCGTCGCGGTCTCCTCATGGACCACTTGCCAATCGCCCAGGCGATCGGGCACATGGTTGGCCATATCGGTTGTACCCTGCACGTCCTGTCGGAACAGCTTGGTATTTGAGAACCAGGCCAACACGGCCAATAGCCCCAGCGAGGCTGCGGTCAGTTGCGTGCGACGGGATATGTTCATGCCGATTTTCCCCCGCCGATTTTATCCATCGCCCAAGTGCATAAATACAAACACGTAAACGCCGCGATGAAAATGATGGCCCCGGTGAACAGATGCAAATCCCAAGTTCCGATCAGGGGCTTGAAAACCACGCCTTGCCCCAGGAAAATCACCAGGCACGAGACCAGGAAAATGCGCATGCCGTTCCCGATAATCGCGGCGGGGATGGCCATGAGGAGGACGGCCAGCACATGCCGCTTGCCCTTGTCGCGGATCATCCAGGCGTATAAAACGCTTAAGGAAAGCAGCGCTAGTAAGCTGCGGAGCCCGGAGCAAACGTCGCCCACGGCCAGCTTGTCGTTGCCGAAAACCATGAAGGAGCCGACGCGGATGGCGGGCAAATCGACCAGGTTGAGCATCGCCGTGGCCATGTCCGCAGCCATGAGCTTGAGCGAGAAATTCATTTTGCTGATCACGAATTCCGGCGGAGGAATCATGAACGCCAGGAATACGATGGGGAACCAAGCCCTACGTCCGGCGGCGCCGAAGCGGAGCAGCGCGAAGCCGAAGATGGCGAGTACCAAGGTGAGGCCGTCGATGGAGGAAACGTCGGCGATACCGGCGACGGCATGCAGCGCCAATGCGAGGAGAAAGAGGAAGAAACCGGTGAGGGAGCTTCCCCGGGGGGCGGTGGCCAGGGACTGGCGCTCTTGCCATAGCAGCCAAAGGGAAATCGGAACGATGAGCCAACCGTGGGCCATATAGGATTCGGGCTCATCCCAGCGGGCTACCACCCATTTCAGGGTAGGAAAATACGCCGCGATGAGGAAGGCGAGAAAACCCGCCCACAGCCCGATTTCCTTAGGGTTGAGACGGGGTAACGGGCCAGGCATCAACCCATTTCCCCGCGCAGCTTTTCCGCATCCTTGCGTCCGTCAAACTGAAACTTGCTCGACAGGGCCTGGTCGAGGTATTTGCGCGCCAAATCCTTTTTGCCGGCTTTGTTCATGATGTAGCCCATATGGTATAGGAATATGGGGTGATCTGGCACCATGTTCAAGGCGTTGTGGATGAAGGCTTCCCCTTCTTGATCCTTGCCGTTGACGGCCAAAATCCATCCCACCGTATCCATGATGCGCGGGTCCATGCGGTTGCGGGCCTTCAGCTTTTCCAGGTACGGCAAAGCCTTGGCCAAGTTCGCTTGCACGACTCCGTATTCCCAGGCCAAATCGTTCAGCGCGACGACGTTGTCCGGATCCAGCGTCAGTTCCTTTTCATAATAGGGCAAACCCTTCGCCTTGTCTTTTTTCATCCAATAATCCGCCAAAATGGTATTGATGCCCCTGAGGGTGGGATGTTCGGCCGAGATTTTATTCGCCAAGGGCAGGACTTTTTCCGACTGGTTGGAGCTGACATACAATTGCAACAAGGTTGTCTGGTAACCCAGGCTGGGATGATCGATTTTGGAAAGCACCTTGATGGCCTCGCCGTAAGCCTTGATGGAGGCCAATTGGCCCAGGTACTGATTGAGGGCCATCGCGTTTTTCGGCCAGCCCTTGTACATGTCCTGAATGGTCCGGAAGACCCAATAATTCTTGTGGTTGATGCCGTAATAATTGAGCAAGGCCCATTCCCCGATGAACTCCTTGTCCGGCTCCAGGTTGTTCATGAAATCCTGTAACGGCTTGCGCAGGCTGTCGGCTTGCTGTTGGATGAATTCCTTGGCCTTTTGTTCCTGGCCGATGCCCACATATGCCGCCACCATGGGCATCATCAAGGTGGGACGCTTATCGTTGATCTCCAGCGACTTCAGCGCTTCCAACGCGCGGGCGGGATTATGGTTTTTCATGTAGAGATAGAAGGACATGTTTTCCGCCGCCATCTTCGCCTTGGGAATGGCTTCCGCCATGCCTCTATAGATAACCAGGGCCGAATCGTATTGGCCCCCGATGACTTGCAGAATGGCGGCTTCGGAAAGCGCCTGGAGGTTCACCTCGCGGAAGTCCCGGTAAGGCGCCAGAACCTGGAGAGCCGAGTCATTCCGATTATTCATCGATAAAAGCTGGGCCTTGCGGATTTGCAGGGCCTGCTCCCGTTCCGGATCCGCGTCTTTCCAGGCGTTGAGCACCAGCAACGCCGAGTCCACCTTGCGCTCATGGATATAACTGTCCACCAGCAGCAGGTTCGCGCGGCCGTTTTTAGGGTTCTTGGCCAACGCGCGGGTCAGGAAAACCCTGCCTTCCGTGACCTGCCCTTCGTTTACGAGCAGTTCCGCCAAAGGCAAAAGCGCGTCCAAGGAATCCGGGAACTTGGCGTTCAGGAAGCGCATCTGTTCTTCGGCCAAATCCAGGCGGCCTTGGCGCGCGCGTACGCTGGTAAGGAGCAGGCGCGCGGGGAAGTTCCACGGATCGGCCTGCAACAACGTGTCCAGGGCGTCGAATGCCGTTTGCACTTCGCCGAGCTGGAAGGCCAACTGCGCCAGCATCATTTTACCGTCCACGCTGGCGGGATTCGCTTTCACGAACAAGCGGGTATTGTTCAAGGCTTCCAGGGTGTTTCGCTCTTGGAGGCTCATCCGGGTGGTCAGGCGCAGCACCTCCAGGGACGCGAAAGGCGTGTAGCCGCCCTTGGCTTTAAACGCTTTTTCATATTCCAAGCGCGCGGCCGTGAGATTGTTTTCCTGGACGTAAAGGCGCGCCTTGATGATGTGTTTGGCGTACTGTTTGGCCGGACGGTTTTGCCAAGCCAGGAATCCCGCGGCGACCGCGAGGATGGGTATGATGATAAGCCAGAGTTTTTTCATGGGGTGTGCCGTCGTTGGGGATGAGGTGCTGGGACTCGAACTTCGGACTGATGATTTTCGCGCAGAGAACCACGGAAATCAAGCGGAAATTTAATATTTATCTTTCTGGATTGTAAATGAATTCCAAATCCACATCGCCATTGCAATCGCCCGATCCGGAATCCGAAGAGCCTCAATTCCAGGCCCGGAAAATCCCGTCCGTGCCCAGCCTCTTGCATATCCTTTGGCTGCGCAAATGGATGGTGTTCGCCATCTGGTTGGTACTGGCGATCCCCGCCGGCATGGCTCTGTCCATTTTCGACTTGCCGCGCACTTACACCGCCATGACGGTGATGCGTTTTCCGCAGGTCGTGGGCGCGCAAACCAACGTAATGCGCGACGTGGCCATTACGGAAGGCCAGAGCATCATCAGCATTTTCAACAGCTACCAGGTGCTGGACGCGACCATCCGCAAATTGTCGTTGCGCATGCGCATTACCACGGCCGAGTTGTTCCAACGGGACGTTTTCAAGGATTTCCATTATGGGGAAAGCCTGGGCCCGGGCACCTATACCGTGACTCTCGCCAGGGACGGGAATTCGGCGTCCTTGGCCTATAAACCGAGGCATGCGACTTCGGATTACAACCTTTTCAGCGGTCCGATAAAAGAAGGGCGACTGGCGATTCCGGGATTGGAAATGGTGTTCGCCCCGGAATTCATGCTCAATCCGGATCATAAAACCTTCGTGCTGGAATTGAACCCCTTGCAGGAAACCTTTGAGGATTTACGCAAGAACCTGACTCCGCGTTCGTTGGGCGGAGGCGGAAATTTCCAAATCGTTTTGAAGGACCGCGATCCCTATCTGGTCGCGGATATCCTGAATACCCTCCGCGAGCAGTTCTTGACGGTCTATTACGGCACCACCGAGGTTCAGGACGTGGGCATCCTGGTGCAGATGGAAAAGGATTTGGAGCTTGCCAAGGCACGGTTGGAAACCAGCCAGGACGAACTCTCCAAATACTTCGCGATTCATCCGGAGTTGACGCAGCAGGCCCCAAACCAAGGGGATAATCTCGCCTACTTGGACACGCGCCGCCAAATCGACGATTTGGATCGCCGGATCAAACGCGTGCAGGAGGCCTATACGGCCCGCGATCCCAACCCGACTCCGGAGAAGAATTTCTTCTGGGCCAATCAAGTGCTGGCTTATATGGCCGAAGCGGGCGAGGCCAAGGCCAACATCCTGCGCGCCAGCCTGTCGGAGGTGGAGAGCCGGCAGCAGGGATATGTCCGGACCTTGGCGCCGAACCATCCGAAAGTCCAGGAAGCCGAGGCTGAAAAGGATTCGCTGTACCGGCAGGTCGACGACCTGGAGGTGAAGGTCGTAAAGCAATTGCAAAAGGATTTGGCCGATTTGAAAATACGGGCTTCTTCCACCGCGCCGCGTACCGCAGACCGCGCGCCCATGAAGGTGACGTTGGAGTTGCAGCGGTTGAACAACGTCAATTCCAACAACCAAAACATTTACGACCGCCTCCTGGAAAGTTATAACCGCGCCAAACTCGTGACGGGGTCGGAATTCTTCAAAGTGTCGGTGGTGGATCCGGCGCGCGCGGCCATCTACGAACCGCCCTCCCTGCGGACCCGCCTTTTGATTGCGTCCGCGGCGGTGCTTTTCCTGATGGTGATGGTTCCCGCCGGAGTGATAGGTTGGTCCATCGTCTTCATTAAAATCTGGACCAAGGACGATGCCATGCGTCTCCTGGATTTGAAAAACCTGGGCGTTTTGGAACAGCGGAAGCCCAGGCCCAGGAGGCCTGGGGCCAGGAAACCCGCCAAGAATAAACCCGCGCCCGTGGCCTCCGCGCCCGCGGCCTCCAAAGACGGCGGCGCGAAAGATTCCGAATTGGATCCCATGCTCATCATTTACGGGACGCAATCCACTCCCCAGGACGTGGAATCCTACCGCAGCGTGCGCGAGGAAGTGGAAAACCTGTTCCGCAATCCCGCGCATCCGGGCAAGTATTGCCTCTTGGTCACGTCCTGCCGGCCCCATGAAGGAAAGTCCACGTGCGCGGCCAATCTGGCCATCACGTTCGCGCGCAAAGGGAAGCGCACCTTGCTCGTCGACGCGGATTTCCGGCTCGGTCGCGTGGCAAAGATTTTTCGGCTGAACGTTGCCACGGGCATCGACACTTTGCTGGATCAAGGCGACATTTCCTCCGATCAATTCCTGGAATCGGCCGCCTTGGCCTTTCAGACCACGCCGCAACGCAACCTGGTGGTCGCTCCGCGCCAAGCGCCCAAATCCAATGCCAGCGAGCTCATCAGTTCCGATCGTTTCAAGGCCTTCATCCAACTGGCCCGGGAACAGTTCGACGTCGTCGTCCTCGACACGCCTCCGGTGCGCATCACGCCGGAGCCTCTGGCCCTGGCGGAGCTGGCGGACGGCATCGTCTTCGTGGTCCGCTCGGGGATCACCTCCGCGGCGGAAGCGCGCGACGCGGTCGCCTCGCTGCGGGAGCGCAATATCCATATCGGCGCGTTGTTGAACGGCGTCAAGGCCTCGCCTTTCGAGGAAAACCGTTACAAAAAATATTCCTATTACTACCAGGTGCAGCCTACTCCCGGGGATCAGGGCGCCTAGCCCATGTTCCTTCCCGGCTTCCTACTCGCCTCCACGGCGCTCAACATGGTGTTGGGCTTCCTGGTGCAATTCAAGTCTTATCGCAAGCCCTTGCGCCTGGCCCTATTGGTGCTCAGCATTCTCATCACGTCCCATCTTTGGGTCGCGTTCCTGGCGGTCTCCTCCGCCTCGTCCGATCGCTGGTTCGAACTGCACCGGATTTTATTGGGCATCGATTTGCTCATCGGCCTGGCGGTATTGGAACTGGCGCGGCTCTTCCTGCGCGGTGGCGAATTTGATTTGTCGGCTTGGAAATGGGGCCGGGTGCGCATCTCGATTTTCACTTTGGCCTGGGTCGGGACCTTCCTGGCCGAAGGCATCCTGTTCGCGAGCCCGGAGGCGCATCGTTACCCCGGAGCGCTCGATTTCCGGATGGGCTTCCGCGGGCCGGGATTATTGCTCCCCACGGTATTGGATTTGGTGGCGATCTACGCGCTCTACCTGATCGAAAGCACCTACCGCTTCGCGGCGGATTATCAGCGGCGCATCGGCCGCCTATGCTTTATCGGACTGGGCGTGATCGCGGTATTCCAGATCTATTTCTTTTCCAACATTCTGTTGTATCGGATTCTCCCGGAGCATTTCGGCGAGGCCTCTTCGGTTGTTTACGGCGTGGTCTACCCGGTCGTCCTGGCGGGCTTCCTGCGTTATCGCCTGGGCTCCGAACACATTTCCGTCCCGCGCGATACCGTCTACACCTCGGCCACGGTTTTCCTGACCGGCGCGGCCTTCCTGGGCGTGGCCGTGACCATCCTCATCTTCCAATGGCTGAATTTGGATTTCAGCTACTTCGAGCGCTTCCTGGTGGGCTTTTCCCTGTGCTTCCTGTCCGTGTTGGTTTTGGGTTCGGGGACGATGCGCAGGCGCATCAGCCGCTATGTGAACGAGCGGTTTTACTCGCGCAAGTACGATTACCAGGAGCAATTTTTCCGACTGCACAAGACGGCCATGTCCGGCGCGGACGTGGATTCGGCGCTGACGGAATTGGTGGAGAACATGAAGTACTCCGTCACGGTGTCGGACGCGTACTTTTTCATTCTTAACTGGCAGGACGGGAATTTCTACCAGCATGAGAACAAGGAAGAGGCGACGCGGCGCGGCCTGGCGGTGAGCGGCGACAGCCCTTTGGCGCGCGTGCTGGCGGCCGGAGGCGGGCCGGTGGATTTGCTGGGCCAGGAGGAAGCGGAGGCCCCGCGGCGCGTGGGTGCGCGGGAGGAACCGCTGATTGGCGAACTGGGTATCGACGCGGCCTTCCCGATTTTCATGGGCGACGGCCAGCAAGGGGAGCGCCTGACGGGCATCCTGGCCTTGCAGGGCGGGCGCGCGGAGCCTTTCGACGCCGAGGATTTGGATCTCATCGCCGTGTTCACCACTTCTATCGGCGACGTGCTGTTTAAGAACCGCGTCCTCAAGGAGCGCATCGAGCAAAAGCAATTCGAATCCTTCCACCATGTCGCCTCCTTCATCATCCACGACATCAAAAACCAAATCGCCACGTTGAGCCTCATCGTCAAGAACGCCGAGCGCAATCTCGGGAACCCGTCCTTCCAGACCAGCATGGTGCATTCGGTGAAAAGCTGTTCGGACAGTTTGCAGGCCCTGATCGACAGGCTGGCCGTGGCGCCCAAGCGCCAGGAGCTGCGCTTAACCCGTCACCCCCTGCGGCCCTTGCTGGACGAAGTTGTGGCCAACTCCGGCGTGACGGCACTTTCGGGTTTGGAATTCACCTTGGTCGCGGAAGAAAATTCCGAGGCCGGGGTTTCCGCCCCCGTCCGCGATCCCGCTGACACGACCGCCTTGCAGCCCCCAGTCGCCGCCGCTTCGGAATCGCCCCGCGAAATCTTCGCGGCGATGGATCGTCAATCCCTCTTTTTCGTCATCCGCAACCTGGTCAACAACTCGTTGGAATCCATGCGCCCAGGCATGGACACCATGCGCTCGGGTTTGGACGACCCGTCCCAGGACGGACCGGGCCGTCCCAACCGTCTGCGCTTAAGTTTCGGATCCTTGGGAAAGCATAGCCCCGCGAAGTTGCGGGATCTGTTCGGGGGCGGGGAGCAGTTCTTCGCCGGTTACGGCGCCTTCATTCTGGTGGAGGACAACGGCGGCGGCATGGACAAGGAATTCGTGCGGCGGCGCTTGTTCCAACCCTTCGCGACCACCAAGGAAAAGGGCGTGGGCATCGGCCTGTACCAATGCAAAACCCTGGTGGAAAAAATGGGCGGACGCATTCTGGTCCACTCCGAGTTGGGACAAGGGACGGAGTTCTGTATTCTCCTTCCCGCCGCCGCTAGCGATTCCGCCGCTTAGGCCCGCTTGCCTCAAGCGCGCTTGAGGCAAGCGCACTTACCTTTAGATGCGCTTACGCCGTGCGACTAAACCCATGCCCACAACGCCCAATCCCATCAAGGCCATGCTGCCGGGCTCGGGAACCGGAGCCGGGGCGGTGTCGGTGGCAGTCACGTCCAATTCGCTTTGTTGGAAATAGAAGTCGCCGCTCAACACGTTCAGGTTCACCACCAACTTGCCGTCGTCTTGCAACAAGCTCGAATTGACGGTGAAATGGTAAGCGCCTGCGTCCACATCCAGCGAGTGCGCCACCACCAGGTCGTCCAAGGTGATGCGCACGTTTTCCGAAGCACGATCGGAATCGTCCATCATGGAGATGTAGATGTCCGCACTGAGGATGGTGTTCGTGGCGGGATTGAAGCCATTGTCCAAAATATCATGGGTGAAGGTGTACGAGCTCAAACCGGAATTGGAAAGCAGAATATCGGTAGGGTTGTAAATGTCAGTATAGGTGAGTGTGCTGGCCCGAGGGGCGGACACGGCGGCTAATCCAATCACGGCCAAGAGAAGTTTGCGCATTTATTGATTCCTTTTTTAATAAAAAACTCAATTCTAACTATTCGTAAGTATGTATTGCAAATGCCGTACCCGTAGAAAAGTTTGTTAATTCTGAATATTCCGAAGAGGCAATCATCTGTATTGTAAAGTCGGGAACCAAGGCGTAAAAAAATCCGTCGGTGATCCGGCATGATTATCTTTTAGGGCCACTAAGGCATTTAGTGCCTTTAGGACGTTTAGAGCGTTTGGGGAATTTTCCCTTGGTCGCGGCAAACAGGAAATTCAATGGTCAAACTGCTTTTGGTCGAAGACAATATCGGGCTCAGGGAACAGATGAAATGGGCTCTCAACGCCGATTATGAAATCCTGGAAACCGAATCCTTGCAAGGCTGCGTCGATACCTTGCGCAAGGATAAGCCCGTCGTCATTTGCCTGGACATGGGTTTGGAAAACAAGCCCGAGCGCGGGCTGGAAATCATCGACGCGGTCCTGACCGAGGATCGCCTCGCCAAAATCATCGTGATCACGTCCAACATGACCGCCGATTTGGGAAGCCGCGCGGTGGAACGCGGCGCGTTCGACTATTTGCAAAAGCCCGTGGACATCGAGGAGCTGAAAGTCATCCTCACGCGCGCATGCCGTTTGAGCTCCCTGGAAAAGCCTCCGGTGGAGAAAGCCGCTGATGGATTGCCCAGCGACTCCGATTACCTCATGATCGGCCAAAGCGAGCCGATGCGCAAAATCTTCGACCATATCCGCAAGCTGGCCCCGACGGACGTGAACGTGCTCATCACGGGCGAGAGCGGCACGGGCAAGGAATTGTGCGCGCGCGCCATCCATTACCACAGCAACCGGCGCAACGAGATATTCGTACCAATCAATTGCGGATCCATTCCCGCCAGCCTGATGGAATCGGAATTGTTCGGTTACGTGAAAGGCGCTTTCACCGGCGCCAACACGGACAAGATGGGCCTCATCGAATCCGCGCATAAGGGCACCTTGTTTCTGGATGAAATCGGCGACATGCCCATGGCCTTGCAGGTGAAACTGTTACGCTTCTTACAAGACCAAAAATTGCAACGCGTGGGCGAAACGAGTTTCCGTTCGCTGAATGTCCGCATCATCGCCGCCACCAACAAAACCAATCTGTCCGACAAGGACAACGGCGCCATGCGCACCGATCTCTATTACCGCCTGAGCGAGTTCGAGATCACCTTGCCCCCCTTGCGCGATCGCAAAGACGACATCCCGCATATCGCCGCCAACATCATCGACAACAACCGCGCCAAGTTCAACCAGCCGCGCCTCAAGCTCAGCAAGCGCGCGGACCAAATGCTCCTCAATTACAGCTGGCCCGGCAACGTGCGCGAACTGGAAAACAAGCTCAACCGCGCCTCCATCACCTGCGCCAACCAGGTCATCGAGGCCGAGGATTTGCAATTGTCGGAAACGTCCTTCACGGTTTTATCCTACCGCGAAGCGCGCCAGATGTTCGACCGGAATTTCCTCCTCAACGCCTTGAAGCAGGCCAAGGGCAACATCTCCCTGGCCGCGAAGGTCACGGGCCTCACGCGTCCCACGCTGTACGACATGATGAAGAAGAACGGCATCACCGTGCAGATGGAAGCGAAGATGGACGACAAGGCGGCGGAGTAGGGGTATGCCGGATAATCCCTTGAATTCAGACGGCCTGGAACCCCAGGAAACCCCAGCCATCACCGTCGTGGGAATCGGGGCTTCCGCCGGAGGTCTGGAAGCCTTCACGCAACTGCTGATCAACCTCCCGGAACAATCGGGGCTGGTCTTTGTGCTGGTGCAGCATCTGGACCCGGCGCATGAGAGCCACCTCAAGGACATTCTCTCCAAGTCCACCCGCATGCCGGTGTTGGAAGTTACGGATGGCATGGTGGTCGCGGCCAATCATGTCTATGTCATCCCTCCCAATACCAACATGGCCTTGGCACAAGGGGTTCTGCATCTCACTCCTCGCCCTGACGGGCGCGGCGTGCATCTGCCCATCGATTTCTTCCTGCATTCCCTGGCTCAGGACAAGCATCGGTATTCCATCGGAGTGGTGCTGTCCGGCACCGGCTCGGACGGCGCTTTGGGTTTGGCCGAAATCAAGGCGGCGGGTGGAATCACCTTCGCCCAGAATCAAGAGACCGCCAAATTCACCGGCATGCCGCTCAGCGCCGTCGCCGAAGGGGTGGTGGATTTCGTACTGCCTCCGGGGGAGATAGCCCAGGAACTGGTGCGCATGGGCAGCCATGCCTACCTCGATCAATCCGCTTCGAGAGACGCGGGCCATCCGTTCCCCGGCTGCGAGAATGAATTCGCCCGCATTATTTCCCTGCTGCGCTCCACATCCGGCGTGGATTTCACCCACTACCGCGACACCACCCTCAAACGGCGCATCTTGCGGCGCATGGCTCTGGGCAGGCGCGAGACCCTCGCCGATTACCTCCGTCAGTTGGAGGGCGATGCGGCCGAGATCAAGGCCCTGTATCAGGATATCCTTATCCATGTCACCCGGTTTTTCCGGGATCCCAAGGTGTTCGAGGCCCTGGCGGGAACGGTCCTGCCCGTGATCCAAAATTCCAAATCACCGGGGGAAACCATTCGCGTATGGGTTGCGGGCTGCGCCACCGGCGAGGAGGCCTATTCCCTGGCCATCGCCATCTGCGAGTTCCAGGACACCCAGAAAATCCATTATCCTCTGCGCATCTTCGCCAGCGACATCAGCGAATCCCCGTCCTTGGAAAGAGCCAGGGCCGGAATCTATTCCGAAAACATCGAGCAGGATGTCTCGCCGGAACGTCTGCGCCGGTTTTTCGTGAAAGAGGACCGGGGATTCCGGATCAACAAGGAAATCCGCGAGCTGTGCATCTTCGCCAAGCATGATGTGACTGCCGATCCGCCCTTTGCCAAACTCGATCTCATCAGTTGCCGCAACCTGCTCATCTACATGTCGGCTCCCCTGCAAAGGCAAATCATCCCCGGCTTCCATTATGCCTTGAATCCGGGCGGCTTCCTGCTGCTCGGAAATTCCGAAACCATCGGCAGGGACGCGGATCTTTTCAGCGCCGTCGATCCCCATCTCAAGATCTATGCCCGGAAAATGACGACGGCCCGTTTGCCGCTTCTCGCTCCCAAGGGCAATTCCCTGGGAGTCCCGGGTAAGGCCAAGTCCATTCCCCGCCTCCCCAGTCCTTTCGACTTCCAACAGGCCGCGGACCGTCTGCTGCTGCGGAAATTCGTCCCTCCCGGCGTGCTCGTCAACAAGGACATGGACGTACTCCAGTTTCGCGGACGCACGAGCCCTTTCCTGGAACCGCCGCAGGGCGGAACCAGTTTCAACCTCACCCAGATGGCGCAGGAAAGCCTGTCCCTGGAATTACGCAATGCCATCCGGGAATGCGAAAAGTCCGGCAACCCGGTGCAAAGGCGGGACGTGCTGATCCTGGATGGCCGGCAAATCCGCCGGGTGAACCTGGAAATCCTCCCCTTGCGGCTCCCGGACGCCGAAGCCTGCTTCCTGGTCCTCTTTGAAGAAACGGAAGATGCGGCCTCCCTAGTCGCTCCCGCACCGCCTCGGATCCAGCGGGGAACGCACGAGGACGAGGAAATCGCGTTGCTGCGGCTGGAACTCGCCGCCGCCCGGGAATACCTGCAAACCATCCGGGAACAAAGCGATGCCGTCAACGAGGAGATGAAGTCCTCGAATGAAGAAATGTTGTCGGGCAACGAGGAATTGCAAAGCACCAACGAGGAGTTGGAAACCGCCAAGGAAGAGCTGCAATCCAGCAACGAAGAGCTCACCACTATGAACGATGAGCTGGAGACGCGAAACCTGGAACTGGCGCAGCTCAACGACGATCTCTCCAATCTTCTCGGCAGCCTGCAAATCCCCATCATCATGTTGGGAAGCGACTTGTGCATCCGGCGCTTTACGCCCTCGGCCGGAAAAACCTTGCGCCTGACCGGAGCGGATATCGGGCGTCCCATCGCCAACGTCAAGTTCATCGTTCCCAATTTCAATTTCGAAAAACAAATCTTGGAAGTCGTCGCCTCCCAGGAGCCGGCCGCGCTGGAAATACGGGCCCGGGACGGTCGCTGGCACGCCCTCAAGATCCATCCTTACCGCTCCTCGGACGGCAAGATCGACGGCGCCGTGGTGGTGCTGCTGGACATTGACGAGGTCAAACGCTCCCAGCAGCGGTTGCAGGAAAGCGGAGATTTCGCGCGCTCCATCGTGGACACGGTGCGCGAGCCGTTGCTGGTATTGGACGGGGAGGGACGGGTCCAATCCGCAAACCCTTCCTTCTACCAGACCTTCCAGGTCTCTCCGGAGGAGACCGAGGGCAAGCGCCTTTATGAGTTGGGCAATGGCCAATGGGACATCCCCAGGCTGCGCTCCCTGTTGGAAGACATCCTTCCCCAAAACACCTCCGTGGAAGATTTCGAGATGGATCACGAGTTTCCCGGCCTGGGACGCCGGGTGATGATGCTCAATGCGCGCCGGCTCCTGCAGGATGACGGCCATACGCAATTGCTGCTGCTGGCCATCGAGGACATCACCGATCGCAGGCGGATCGAGGGGGCCCTACACCTGAGCGAAGAGAAGCTGCGCCAGTCGCTGCGGATGGAGGCCATCGGCAAGCTGGCCGGCGGCGTGGCCCACGATTTCAACAACCTCCTCACCTCCATCAACGGATACAGCGCCTTGTGCCTGGCGGAAGTGCCGGAGGAAGGGGAAATCCACGACCATCTGGAGGAGATCCACAAGGCGGGCGAACGCGCGGCCGCCCTCACGCGGCAGCTCCTGGCCTACAGCCGCAAACAGGTGCTGACGCCCAAGGTGCTCGATCTCAACACCATCGTCTCCAACATGCACAACATGCTTTCCAGGCTGATCGGCGAGCACTTCCAGCTCACCCTGTCCCTGGACGAATCACTGGGATTGGTCAAGGCGGACCCGGGACAGATGGAGCAGGTCCTGATCAACCTGGTGGTGAACGCGCGCGACGCGCTACCCAACGGCGGCGAAATCATCCTGGGCACAAAGAACGAGGATCTGGGCGGGGAGTATTCCAAAGTCCTACCCTTGGCGCCGCGCGGCGCCTACGTGGTGCTCTCCGTAAGCGACAACGGCATCGGCATGGACGCGGAAGTGCTCAAGCGCATCTTCGATCCGTTCTTCACCACCAAGGCGCTGGGCGAAGGCACCGGACTGGGCCTGTCCGTGGTCCAAGGCATCATCTCCCAGAGCGAGGGTTATATCACCGTGAAGAGCGAACCGGCGGCGGGAGCGATGTTCAGGATTTTCCTGCCCAGGGAAAAATCCAAGGAGTCCCCGGCCATCCCCAACGCAGAAGCCGAGAGCATGCCGACCAAGGGATCGGAAACCGTGCTGCTGGTGGAGGACGAGGACTCGGTTCGGAAATTCACGCGCAAGGTCCTGGAGATCAACGGCTACAAGGTCCTGGAAGCCAACAACGGAAAGGCCGCCCTGCTCGTCAACGCGGAGCATAAGGACGATACCATCCATATCCTGGTGACGGACATGATCATGCCGGGGATGGGCGGGCGCGAATTGGCCCAACAGTTCATGATCACGCGACCCGACAGCCGCGTGTTGTGCATGTCCGGCTACAACGAGGACGCCATTTTCCAAAAGGACGGCGTGCTGCAAAGGGAAGCCAACTTCATTCAAAAACCCTTCTCTCCCGCCGACCTAGCCACGGCCGTGCGGGAAGCGCTGGACCATGTCTCCCTTACGCTGACTGCAAACCGTCTCATCCTTGAGGATGGCGATGGCGGTGTATTTGGTACCCGTGCCTAGCTTTCTCAATAGCAGCATGCCCGTAAAAAAAGGTTTGTCGTTGGGCCGATAATCCGGACCCAAGCCGGAGCGTCGAAATCCGGTTTCGAAATCAGTTTTGGATTTCCAAATCGGACGCATGGATCCGATGATCGGCAGACCCGGATTTCTTGAAAGGCTTCAAGGCTTCCGCGAATACGTCGATCATTTCCTGTTTTCGGCCGCGCTTGCGCCGGGCGCGCGCCCTATGGCTGGCGGAGTCCAGCAAAATGGGTTTTACGAAACAGGATTTCGAAAGTTGCTTTGCGAACCGTAATAGGTCTGGAAAATGCCCGATGAGGCGCCGCACTTGTATCGCTCGCTTCAAAATCAAACCGATGCCTTGGGTGCCCGAAGAATCCATGATTTTACTTAGGGCCTGTTAAGAAATAACTGAATCAGTTCGCCACCCATCTGCAGGCCATCTGGGCCCGATCGTCAATCGCAAAACCATCGAAATAGCGGTGCTATTCCTCAGGTTTTGCTCAATCCGATCGAACC
>JADGQO010000079.1 GCA_017881725.1 Fibrobacteria bacterium
AGGACATTTTCCGATCCGCTACGTAACCTGGACGTGACGTCGAAATAGAAAGACGTAAATCCGCCTTCCCGCTCCCCCAAAGCCACGCCGTTCAGCCAAACGCGGCATCGCAACAACACGCCGTCGAAACGGAGCCTGACCCAACCGGGAGTAGTCGGTATGCGGCAATCGAAGCGCACGGCGAACCAGACGACGCCCTCATGCCCGCGATATTGTCCGGTGGGCGCGTTGTACGTGGAGGGGACAGGAATATTGGTGAGACTGTCACCCCAATCCCCGGACGCCCAGCCATGCGCTTCGCCGTCCTCGCGCGGATCGAAGCGCAGCCGCCACGCGCCCGCGAGCGATTGGATAGGGTGATCGACGGAGTCGAAAAAGGTTGGGTAAGGCAATCCGTTTTCCATGAGGACGGGAATCCCGTCCACGCAGCGAACTTGGAAATCATCGCCTTGGGCGCCGCAACCGGAGGGAAGGCGGTTTTCCAGGCCGGGGGATGGATCCCGCGACAAAGCGAACCAGTCCAAGGCGACGCACATCCCCAGCAAAAGGAAGGTGCCCAGCAGACCCAAGCCCCATCGGCGCGTCCGACTTCTCTTGCCTCCAACTGTCGGCCGAACCGACGGGCCGGATCCAGTTTTTCTCATTGGGCGCATGCGTCGAGCCAGTATAATTCCGGTTTTGGCGCGCCGCAATGTTTCCGCTCCGATGCAAGGAATCCCCTGATTCCACGGCATCTCCATGCGCGCCAACGGCTTGGGGTTTCCCCGGCGACTTCGTGAGCGCGCTGGGCCGCCTCACTGTAACACGGATGATACCCAAGGAGAATCGATCCGCAAACTCCAACCGGTAACATGATGCCATGCTGTTGAAAAGACAATTGAATATCAAGGTGCTGGATTTGTGCAACGCCGCCTGTTCGTTTTGCGGGTACAATAAGGAACGCCTGGCCGCGCGCATCCGGTCCGGACACGTGGCCTATAAATTGGACGTCGGCGCCCTGCAGCGGAGCTATTCCGCCCTGCGGGCCAAAGGCATCGGCATCCTCCACCTCACCGGCGGTGAGCCCACCTTGCACCCCGACTTCCGCGAACTGGTCACCTCGGCCAAGCGGGCGGGTTTCCAGATCCGTACCGGCACCAACGGATCCGTGCTCGACGAGGACCTCGTAAAAGCGCTCGCGGACGCGGGCGTGGACTACCTCTGGTACTCCTTGGATACCTTTCCTTTCCGCAAACACCTGGAGCATCGCGGATTCCTTTCCCTGGAAGCCAAGATGTTGCGCGGAATCGAGCTTCTCCATAAACACGGCGTCAATTTCTTCGGACAAACGGTGATCTCCCATATTTTGCCGAAGACGGACGGCCTGCCCGACATGGAGGGGCATTTGGAATATTATCGGCGCGAGCTGGGCATCCGCCGGTTCGTTTTTTCCTATCCGATGCATCGGCCCGACTCCGCCTCCACGGCGCATCTGGCCACTTTGGGCGGCGACGCGGTATCGTTCACGCCCTCCGAACTCGCGGCGATATTCAATCGCCTGGTCGCTTTGAAATTGCGCGGCGGCGAATCAGCCATCGTCAACCCCTACGTATCGATACGCCAGCAGCAGCGGGACTTGGCCAAAGCCTCGGATCGCCTGGGTTGCCACGCCGGACGGGATATTTTCTTCCTGGGTCCGGATCAAACGACGTTACGCCCGTGTTACCATCATTCCGATCAAGTCGTGGACGACCTGGACGGTCTTCCCCTGAAAGCCTCCCGGGGATATCTGGGTTGCAAGGATTGCCGGGACCAATGCTTCCGCGATCCCAGCCTGGCCTATGCCGCCGCCGAGCGCCCCTGGGACTTCGCGCGCCAAGCTTGGGAGGACCCAGGCATGCTCGCCCTGGCCGCGCGTGACGCACGGGACGTATTCGTCAACCGGGGGTACCGACATGCCTAAACGAATCCTGTACGGCGTGCAAGGAGAGGGCCGCGGACACGCCACGCGCAGCCTGCAAATCATCCAATGGCTCCGCCAGCAAGGTCATGCCGTCAAGGTATTGACCGGCGGCGACGCCCTGAACGTCCTGTCCGGACGCGATTTCGATTTGGAAGAAATCCCCCTGCTCCGCTACCGGTTCCGGGCCAACGGGAGCCTGAACCCGTGGGAAACCGCTGTGTACAACGCGGGACGATTCATCGGACTTTGCCTGGGCATGGGTGGCAATATGCGGCGCGTGAGCGCCATCGCCGAGGGCTTCCGGCCGGACGCCATCATCTCGGATTTCGAGCCCTACCTATCCCACATCGCGCGCGCCCGGAACATCCCGCTGCTCGCCATCAACCATCAGAATTTCCTGACCGAAAGCGAATTGCCCAAGCTCCCGAACTGGCGCAAGAACCTGATGCTGCTCCTGTGCCGCTGGGGCACGCAGCTCCTTGCCGGGCGGCCTGACCGCATCATCACCAGCTCCTTCTACCATTTCCCCAAGAAAAAAGGCAGCCGCGCCGTTTTCGTCGGACCTTTCATCCCGGCCTCGTTGAAGGGGAAAAAAGCGCCGCCCAGCGGGGACATGCTCGTGTACCTGAAACAGGCGTGTTACCTGAACGATTTGCAGGGCGCATTCGCCGCGCGCCCAGACATGCGTTTCCACGTCTATGCGAATTGGCAAAACGGATTGCCGGTAAGCTTGCCCGCCAACGTGCGTGTTTCCCCCATCAACCGGGAGCGGTTCCTGGAAGACCTCTCGCGCTGCCTCGCCCTCATTTCCACGGCGGGAAACCAGGTCATCGGAGAAGCGATTTATTTATTCAAACCGGTGCTGGCCTTTCCGGAACCGGACGTCCTGGAGCAGGAACTCAATGCCTTGGCCCTTTCGCGCAGCGGCCTCGGCGCCGTCTTCCGGCTCGATGATTTCCAACCGGACCTGTTGGACTCCTTCCAAAGCAAGATTCCCGACATCGTCGCGCGCATGCAAAGTTCGCAGGCCCGGCGCCGCGCGCATGACGGGAGAACCCAAGCTTTGCGCGCCTTACGGCGTTTCCTGATCGATATCGGCGGCGGGTCCATGGGCCAAGCCCGGCTGATCACGGCAACGCGCGGTGGCGAACGCCGGATGCCGTTCTTACCTACGCGAGAGCGCAAGTCCGGTTTGGCCGTATCCTGAGTTTGGCCATATCCCGGCAGGTAAAGGTTTCACGGTGATTGCAGGCGACTTCCCCGCATGATTACGGCCCGGGTTACGGCCCGGGTTACGGCGCGTGGTTACGCGGGGGTAAATTCCTATACTTATCCCATGGACGCCAAACCCACCGGGACGGCCGCAGCTCATCCGCCGTCGCCCGATGCCGCCAACTTGGAACCCAAACGCGTCGCCGGACGCATTTGGATGCTCACCAAAATGGGCACCTTCATCGCCACCTTGGTTTGCTTGTTCATGGACCGCAACCTATGGGCCACCATCTTCCTCTCCGCCTCCATGTTCATGGGATTCTGGGCCTCCTTCAAAATCAGCCTCGAAGACATTGAACGCCCCCTGACGCTTTTCTGGCTGGAGCTGGGGGAAAAACTTCTCGGCAACTTGATTTTCCTGGTGCTTTTCCTGCGCCTATTGTGGTCGCCGGAGGAACCCTTCCCGGCCATGCTCTGCGCGGGCTTGGTGACCATCACCTTGCGCAACATCTTCTACCTCATCTTCTCCATCACCTTGCTCAAGGAACAGCGCGCGCTCCCGCTCAAATCCATCTGGGGCAAGATCACGACGCTGTCCATGAACGTCACCATGCTCTTGTACGTATGGAACTCCGAGCACTATTCGCGCATCATGATGGTAACGACCATGATGTTGATTTTCGCGACCAGCATCGGCTACCTCTATTTTTATTACCGCGACGTGGAGTCGCGCAAACCCGTCTCCCTGGCCACCCAGGTGACGTTCAGCCGCATCCTGCTTTCTCCCGTATTCGTATGGGTGTTTTTTTACGACAACGATTTGGTGTATCAGGATAACCACCTGGTCTTCAAAATCCTGGCGGCGCTATTAGCGATTTTCTTCGTGGCCAGCGACGGCTTGGACGGCTATCTGGCGCGCAAGCGCGGCGAGGTCACCCAGCTGGGCAAATACCTCGATCCGTATTCGGACAAGGTTTCCAACATGGCCATTTTCCTGTGCTTCCTGGCCTCAGGTTACGCCGCCGTTTGGATGGTGGCGATCATTTTTTTCCGGGAATCGACCATCGAAACCTTACGCACCTTAGGCGCCGCCTCCGGCGTGACCATCGACGCCCGCAGGAGCGGCAAGTGGAAAACGGCGTTGCAGGGCGGTGCCATCATCATCATCCTGGTTTTGGAAATCGTGGACACGTTACTCCGGCGTTACGTCCCCCACGTCCCCTACTGGCCGGAAATCTGGGCGTATATCCCCTATTCGCTCATGTCCTTCGTCACCTTAATCACCTTCCTTTCCGGCGTGGACTACTTCGTGGCCAATAAGAAAGTGCTGAAACAGTACTTTTAACCGTTATTCATTTTTAAGCTGCTAAAGTCGGATACCAGGAACCTAATCTTTAGATTTTTGATTTTTACCTCATTTTCCCCTTCAAAATCGACCGATTTTTATGAATCGATTGGTATAGTTCAGCTACTCGTTATCTTTTAAATAGGAATTGATTGACTTTTTCCGGTATCCAGGGCATCTTTGAGAAGGATACTGCCATGGATGCATCGCCCACATCGCCTGTTCCCGTCACGCCGCCGAACGTCTATCAATACGACGATTTCCGCGTGTACCTGCGCGACGCCTTCCAGCGCCGCAAGGATTTGGACGCGGATTATTCCTACCGCAAATTCGCCCGCGAGGCGGGAATCTCGAATCCCGGTTACCTTCTCGACGTCATCATCGGAAAGCGCAGCTTAAGCGACAACGCTCTGGCCAAGACGGCCAAGGCTTTTGGGCTGGAGGGCGCGGAGTCGGAATTTTTCAAACTCATGGTGGATTTCGGGCAGTCCAAAAAAGAGTTGGAACGGCAGGAGATTTACCAGGAAATCCTCTACCGCCGCAACCGCAGCCGGTTCGCGCGGCTCTCCCCCTCCCTGGTCAAGTATTACCAGGACTACCACTATCCCCTGGTGCGCTGCGCCATCGAGGCCTTCGACTTCCGCGGCGATTGCGACGCACTGGGGCGGGTGTTCGATCCGCCCATCGCCCCTGCGCCGCTGAAAAAATATTTGCGCGATCTGTGCGAATGGAACCTGGTGCGCCAAACACCCGACGGCCGGTATACGGTGACGGAATCCTTCGTCGAGCCCCCGGCGACCATGGCGGCCATGGTGCGGCGCCTGAACCGGGAATGGATACTGCAAGCGGCGGACGCGCCGTTCAAATTTCCGACCGAGGAAAGGCATGTTTCCACCCTGCTGCTGATGGTCAGCGAGGCGACGCGCAAGGCCATCCGCGAGAAGATTGAAAATTTCCGGGGCGAGATCCTCAAGATGGTGGAGAAGGACGCGGGCACAGCGTCGGGCATCATGCAACTTTCCCTGCAATACTTCCCCAAAACCAAAAAGCGGAAATAACGCCATGGGCATTCGCATCACCTCCCTTCCGTCCGACGCGCCGAGCCGCCGCTGGGGCTGGATGGCCCTTCCGGCCCCTACCCTTTCAGCCCTGCTGGCCCTCGCATCGCTGGGGCTTTCCGGCTGTCTGTTGGAAAGCAATAACAAGGTCGCCGGCGGCGCCGAGGACTTCCCCAATACCGTGGCCCTGGGCGAGGCCATGTCCGACCACATCGCCGACCACTCCGATTGGAACCAGTTTTCCAATCTCCCGGCCATCCCGAGCTTCCAAGACGCGGATTCCTTGGCCGTCCCGTTGGACACCCTACCCGCCAAAGCCAAAACCTCGGCCAACCCCGCCCCCCAGGGAAACGGAGAGGTTACGGTAACCGCCAAGGCACTGTCCAAGACGGGAGCGTCCGCCCTTGTGGGAATCGGCGACACCCTCATTTGGGATTATTCCGATACCGCCGGCCTGCAAATCGTCCGCCGCTATTTCGCTCACGACAATGTGCTGCGCACCCATCATGACACAACGGTCATCCGCTATGACGCCGCCTTCAAAGCTGGCGACACAGCCAAGGTCATCATCCTCAAATCCCGGGGCGTGGACGTATGGCGCGTATCCGGACGCATCCAGAGCTACAAATACGAGAACACGGACTCCAGCGGCCCCCTGGATAAAGCCACCTTTTTCGAACATATCCCCGCGAGCGGCGGACGCTTTAAGAACAGCATCCTGATTACTTTGGGCGGACCGGACCGGGACATCAATACCAAGCCCGACAACCGGCCGGCTTATTACGCCTATGCCCTGACCCAACCTGCGGCGACCGGATCCGCAGTCACCGGATCTTCGGCTGCCGGATCTTCGGCCCTGGATGATACTGTGGAGTTTTTCTCCATCAGCGACGCGGACGGGGACGGCCAACTTTGGGGCGACGGCGATTCCGGCATCGTGAACTTCCGGCAGAAAAAGACTAACCCCGTTTTACGGCCCTCCGTGACGCTCCTGACGCAGACCATGCGCACCATGTTGTTCAAGGATCAGGCCAAAACTTACCCGATTTCCTTCTCGGAAACGCGGGATGAAAACGACGGCAAGCGCGTCGTCTTTTCCGTAAAGGGTGTCCGCTCCGATTCGACCTTCGATCCGGGCGATACCGTCGCCGTGTCGGTGCACGTGGACTTCCCGCCCAACTCCCGGAAGGTGCAGAAACATACGCGTTACGTGGTTGTCCTTGGCAAAAAGCCGTTGGGCGCTTCCCTGGCGAATTATCAGGACTGCCGACTTATCCGTTACACGCAAACGGCTGTATGGAACGGAGCGGATTCCCTGGCCACGTCCAAACTCACTTTGATTCCCGACTCTCCCACCGGCCCGCAGGAACTCACGGTCAACGGCGCGCTGGATTTCGATTCGGATTTCGGCAACGGACACACCGTCTCGGCCGGCGGGCGTTTCGACGCGAAAAAAATCGACGTCACGGCGGTGGAAACCCGGCCCAACGGCAAACACCATTTCCATTTTCTTTGGGACGCGCTGGGCAAACTGCTTTCCAAAGCGCGCCTCGACTAGTCGACAACCACGCGGTCCATATCCAAGCCGAAGGCGTTTTCAACGTCAACCATCGGCCGCAGCTTATCGAACACCCCCTTAAATTCGTTATCCATTTTTATGGACCTCTTTTTCGATGGGACTAAAATCCCGGATTTTCTTTAATCGCCGCGACATATAGTTATCGGTTTTTAGATAACTATAATCTCATTTTTAACGAATAATCACCAATTTATCCCATTTTTTGGTCTTTTTTCCACATAACCCGTTATCTCATTTCATAAAAGTGATTGCTCCACGCCCCGTTATCGGATATATTATGATCAACCTTAAAACACGGGGCATTGAAACGCCCCACAGAAAGGATGATTCTCATGCGTAACACAACACTATCCACCTCCCTGAAAGCCCTGGTCCTCGCCGGCGCCAGCTCGCTCTGGTTCACCGGCTGCGTGACAAGCAACTCCGACACCGCCAGCGGCAGCGACGGCACAGGTTCCTACCTCGCCGCCGAAACCGATCAAATGGGCCAAGTCTACGGTCAATTACCCACCGGCGCCGCGGCGAAAAGCGCGGGACTTTTGACCGGCGTGACCATCACGGGGGAGCTCGTGATCGAACCTTTCGCCTACCATGATTCCTGCGCCTGCTTCGTGCGCAAGGCAAACTTTACGGGCATGCGCGGATACGAACGCGAGCGCATCGACTCGGTGACGCTGCTCGACTCGACCGGCGCGACCATGAACCATTTCAATCGCGCCCTGGCCTCCAAAATCATCCACAAGCGCAACGTGACGCACACCAAAGGGGCGCATGAAGTGGACGTCCGCATCGAGGTGACCGTCGACATCAAGACAGAAGCCGGTGCGCGCGTGGGCGTATGGAACGGCACCATGAGCGGAAGTTTCGACGGCCAAGCCTTCAAGTCCGGCACCATCGACAAGGTGACCCGCGCCTGGGACGGGCAGCGATTCGGGTTCCCGGAATCCGGCACGATTGAAATCGATCGCCCCGTGCTCCACTTCCTGCTGGAATTCACCGGCGACGACAAGGCCAAGCTGACGGTGACCAACAAGGTGACCAAGGTGGTCCGCATCTATCTTATCGACCGCAATTATACGGAAACCCAACCTGCCACCTGAGCCTAGGTAACCTTAGAGTTACGGAAACTCACAGGTTACCGAGAAGCGAACCCAGCAAGACCGGGTGGGCCGCTAGGGCCGAGCAGGAATCCCTCCGTGAGCCATGATTCGCCCAGGCAGGAGGAAGTCTCCCCCTCGGTCGAGCCCCTCCGGGTCTCTCCCTACCCCCTCGCGCAGGGGCTCCGCCCCCGCAACCCCCGGGGATCAAGGCCGGGTCCTGGCGCCTGCTTTCGCATCAAAAATCACCTCCGTGCCCCGATCAAACCGCGTTGGAGGCGGGGTGACCCCAATTGAATTCCCATTGTTATTGAAAATCTAGATTTGATTGTTTTAGTAGATTTTTTGCTTTGTATGAAAGCAAAGCAAGAAATCCATATTGTTACTATTTCCGGGATAGATTGACTTGCGATCTGATTGTCTATTTGCGCTATCTCTCAACGGAGACTCGACCATGAAACTTTTCCTGCGGGACAGCGTCGCAATAGTATTATTGCTGTTCTGCCTCTCAATTCCATTTGCGGCTCCGGCATCAAATACTGCTGCGAAAAACGTCCAGTCCACGGCCGCACCTTTCGATACCGTCGCCATCCACGCAATGTACCTCGATGGTGATTTCGATAAGGCTACGGTCATTATCGAAAAGGCATTGAATTCAAAACAACCGCTCCATCATGGCGACAGCGTTTTCGCTTTCAAACATCTTGGGGTGATGGATGCAGCCCAGCAAAGCACTCGGGAAAAAGGCAAATATTACATGGTTCAATTGTTGAACCTGGAGCCCACGGCAAAAATTCTGGACATGTATGCCAGCGATATGATTTACATGATATTCAAAAATATCAAGGAGGAGTTTGACGAGAGTCAGATGCGGCTGCGACGGGCGGAAGCCCATGTCCAGGGCAATCGAAACACCACTACGATCGCGCCACCCGATTCCACCACGAAAAAAAATCCCCCGGCCCAAGAAGCAAAATCCGCCGGGCACAGCCACCTCTATTGGATTGGCGGAGCCGGCGCAGCCATCCTGGGAGTTGGAGTAGTCGCTTATATGTTGGAAAAACCTTCCCCTGCAACTCGCGTCACCTACGATGTCCAATAAAACATCCCTCCTCCTACGCTGGCTACCCGCACCACTTTTCTTTTTCCTTTTCCTTTTATGGTCCTGCAATCAAGACAATGGCACGGAGTCTTTTTTCAACCTGGGAAAGCTGGCGGATTCCCTCAGCGGATATGACTCGATACGCGTCATTGTGAAAAGTCTGGACGGCGGCGTTTTGGATACTGCCTTCCACGGCAAGGTCAATTCGAAAAACGATCTGGCCAGCCTGTCCGTTCCCCATTACCAGGGGGAAAAAGTGATCATTTCGATTGTCGGATACAATGCCGGCGTAGTGGTGTACCTATCCGATCGAAGCTATGACGGAACGAAAAATAAAACCGAATCCATCATCCCCTATATCCTTCCGAATGCCGCCGTGCATATTGTCGCAAATGATACGCAGATCACAGAAGGAGATTCCGTTCCCCTGCCGTCCGCGACGCTCACTCCGGAAAACCTGTATGATAAAACCCTGTTGTGGTCCTCTTCGGATTCGCTCACGGTTTCCTTGGGATCGCTTCGGTATCACGGGCTCAAAGCCGGCGTGGCCCAGTTGCGGGTCTGGCTCAAGTCCGATTCGTCCAAACACGCGGGCTTCCAAGTCCGGGTGCTCGCCAAATCCGGCAGCAAGGCGCCGGACAGTTTGCGCTTGGCTCCCGACACTTTGCGAGTGGCCGTCAACGGGGTTGATCGAGGTTTTACCCTCACCGCCTTCCCAGCCTCGGCTAGCTATGCCGTGAAATGGAGCATCCAGGATAGCACCGTAGCTGTCATCAATGCCTCCGGATCCGTCCATGCACTCAAGTCGGGCAAGGTCCGCGCGTGGGTCATATCGCAGGAAGACGCGCGCATCACGGATACCGCTTGGGTTATTTCCCAAGCCGAAGTGAAGGTGGACAGCGTTCGGTTCGTCCTGGATTCCACCCATGTATTCATCGGAGGAACTCCAGATAGCCTCCTGGTGAAAGTGTATCCGTCCCTGGCCAATTCCGAATTGGAATGGATTATTCGCGACAGCTCCATGACAAATATCACGGACGGAAAAGTGGAAGGCCTGAAAGCAGGTTCGACTTGGGTGTTGGCCCGCTCCAAGCCGTACCCGGACAAATTGGATTCATTGCGCGTGATCGTTCAGGAGCGCCAGCATGTGGACAGCGTGGTGGTGAAACCGGATACCTTGCGTTTATACACCGGCGGAGAAAGCTGGGCGTTGAAAGGAAAAGTCTACCCGGAAAAAGGTGCGGCCGCCCTGCTATGGCGATCGCTGCAACCCGGAATCGTTTCGGTGGATGATACCGGCAAGGCTACCCCTCAGGCTCCCGGCTCCACCTATATCCTGGCGGTGAGCCAGGCGGACACCACGCGCCGCGACAGCTCCCTGATCATCGTCAAACGCGATGTCCCCATCCTCAATGTGGGGCGGGATACCTCCGTTGCGGTGGGACAGTCCGTGACCTTCACGCCGGTGGTGAATCAGGAATATGGAGTGGTCACCCAATTCAAATGGGATCTGGACGGCGATGGGACTTGGGACGACTCCGCATCGGATGTCAAGCCTGTGACCAAGACGTATTCGGAAGCGAAAGAATATCCGGCGCGGTTTTATGTGCGGGACGGCGAAGGCAATGACACTTTGGTGGTGAAAAAAGTGAAGGCGGTGAAAGGGCCGGTGGTATTGATTTTGGATCCTGCGGATCAAACCTATACCAACAAGACTCCCATCGACATCTCATGGAGCATCGATGGGGTCGCCCAGTCCGCATTAGTTAAACAAACTTTGGTGGAGGGCGCCAATACTGTTACGCGGACTGCTAAAGACAGCGTCGGAAATTCGAACTCCACTTCGATTACGGTTTATCTGGACACCAAGGCGCCGGAAAAGCCGATTGTGAAAGGTGTCACGCCCACCAATACCAAAACGCCTACTTGGACGTGGACTAGCGGCGGTGGCGGTGGAAATGGCAAGTATCGTTATCGATTGGACAATGAAGTTTTAGATGGAGCTCCGGAGGTCAAGGATACCAGCTATAAACCGATTGTTGAGCTCTCCGAAGGCGTGCACACCTTGCTGGTGCAGGAAAGGGATGCCGCCGGGAATTGGTCCATCAGCGGGTATTTTGCCGTTCGCGTGGATTTGACTCCGCCGGCCGCGCCCAAGGTAAGCGCCACCTCCGCCTCCCCGACCAACAATCCTCGACCGGCATGGAGTTGGACCGGAGATTCCGCGACCGGCATGGGAACTTACCGACTGCGGTTGGATACGAATGATTTGACCCAGGGTAGCACGACGGTTACTAAGACGGGATTTACCCCTGGGAAAGATTTGGCGGATGGCGTACACACATTGTATGTACAAGAACGGGACTCTGCCGGGAATTGGTCGGCCAGCGGGTATTTTCCCGTTCGCGTGGATTTGACTCCGCCGGCCGCGCCCAAGGTAAGCACCACCACCGCCTCCCCGACCACCAATCATCGACCGACATGGAGTTGGACCGGAGATTCCGCAACCGGCATGGGAACCTATCGGTTGAGGTTGGATACGAATGATTTGACCCAGGGTAGCACGACGGTTACTAAGACGGGATTTACCCCGGGGAAAGATTTGGCGGATGGCGTACACACATTGTACGTGCAAGAACGGGACTCTGCCTGGAATTGGTCGCCAAGCGGATATTCAAGCATCCTGGTGCAGACCCAAACTACGGATACTACGGATACCTCCGATTTGGCCAAGGAACGGATTGTGACCATCAATGGTTCTATCTGGCACTTGAAGTCCAAGTTAAAAGCCATTTTGATGGGTGATTTCACTTACGGTTTTAATCACACCATCGGCTATCCTAATTTGGATTCGACCATCGCCCGCATCGGCAATGCTGAAAATCCGAAGTGGACGGTGGACTGGATTCAAGGCACTAGTCAAGTCGACTCTAAAATCACCGTGGCGAATCTTTCCAAATACCAGGTTTTTTTCGCCAACTACATTTCCGGTATGGGCCAATCCGGTTCGTCTCTAATACCCGCCGCATCACAGACTGCGTTGCAAAGTTTCGTCGAAGATTCCGGCAAAGGCATATTCTTGCAGCATTCCTCCGGTGACTCTCGATACAATGCCGGTAGTAACCCTTGGCCTTGGTACTTTACCATTTACCCGCCGCAATACAATGGCTCGGTTGGCTCCGGTAGTGTAGGCAGCGTCGGTAAAATCGGCGTTTGGGGAGAAAACAATAAGGCCGCCAAGCAACATCCCGTCCTTCAGGGCATAACTTGGAACGGCTCTGACTCGGTCACCATCGGTTACGGAATGGAACTGCCTACCTTCGTTTATGTGATGACCAATCCCACGATTAAACCAGCGGGTTGGCAGGGGCTCCTCGGCCTTAATCCTTCTACATGTTCGACGCCCAATACTTGCGGCAATGGCGGTTATGACTATACCAACGAATCAGCCAAAGGCGGCGCTTGGGGCTATCCCATTTCCTGGACCGCCCCTCAGAAGAAGGGGACTGTCGGCTATTTCATGGAAGGCCATGATAAGAACATGATGAATGCGATGACGCAGGCTATTTGGGATAGGTATTACAAGCAATTCATGTACTATCTCGCGGGCTACGACTCTACTCTCGTAGGAACATCAATGAACGCTCCCAAACACGATTTGTATATGGGTGTGGATAGGTCCGGCATCACCTTCCATCCTTCTGAAGCAGCATCGGTGTTGATTACCAAACCGGGTTATCATATCGTGGCCTTGTACGATATTGCCGGTCATAAAATTACGGAAGAACGAGGTAATAAGACTCCCTTCGACTATAACTTCAGCGCGAACATGAATGGTTTACGCAGCGGTGTCTATATCATGCGAGTTGTCGTTCCCGGAGCGGCACGTTCCGGGAGAGTTATCGTGAAGTAAGGATTGCCTACGGCAAACAAAAAAAGGCCGGGGGGACTTTGGGTGAAACGCTTGCCAGGGCCAAGGATTCCAATATCACACCGACATGAACCCGCGCGAAATGAAGGACGGTCACATCCTTATCAATGACACCCAATGGGCCGAATGTGTTCGATGATTTTGGAAAGGTGGCGCTGTTTGGAAGGTGCTTTATGTTTTTGGATGCGCAGGATCCGCAGGTAATTCTGGTGGTGAGGAAGTCAGCATAGTCCATTCGGATGATTTTACTCTCACTTTTAATCGCGTCCAGCCCGATTATCCCGTTTTCCCGCGCCGTTTCGAGGCAGAATCGCAAAGTACCAAATGCGGATTTTAGGCCCGGGGTATAGATTTACCGCCACAAGCATACCGTCGAGGATACCATGGGAAAAATTATGGGTTTAAAAAAGGTTGTCGCACCGTTTTCACGCGCCTGCCTCCGTCGCGCCCTGTTGCCGGTATCGCTGCTGGCCATCGTGATGGGAACTTTGCCATCCGTTTCGACGGCCAAGGACAGCGACAAAATGTTGAACAAGACTTTTCAGTCCTCCCAGGGCGCCATCCAATACCTGCTTTTCGTACCCAAGGGCTATAGCGCGACCGGAACCCAGAAATACCCGCTGGTGGTTTGTCTGCGCGGAGCGGGCAACACCTACATCGGCGCCACGGACGGTTTCGACCAGGCCCATCCCTGGATCGAGGATAGCATCCAGTCCCGCGTGCCGCATTTCATCCTGGTTCCCGAATGCATCCAGGGAAGCTGGGGCGGGATGAGCATTCCCGGGTCGCCACCGGCAACCGAACTAGCGTCGGCGTCAGTCGCCGTCGTTGACGTCATCGAAGACCTGAAGAAGCAATACTCCTTGGACACCAACCGTTTCATCATCCACGGTTTTTCCATCGGCGGGGCGGGAACCTATCATTTGATTCAGTTTAAACCGAACTACTTCGCCGCGGCCATACCCTGCTCGGCGGGGGGCGACTCCACCAAAATCGAATCCATCGCGAAGACGCCCATCTGGCATCACCAGGGGATGAGCGACGGCTCCGGGCTCGCGGGCATCCGCATGGAAACCGCCCTGGAAACCCACCATTACAAAACCGTGAAGGTGACCGTCGACTATAATATCAACTCGGTCGGCGCCTGGACGAACTTGATCCAGACCGGCGCCAAGCCCGAAGACATCATCTTCAAGGGCGCGCAAGCCCCGGTCACTTTGGATTCCCTCAAGCGTGCCATCGCGGCCGGCGCGAACTACATCAACACCTTCATGACCGGCGGAACCCATGAGGCCGGTTTTATCGGCGCCGCCCATAATCCCCTGCTCGCGACCTGGGCGTTTTCGAAGGTGAGGGGTGGCTCATCGGTCACCTTGGCTCCCAAAGCTTCGGGCGCTTGGGCTAAACGGAATGGCGCCGTGCTATCCTTCGGTGATTATTCCGAGAAAGTCTCCGGAGAGGTTTTCACTTTGACCGGGCAACGCCTGATACGCCAGGCTCCGGCCGCGCAGGCGCGGTTCGGAGAACAAGCCCTAGTCCTTCGCCCCTGAGAGTCGGCGTGGTAGCCCTAGCCGGGTTTTGAAAAAGTCCCGTCGCGGTAACCGGAGGTTATCGTCCCCAGAGCGGCTTCCATGCGGTGTCGAACGCCTTCACGGATAGTTCACGGATAGATAAGGCCGGCGACCACCTGGGTCTTGGCGGCCGTGGTGTCGACGAAGGCGATGCTTTTGACTCCGTCGAATTGCGTAGTGTCCCAACTTTGATAAGCGACTACCAAGGCGATCGAATTCCCCAGGTCGTACGGGTATGGGACATTGTTCAAGGTGAAACCCTGATCCGCCGGATCGAGGAGCTGGGTATCCTTGACGGATATGAGGATGTAGGGCGCGCCGACATTCGGGTCTCCCAGGGTGGCGATGTCGTAGACCTTGGTCTTGGCTGTCCCCTGCACGCTGGAAGCCGCTTTAAGCGTGCCATTGACGTAGGTCCGCCAGCGTATGGTGGGGACGGCCGCGGAGTTCAAGGAATCTTTTTTAAGGAGGACGTAGGCGAAGTATTTGTGGGCCTTCGGGTTCGATTGGTAAACACTCGACAAGTACAGGATCTGGTTTGAGAACGGGTATTCCTTGAATGCCGTTGTCGCGGAACCCACGAGCGTCGCAGCACCTGCCGTCACGGTCGAAACGGCGCAAGTCACCGTGAGCGTACCTTGCGTGGACGGAGTCGTGGACACATAGACGGAACCGTCAGGGCTATCGAACTCAGCGCTCGTATGCGCCCCGGACTGGTCTTGCAGGGTTGCGAGGGATGAACCCGCCAACTTCCAGTGGTAGGTATAGGCAGGCCCGTTACCGCCGGAAGGCGAGGCCACGACTCCGAAGACGTCACCCGGGAGATAGCCGCCGCTTTTGGGGGTCAAGGATACGATCGAGGTAACCGTCACGGGCACCTTGTTGCTGATAAGTCCGGTCTTGGAAATGATCAACGCGCTCCCGCTGGCCTTGGGAAGGGCCGTGGTGATCTTGCCCGGACTCCAGGCCTTGACCGGCATATCGATCCCGTCCACCGTAACGCGCCCGGTACTGCTCCCGAAGCTCCCGGTAAAAACCAGCGACCCGTTGGCGGCATCCGGCGTCGCGTCGATGGCGGAAGGCACCAGGGTTTGCAAATCTCCGCCGGACAGGTTTTGGATCGAAAAGACGGCGATCGGATCGTGACCGGCCGTGTCATAAAGCTGAACGTCGCTCGCATTGAGATGGGTGCCGTTGCCCGAGGCGCGGGCGTTTGCGACCATGGCCGAAAGGACGGTGGACCAATCTTGCGGCGGCGGATTCGCAGCGTCGACGGGCGCGAACTGATTGATCCCCAGCGCGCGATCGAAGAAGAAAAGCATGGACTCGATATCATCCGGGATATAAACCGGCTGCGACCATCCCCCGTAAACGCCCAAGTTATTGCGGGCCTTGAGCGACTGCGCGAAAACAAGTCCCGGGCCCGAGGTTCCCGAACACGCCGCGTTGAACATGAACCCGTTGTCGGCGAACATGTTGCGGTTGGACAAGTATTCCGCCTTGAAAAGGTAGCGGCTTTCCCAATGCCACTTGGGCGATTTGCCGCGCACCAGCGTATCGTCATCCACCGCCACCTCGTCGAACGCCATGGTGTGGGCGGCAAGTTCAGCGAGATAGGTTTTATCGCCTTTCACATGCGCGTCAGACGACTGCATATAAAAGACTTTGACCCCGCCATCCGGGAGCCGGGTCCCGTGGCATGCGGAGAAGAGGACGCCGGCATTCGTCACGCCTTTCCAATCCGCCAGACTGCCCGTGCCGCGCACGACGGTATAACCCGCCGCCGTCAGTTGGAGCGCGATTTTGTCGTCGGGAATGCCGCGATTGGCCTCCATGGCATTGAAGACATAGGCGGTCGCCGACCCGGGGATTTCGCCGCCCGCGGCGGAGGATCGGACCGAGTTTCCAAGGTTAGTCGAAACCGTATTTTTTGCGGCCGCAGTTTTGGTCGACGCATGGGCGGGTTGGACATCCAAGTCCGGATCGTTGGTCGCGATCGAATAGAGGACGCCGTCTTGGAACTGCGCCCATACGCTGCCGTCATCGGAGATCCCGGACGCCTTGAACTGCGGAAGCGCCTGGATATAGGCGAGCGCCTTCCGCGCGATGACGGCCGGGCGTTGCCCGACAAGGCTGTCGAGCACGGTGCGGACTTGGGCGATCGTCGAATCATCCTTCGCAAGCTCGACGGTGTTCGCGCCCGGCGAGGATGCCGTGCCGCCACCGCCGTCGCAACCCGCGACGACCAGCAGGGCGAAGCCGAGGGACAGGGCGATGGAAAGGGTGATGGACAGGCGATTGGATTTTTCGGGCGCGCGCGTGTGTTTCATTTTCTTCCTGTCTGCTTACGATTAAAGATAAGCGTTTCGGGAATGGGGCCATGATGACGTCGAGGCCGGGCCTGGCAACGGCCCATCGCCGTTTTACAAGCTTTTTTTGGCCCGGATGCTGAACACGGGGCCGCTCAGATATTTTTCGCCCACCGGCCAGCTCAGGTTGATGTGGTTGACCACCTTCTGCACCGATTTGGTCGCGCCCAGGCGCAAGCCGAAACCCAAGCCGTAATGCAATTTGTTCCAATCCAAATCGGACCAACCCGGGAAGGTGTTGCCGGCATTGCCGAACACCGCCAGGGCCGGAACCAAGGTGCCCAATTCGAAATTCGGGAACAGCCGTTGCTCGACGCTGAGCAGGACACGCGCCTGTCCGGCGAAATACTGGTTGGGATATCCGTTCAATCCGTTGTCCTCGCCCAGGACCAATTGCTGATCCTTTTCGGACGCGATCAGGTTGGCCCACGACGCGGAAATAAAAGTGGATGTGATGGGATGCGGCTTCCATTGCAACTCCCCCAACGCAGTCGCGTAGCCATCGTCGAATACGGACGTGTTGGACAGGAAATAATGCATCGAAGCGCTGGCGTTGAGGAATAAAGCGTCCCACCAGGCATCGTTGTAAACGGCGGCATGACTCAGATAGAGATTGTTGTTGCGTGCGCCCATCCAACTTTGGTTCGCGGCCAACTTGGTCGTGAGACGCCATCCGGTTTCCAAAGTCTCGCTCCATTTCAGGTTGTTGAAGTTCTGCACGGTCTTGTACTGGTACTGATAAGCGCTCAGGCTCAGGCCCAACAAATCGTCGGTGCGGATATCCGGCCGCTGGGCGGAAGCCGCCAAGGGCACGTATTTGCGAAGCAAGGTATCGCTCGCAATGCCGTCCGAGTTATAGCGATCATGGCGGTTGAAGGTGGGGCTGATATTGAATTTGGTATCGTATCCGAACGACCGCGTGGCGCTCAAGTCTACGTCATGCGTATCCACGCGCTTGAACAGTTTGACCGTCGTGGGGGCGCCGGCATAGGCCCGGGCGAGGGAGTCGGGTAATTTGGACAGGTTATTGGCGTCGAAGTACACGTACTCGGACAGTTCGAGATCGGAAAAGGACATTGAAAAGGAGTATCGATCCGTGCGTGTCTCCAGGGGTTTGGACAGGGACAGCAAGGTGCTGTAGCCGTCGGATAAATTGGCGGCATGGGCCATCAAATGCAGGCGCTGCGGGAACAAGGCGTTGTTGTTGTAGTCCAACCATTGGGTGTCGCGGAATTGATCATGCCCGATGAAAAA
The DNA here is from genome assembly GCA_017881725.1 of Fibrobacteria bacterium. Classification (GTDB taxonomy): domain Bacteria; phylum Fibrobacterota; class Fibrobacteria; order UBA11236; family UBA11236; genus Chersky-265. Next base: position 18,461 of record JADGQO010000079.1, read on the forward strand.
GCCCAACCGTTGCCCCGTGCCGAACAAATTGCTTTCCACCGGCCCGAACCAATAAATCCATTCGCCGCCCAGCCGGTTCACGCTGATGCCCGGCACCGTGGTCCATTGATCATAGGTGGTCACTTTCACATGCGCGGACCCGTCCGGCCATTTCATCACCTCGATGATGGCGTCGGCCAGGAACTCTTCGGCGCGCAGCATCTTTTCGGACTCGAGCAATAATCCTTTGGTGATGGGTTCGCCTTCTCGGAACAGGAGGCGTCGGCGAATGGTCCCCGGACGCGATTCGATATGCAGCTTATTGCCCATGTCGTATACGTGTTGCTCCGCATCGCTATGCACCACGGTCCCTTCGAAGGCATCCTTGATGTCCAGTTGGATGGAACGTACCGTGGCCGTGAACGTGTCGGGCAAATCTTTGGCGCGGATGAATCCTTCCGTGGGCTGAAAAAACCGTGGCGCTTGCGCATGGGTATCCATCGGAAGTAAAAGCGCTGGAAAAAAAAACGCCGTCAGGAGGAGGTTGACGAA
>JADGQO010000080.1 GCA_017881725.1 Fibrobacteria bacterium
CCCGATCGTCAATCGCAAAACCATCGAAATAGCGGTGCTATTCCTCAGGTTTTGCTCAATCCGATCGAACCCATCTGACCCACATCTGGGGGCTCCTTTGCTCCACTTATTTCTTAACAGGCCCTTAGGATTCCCAAACCGATTCCGGGGCGGAGTGGCGTCTAGGGAATCCCGGGAAGGCTATCTTTTCCTTATGCCAACATTTCGCGTTTTCCCAAAAGCCAGGAAGCCATCCCGCCCTGGAACCCATTTACGCTGGCTCCCGTTGCTGGCCCTGGTTTTCCTCCTCTCCGGCCTTTCCGGCCTCTCCGGCTGCCGGGGCGCCCAGGTGCTCTCCGCCGAACGATCCGCACCCATCGGCGGGGAGTTCATTCGCTGCTTTGCGGACGGCAGCGTCGATTACGGCTTTGCCGTCGTCAAGGAAAACCTGAAGGCACAGGGACGTTACCGTTACTCCGGTGATACCCTGCATTTCCTCTCCGATTCCTTCCGGCCGCATTTTCCCGCTGGCTTCCTCCCCGTGCGCGGCGATACCCTGTACATGGAAAACGGCTTGCATTTCCACGTCACCAAAAACAAATTGAGGTAGACAATAGGGAAATTCTCCCTGCAATCCACCGCAAAGGCCAAACCCAAACGCGACGGCGACGGCGACTCCACGCGCAGCGTCCTCTGCGAAGGCGTCCGCAGGGAACGCGACTGCGAAGACAGCGACCACTGGCGCGGCGGCGGATGGCCACGGCGGTAACCTATAAGTTACCTAGCGGTCCAGGCGGCCGCGACCATGGCCAACAGCGCCCCGTTGATGAGCAGGGTGGCGACGGATTTCAGGAACGGGAAAATCATCAGGCAATAGATAAGCAAGCTCGCGGAACCCAAAGCCGCGGCGGCCAGCCCCCAGGCGGCATGCGCGCGCAGGCCCACGTAGGAAAGGATTTCCACCATCCCGCACGTGACCAGGATATGCCCGTCCAAAAGCAGGCGCAGCAGATCCCGATCATACTTGCGTTTCTGCCCCAGCACGAACACGTCGTGCAAAAGGCCGTTCAACAACGCCCAAGCTCCCGCCGCGCCGGCGCAAACGGCCAGATGCCGCAGGGGCCAGGCGATGGGCGCTATCACCGGACGATCTGGAAATTGAAGTTCGGGGACTTGAAATGTCCGTAAAGCCGGACCCACAGGGGCAAAATCATTTCCGTCCCGCGCGCGTTGGTGATGTCGCCCAAATCGATCACGTCCTTCCAACCGAACCAACTCGTAAGGATTTCCCGGGCCTGGCCCTTCGCGCCCTCGTCGTTGCCGCACAGGAACATGCTATGATCGCCCGCCAGCTTGGACGGCTCCACCATCAAAAACGCGTTGACCGTGTTCAGGGTTTTCACCACCTTGGCTTCCGGATACGACCGTTGGATTTGTTCGCCCAGGGAATCGGTATTGCACACCGTCAAAGTCGGCGGCATGCCTTTGGAGAAATCCAGGGGATTGGAAACGTCAATGAGCAGCTTGCCCTTGAGGTTGGCCGATCCCGCCAGGTTCAAGGCCGACAGCGCGCCTTGTCCGGAAGTGCAATTGAACAAAATTTTCCCGAAGGCGGCCGCGTCGGAAAAAGTCCCCACGGAGGCGTTGGCCCCGGCTTGCGCCGCCCAGGCCGTAGCTTTGACGTTACCTGCGTCCCGGCTCCCCATTTTCACCTGGTGGCCCAATTGCGCCAGCTTCGCGCCGATGGCGGCCCCGACCGCGCCCGTCCCGAGTACTCCGATTTCCATATGCTCTCCTTGGTTCGGAGCGGATCGCTCCCCACCCGCAAGTTAATCCACCTCGAATGCGAATGCAATCGGATGCGATGACAAGGGGCGCGGATCGACGCGGCCCCTGCCGCCGCTATCGTCGGCCCCCGGTTGTCCCTGAAAAGACTCTCCTTTCCCACCAGGGCTTACCGTTTGTAAACCATGGTAAACCATTCCCAAATGTTTCATTCTTGCTACTTCTGGGGTTGCGAACGAAAAACTTCACATCCCCCTTGTCATTCCGTCACCAAACATTTAGCTTGGAAACTCAGGACACTCTGAAAGTTTCCGGGGTTTTGTCGTAATGGTGCAGCAGGACGAAGACATCAAGCAGCGGATTATGGACGAGGCGCGCGCCCTGTTCTTCCGCTATGGCTTCAGCAAGGTCACCATGGACGAGACCGCCGAGGCGCTGGGCATGAGCAAAAAGACGCTGTACCGTTTTTTCCCCAGCAAGGAAGACCTGCTCCAGGAAATCACCAAGCACCATCTGGCCTCTTGCGAAACGGAAATGCGCGCCATCGTCAAACGGCCGGGCGCCGATCCTTTGGACAAGCTCCAGGAATACACCCGTTACCTCGCCGCCTTGTACGCCAAGATGAGCGATGCCCTGCTCCACGACCTCCGGCGGCATGCGCCCGAGATTTGGCGCATGATCGACGATCATAGCCAGAAATGCGTGGCGACGGAATTCCAGGCCCTTATTAAGGAAGGCCGCCAAAAGGGGCGCTTCCGCAAGGACGTGGACGAACGGCTGTTCATCCTCATTTACTCCAGCGTCATCAAGGAAGTGCTGAACCCCGAAGCGCTCGCGGGCCTGCCCTTCAAACCTACCCAAGTTTTCGACACCGTGGTCAAGGTGCTGTTCGAAGGCTTGCTCACCGAAAAAGCCAGGACGGAATATCATGCAAAACAGGCTTAAATCTCCCTTCGCTTCCATGGGCCTGTCGATCTTCGCATTGGCCGGCGTTTTGGTCTTAGTCTTATCCGCCGCCGGCCTGGCCTCGGCGCAAAGCCCGTCCGTGCCTCCGCCGAGTGCCTCCGCCTCCGGTAACGTAGGCGTTACCTCAGCGCCGCTCACCTTGCCGACGGCCATCCGCGAGGCCCTGTCCGGAAGCGAAGAAGCCTTGATCCTGCGCGAGAAGGATAAAAAGTTCGAAGCTTTGAAGCAGCAAGCCTGGTCCGCGGGTTTTCCCCAAGTCTCCCTGAACGCCAGCGCCGGCCATGCCGCCGTGCCCCAGGATCCCTCCGTGTTTCCCAAGGCCAAGGGCACGACTTCCTTTTTCGGATCCGATCCTTTCAATATCGAACAGAACCGGTTCGCGTGGGATTTGGAGTTCCAACAATCCCTGTTCACTTTCGGCCGGTTGACCCAGGCCATCCACGTGGCGGGCATCCAGGAGCAGGCCAACGACGCCGACCGCAGCCGCAGCCTGCAGCAAATCCAACTGAACGTCTTGGACGCGTACTACAACGTGGTCACCTCGCGGGCGCGCCTGGCCACCTTGGAAGCGTCCGTGAGTCGCGCGCAGGAGACGCAGGCCTTCCTGGAAAGCAATTTCAAGATGGGAGCGGGCCTCCGCGCCAACGTCCTTCGGGCCACCACCGCCCTGAAATTCCTGGAGCCCCAGCGCATCCGGGCCGAACG
>JADGQO010000081.1 GCA_017881725.1 Fibrobacteria bacterium
CCCGATCGTCAATCGCAAAACCATCGAAATAGCGGTGCTATTCCTCAGGTTTTGCTCAATCCGATCGAACCCATCTGACCCACATCTGGGGGCTCCTTTGCTCCACTTATTTCTTAACAGGCCCTTACAGTTCGTGCGCGGTTTTGTCAGGAGGCTGCGGCCATTAGCGAAGTATCCGGATTTGGAGTCTCCCCGATTAATTGGAACTGTGCCGATAAGGAACGCCGCCATTCGTGAACCCGTTTTTCCGCTTCCGAGGTATTGAAATCGGTTCCGTGCAGATTTGCGGCGCCGGCCAGGACGCGAAACTCACAGCCTTCAACGGCGGCTACGGGTTCACCGTCCAAGAAAAGAATTCGGTTTTTACGCGTAGCCGGAATTCGCGGGCCAGGGGTCAGGATGCCCTGTAAATTGGCCGGATCGGCGGCGCAAAGCGCCAAGGTTTGTCCTGGCGAGGATTCTTTCCGCTTGCGGCGCAAAAGACCCACGGCTTCCGGAAGCGCGAATTGCTCCCCATAAAAACCTTCCACGAAACGACCTCCCCGGATTTCCCCACGAGACTCCAGCGTGCGAAAAGTCCGGACCAAATCCCGCCAAGGAGGCGTCAGGTTTTCCCTGTCCGCGAGCATGCGGAAAACCACTCCGTAGCGTTTCAAAAGAACGCGCGCCAAGGATTCTAAATCCCGGAACATCCCATGGATCGGATGGACGGGGGAATCCTCAATCGGGGTCGGCGAATCCATTCGCGAATCAGCTTGGCGAAGCAAGGTCCAGCGTCCCGATTTTTCCAGTCCCGTGCCGTCGGGCCGACCCGGATGCAAAAGTGCACGTAAGCCGCGGAAACCGTCCGAAGTAATCCAACCGTGCGAGGCCAACTCCGCGATGGCGTCCCGAGCGCGGGAGGCATCGAGACCGGTTTCCCAAAGAATCTCACGCCAGAAGCTCGCGCCCCGCTTACGGAGGTGGGCCAATACCCGCATGGCGTCTCCTTGCGGTTCGGAAAGTGGCATCCCATCCGCTCCGGTATTGGATAACCAGAGGCCGAGACGCTCGGTGCCCAAGAAGGCGATGGGAGATGATTTCATCGGACTGCTTTTGCGGCCTTCAATGCCTTGCGGTTGGTTGCCGGGTCGCAGGCGACCCCAAATGAAGGCACCGGATAGCCCCTGTAAATCCAACCAGGAAGGCTCATAGCCGCGAATCCGGGAGGGAAGAATTTCGCTTTCCCATGCGGCGCAGGGCGCTTCGAATCCTTCCAGCATCGACAGAACCGATTCGACGGCGTCCGGGCCCGAGGGGTTCAGTCCTCCGGAATTTCGGATCTCGGAAGGTACGAAGCCGGTACCGGCGTGGTTGGGAGTCAGGCCGATTACGGCGTGGCTGGGATATTGGCCGTTCGCGGTGGACGCTCCCTCCGGGGTCAATCCCTGCCAGGCGAACAGAAAACGCATGTATTCGGAAGCCGAGACCGGTTCGATTTCCTTGCGGAGCCGCGCCAAGGTATAGCGGTGGATGCGGGCCAGGAGCCTACGCTCGCACCATTCCACTTGATCACCGTCGCCGGAAGGCGTGAATCGCCCGCGCAGGATAAAACCTTCCTGTTCCAGGGCGTAGAACGCCTGATCCACGGAGCCGGTGGGTAACCCCAAGGTTTCCGCAACATCCCGGTTACGGACCGGGCCCATCGACTCCATGCGGCCTCGCACCATTTCAACCACAGCTTCTTCCTGCGTCCAAATGCGCGGATCCGGGATATAGCCCGCTGCGGGATTGGGTGGAGGACCGGGAAGGAATGCCGGAGCGCCCTTTGGCAATGCGGCCAGGGCTTGGCTCAGACGTTCGGCTGCGACCCAGATGGGAACGGCTCCCGGATGGGGAATCAAAGAGGCGACGCGATGCTCGGCCTGTAACGCGGCGAGAAAAGGCTTCCAGCCGAGGGAAAAATCCGGTGCCGTTTCGCGCTGGCGTGGGTCATGCGAGCCGGAAAATCCTGCGGCGCCACGCGCGGCCGATCCACATTCGATTTCCGAGTCGGTAAGGTAGCCCGTGAGCAAGAGCGCATCGTGCAATTCGTCCGCGTTGCGCACCTGCGGCCAGGCTTCGGCGCGCACGACCGCGATGGCCTGGGGATCCAGGCGGCCCATGTCCGAGGCCTGGGCTGGATCGGCGAGGTGGCGGCTGCGGATGGCGCGCGTGCGCCGTTCTTCCAGCGGGGCGTCGTCCAGAAAGGCGTAGGGCCGGGCGCTGATGATTTCCTGGGACAGGGGGGAAGGTTCCTTGAGATCGCGAGACTCCAAGCCCAGTCGACCGCTTTCCACGGCGGTCAGCAAGGCTTCCAGGCCGTCTATATCCATGGCCTCGTGGAGGCAATCATTGATGGTCTGCCGTACCAGGGGATGATCGGGCACCTCGCGCTCGCCTTGGATATTTTCGAAACACGCTTTTTGATCGGGGAAGACCAAAGCCACCAAATCCTCGGCCGCCATGCGCTGGAGCTGCGGGGGTACGCGCTTGCCGTTGCGGTTACGTTGGAGGGCCAGGGCCCGGGTGGCGTTCCACCGCCAGCGGACCTCGAACATGGGCGCGTCGAGCAGGGCCTGAATCAAAATGTGACGGACCGAACCGGATCGGAGATATTGGTACACTTCATCCAGCGGGAAACTATGCGTGGCTCCCAGCGACAGGATGAGGCCGTCCTCCGTCGCGGCGGCTTGCAGTTCAAAATTGAACTTCCGGCAGAACCGTTTGCGCAGGGAGAGTCCCCAGGCGCGGTTGATGCGGCTTCCATACGGCGAGTGCAGGATCATGTGCATGTCCCCGGCTTCGTCGAAGAACCGCTCCAACACCAGAGTTTCGCGGCTGGGCATCACGCCCAGGGAAAGTTGCGCCGCCGCCAGGTAGTCGACGATCTGTTCTGCAGTCGGCTCGATGACGCCCACTTCGCCGCACAACCAGTCGAGGGCGGGTTTTTTCCAGCGCGCGCCCGGTCCGGAACCTTCCGCATCCACCCGCTCCTGTAACACTGCGGTTACCCCAAGCCGCGCGGCCACTTCGAGGCGCAACCGCGACAGGGATTCCGAAAACGCCTGGCTGCGGCCCGGGGCCTCACCGAACCAGAAGGGAATGGTCGGAGATTCGCCCGCCGCGTCGGCGACGCGCACGGTGCTGCCTTCCATGCGCAGGATGCGCCAGGAATTGTTGCCCAATTGGAAAATGTCACCGGGCGAGCTGTCGATGGCAAAATCCTCGTTCACGCTGCCGAGTAGGACGTTGCCGGGTTCGAGCTTCACGTCGTAATCGAAGGTATCCGGAATGGCGCCACCGTTGGTCAAGGCGGTGAGACGAGCGCCGGGACGCGCGCGCATACGGTCATTGATGGCGTCCCAATGCAAATGCGCCCCGCGCCGGCCGCGCCGGGTGGTGAAACCCTGGGCCAGCATGGACACGATTTCGCGGTATTCGACGGGGTCCAGATCGCGGAAGGGATAGGCGCGCCGGAACACATGGTACAATTCCATGCCGCCCCATTCCCGGCAGGCGGTTTCCGCCACGATTTGCTGCGCGAGGATATCCAGGGGCTTGGCCGGAATCGTCAGGGTATCCAGTTCTCCGCGCCGCACGGAATCCAACAGGGCCGCCGCTTCTATAAGTTCGTCCCGCGTGAGGGGGAAGATGCGTCCCTTGGGCAGTCCGCCTACGGCATGGCCCGAGCGGCCCACGCGCTGTAGAAGGGCGGAGATGGATTTGGGGCAGGCGATTTGGATCACCAGATCCACCGATCCGATGTCGATGCCCAATTCCAAGGAAGCCGTGGCCACCAAGGCGCTCAGTTCGCCGGACTTCAGCCTTTGCTCGGCCGCGAATCGCCTTTCCTTCGATAGGCTGCCGTGATGGGCCGCGACCTTGTCTTCGCCGAGGGACTGGCTGAGCCGATGGGCCACGCGCTCCGCCAGGCGCCGCGTGTTCACGAACACCAAGGTGGTCTTATGCGCCGCGATCAGGGCTTCGATGCGCGCGTACACTTCCTCCCAGACCTCGCCGGACATGACGGCCGTCAGCGGCGAGGGTGGAATTTCCACCTGGAGATCCATGACGCGGCGGTGGCCGGTGTCGATGATCGCGCAGGCCGGGTAAACGGGGTCGGGGACGGCGGCCGCGGCACCCTGGACGGCTGGGGTAACTTGGGTAACGGCAGCTTCCGTATCGGCGGCTTCGATAACCGGGGTAACCTGGGTGATACCCTGCCCGGTCAGGAAACGCGCCACCTCTTCGATGGGCCTCTGCGTGGCGGAAAGTCCGATACGCACCAGGGAATCTTCCGGTCCGGTGGGAATGTCGGAATGCGGCGCGACCAAGGCTTGCAGGCGTTCCAAAGACAACGCCAAATGGGCGCCGCGTTTCTCCCCCACCAAAGCGTGGATTTCGTCGACGATGACGGTGCGGACATGGCGCAGCATGTCGCGGCCGCGTTTGGCCGTCAACAGGAGAAAGAGCGATTCCGGCGTGGTGATGAGGATATGCGGATTGGCCTTGAGCATGGCCGCGCGCTCGGATGCGGGCGTATCGCCGGTGCGTACCGCGACTTCGATCTCCACTTTGCGCAAATGCGTTTGGAAAATCTCGTCCTGGATTTCGCGCAGCGGCCGATTGAGGTTTTTCTCGACGTCGTTGCTCAGCGCCTTGAGCGGTGAAATATACAGCACCGTGGTTTTGCGTTCCAGCGTTCCGTCCCAGGCGCGCACAATCAAATTGTTCAGGATGGTCAAGAAGGCGGCGAGGGTTTTGCCGGAACCGGTGGGCGCGGCGATTAAGGTATGCTTCCCCTGGTCGATGGCGTCCCAGGCCCGTGCTTGCACGGCCGTAGGCTCGCCCAAGACGCGGCGGAACCAGGCGCCGACCACGGGGTGAAATCGTCCTAGGACGTCTTTGGGAGAGTCATCCATACCCGTCACAAATTATATAATACTGTTCATTTGTACACTATAGAGAACCCGGTTAAGGATTGCGGATTTAGAATTCCTTTTCCAGCGCCCGAAGCGAAGGATAATTGTCTTCGAAGAAGAGCTTAAGCAGGTTCAAGGTGTCGTCGATTTCGCGCAAGCCGAAATTCAGGGTGAAAGCTTTTTCCTTGGACATCAGCCCGAATAGATTCCATTTGTCGATGACGCGCGCCGTGACCAATAAGCCGTCTTCATCCGGAAGAATCATGAAAAACGAGTCGCCTTCATCCAGGAACAACATGAATGGGGATTCCGATTGTTGATCCGCTTTGCCCGGGTCGGAACGAAGCGCCTGCCAATCTGTACTTCTCAATAGATTACCCGCTTGGGCAAAGTCCAAGGTGGATTCGTCTTTTTGCGATCCATCGGGAAGCTCAAGGATGTATTTCAATTTTCGCATGGGGATCGCAGCCGGCAACTTTCCATTTTCACGCCACGTCGGGTTCGACGTCAATGGGCAAAAAGGGGATCACGCCCCCTGGAGGGGAGTTGGTTGACCTCCCACGAGGCCACCCCTTATAGTAGGCCCGAGAACTTTCGGGATTTCTGAGGGAGGCTGCCGTGCGCCTGAGCCTACTATGCGGACATTTTTTCGCTTGCGCAGTTACTGCAGCCGCAGCTTCTGCGACCGCAGCTTCTGCGACGATACCGGTGCTTACGTTTGAAAACATGCAAAGCCCTGGGGACAGTTCGACCACGCTATCCCTGGACACCAACACGATTTCCACCACGGGCGATTCAGGGGCAGGTGTAGCTTGGGATTATTCTTCCATCCAGGGCGGAGCCATCGCGACCGAACGCTACGGCATCGCGCCTTCGCAAACGCCTTTCGCATTACTATATCCGACAGCCACACATTGTGAACGCACCGTGCAAACGCAATCGCAAGTGGACAACTATCAATACTATTCGGTCACTGCGTCGCAAGCGGCCATCATCGGCGCCTCCGGCGGCGTCATCGATTCGACGCGATATAATGATCCGGACGTGGTCTTGAAATTTCCCTTCACCTTCCGGGACACCAATATCGATACTGCCGACGTCGTTCAATATGTTCACGACGGATCGAAAATCCTCACCTCCCAGCGGCGCATTACCGTGGCGGACGGCTATGGAACCCTCAAGCTGCCCACGGGTAATTTTTCCGAGGTATTGCGGTACAAGGCCGTCATCGATCAAAACATCAAAATCGTCATAGGAAATTCCGTGGCGTCCACGTTAAGCTATCATATCGTGCAATATCTGTGGGCGGATGCGGGGTATCATGATTTCCTTTTGGAGTATCACCCCGTGCTGCTCAAAAACGGCGTGCAACAAAGACGTTCGGGGACCTATTGGACCGATCCGAAACCATTGTTCGTCACTACGGCCATTCGCCTGACTGGCGGCGAACACCGGGTCAGGGCGGGACGAACATTTTCGCCTGTAGGCAATGTGTGGATGTTTTCTAAGCTGGGCTTTCAAGGTGCCGGTTCGCGGTATGAATCGTCGGTCCGGCTCAAGAATGCGCTGGGGCGGAGTCTGCCGGAATCTTCCTTTCCCCGGTAACCGCGGCGAGTATTACCACCGCCTTTTAATCGCTTCTTCCAAATGCGCGGAGTTGGATTCCCGCCTTCCGTTTGGCTATACTGATTTCCATCATGGCGGCCGATCCACTTCGCGTCCTTTATTGCCGGGGTTGTTCCGCTCCGCTGAATGGCTATCAAAGCGTCTGCGAATACTGCGGCGATCACAATGATATCGATCGGGAATTGCTCCCGCAGGATTCAGTTCCCGATGCGCCGGGGCCGGTGAGGCCATGCCCGGTGTGCGCGACTTCGTTGCAGCGCATTTCCATCCCCGTAACCGAGGGAAACCCGATAACGATGGATCGATGCGCGAATTGCTTCGGTCTTTTTTTGGACGCTTTGCAACTGGAGTTGATCTTGAACAATACCGCCAAGTTCAGTCAGACCGTCGATCTTGGGCGACTGGATGATTTGGGGCGACAAAGCGGAAATCAAACTGAAATCGTGTACCGAAAATGCCCGGTATGCTCCAAGCTCATGAATCGCGAAAATTACGGAGCCAGGAGCGGCGTGATCACCGATCGTTGCCGTGAACACGGGATTTGGCTGGATGCCGGGGAGTTGAAGCGGTTGGTGGCCTGGCGCAATTCCGGCGGGCATATCGTCGACAGCGTCCGCCACCAAGAGTTGGAGCGCGAAAGGCTCCGTCGCGAAAAGGCGGAGAAGGAAAAGTTGGCGCGTTGGAACCGGGAGGCGGATCAGCGGGGCGGGGACGGTGGCTGGGGTAACCTTTAGGTATCTTTCCGGTCGGATCTTACAAAGCGATGCCGTACCGCATACTCATCATCGAAGACGAACCGGCCATCGCCGACAATATCCTCTACGCCCTGAAAACCGAAGGCTTTGAATGCGTATGGTTCGCAACGGGCGGGGAAGGGCTGCGCGCGCTGGAGTCGGTCTTTGATCTGGTTGTCCTGGACGTGGGCCTGCCCGATATCGGCGGGTTCGATCTGTGCCGGGAAATCCGCAAGCGTCATCAACTGCCAATCCTTTTTCTGACCGCCCGGGCCGGGGAAATCGATCGGGTGGTGGGCCTGGAACTCGGCGCCGATGACTATGTGGTGAAGCCCTTTAGCCCCCGGGAACTGGCCGCGCGCATCAAAGCCATTCTTCGCCGGACCGCGTTACAGCCTTCGTCGCAGGTGCAGATTCAGACTCTTCCGGCTAGCCCAGTTTCCTCCGCCTCTCAGCCAACCTCTCCATCGACCTCCTCCGCGGCCACGGCAGCTGCGGCAGCCACGGCTGTCGGCATCACTCCGTTCCAAGTGGATTCGGAGCGCATGGTCATTTCTTTTTTTCGATCGCCGCTGGAATTGTCGCGGTATGAATACCGCTTGTTGTTGGCCTTCATCGAAAAGCCCGGCCGCGTTTGGTCCCGTGAGCAATTGATGGAAAAGGCCTGGGACTCGCCGGAATCGAGCCTGGAACGGACCGTAGACGCCCATGTCAAAAGCCTGCGCTCCAAACTGCGTGAAGTAAAACCCGATGTCGAAGCCATCCGCACGCATCGCGGCCTGGGGTATTCGCTGACGGAAGTTTGGTGATCCGTGAGGTTGCGCACCCGACTTTTTTTAGGATTCTTCCTGCTCTCAGGCGCGGGGTTTTATTTCCTGGTGGGTTGGATCCTGAATGACCTTCGCCCTCGCTATCTGGAATCCACGGAAGAGGGATTGATCGACACGTCGAATCTCCTGGCGACGCTGTTGGAAGCCGACATGCGCAAGGATGGCATCCCCGTGCAAAGCCTACGCGATGCCTTCAAGCGCATACCGGGCCGGACCATCGGCGCCAAGGTACGGGACATCGTCAAGGATCGCATGGATTTGCGCGTGTACGTCACGGACTC
>JADGQO010000082.1 GCA_017881725.1 Fibrobacteria bacterium
AAGTATGGCGGCTTCAAGGCGACGGGAAGCCGCATGCTTCCCGAGGTGCTGGAAAAATTATCCTTGCTCCAGTACGGCGAGACATATAGCGTTACGCGCGTGCGAGCATCCCTGGATAAATTGGGACGGACCGGATATTTCGAAGCCATCCTGCCGGGCGCGCTTTTCCGCGACTCCACCAAAAACTTGCTTTATCCCTCATTGGCTCTGAAGGATCTTAAAGGCAATCGACTGAGCGGCATACTGGGTTATGATTCGGAAAAGAAAGACGGGGGAGGCCTGAACGGTTACATGGATTTGCATTTGATCGATTTGCGCGGCACGGCGCGGGATTTGGATTTCACTTTTGAAAGCAAACAAACCGCCTTCGGAAAACCGGATAAGGAAGCGCACCTAACTTATACCGAGCCCTGGATTTTATCCACGCCCGTCGGGGCGAAAGTGGATTTGCAGGTATCGCTGGAAGACTCCTTGTATGATGAATCCAACGCCGGTCTGGAATTGTTCCAGGACATGGACTTCCATTCTCGGTATTTCATCACGTTCACCCGCCAGTCCAACCATGACTATATCGGGAATACCCGTTCGGAAGGCGATATCGCGGGTCTGGGCTTCCAATATGATGATCGCGACCAGGTACCGGCAACGTTACGGGGAGTCCGATTGTCGACGCGGGTCAACGGTTTGCACCGGGACTTGGGCGATTCGGCCTACTTCCTGGTGCAAAGCCTGGCGACGCTCGAACTCTGGCGAAACCTGGGGCGTTGGGTGGCCTACGCGCAATTTTCCGGAGCGGGCGATTGGCCGCTGCGGCCGCATGCCGATCGCGGGGAGTTGTTTTCCATAGGCGGCGCGAATACGATACGCGGATTCCGTGAGAAGGAATTCCTCACGGACTTTTACGCGTATGCGAACCTGGAAATCCAATTCCTGCTGGCGCGGAAAAGTCGTGCGTCGATTTTCGTGGTCCCGTCCCTAGTCAACAAACTCGGCGGGGATATCGATTGGCGGCGCGTGATGGGTTATGGAATCGGATTGGAAAGCGGCGCGTCCGATTGGACTTTCGGAATCAGTTACGCCCTGAATCCCGATCGGGCCTTTGGAGACGGATTCATCCACATGCGCGTCACCAATAATTTTTAGCCGCTACTTCCCCTTTTCCATAAAAACCAACTGCACGTCGTCCTCGCGGGCGATTTGGGACAGAAAAGTTCGCAGCTTGGGGGCTTCCTTAACCGACACCGGTGCTGCGATCCGGAACTCCGCGGTGCGCGAGTAAGTCAAGATATTGCCTTTGGCCTTGAACTCCATGGCGTAATCGCCGAATGGGGTTTTCAAGCGCACGGACGCCGGGGGGTTGATCAATTTCCAGTTCTTGGGAAACTCCACGGTTCCTCGGGCGTTCATGGTTCCCACGTCGAACCAGGTGCTGTACAAATCCAGGCCCGAGGAGCGTTTATCTTCCTCCGGCACATCGCCGTTGGAAATCTTGTCGGGCAGATACATGTTGAAGATATGCGTCGCCCCGGTGGCCTTCACGGCCTGATTGGAATGAAAAACGTACCGATAGGATACCGTATCGGAAGTCGGTTCCAGATCGGCGAACTTCAACGAATCCAGGGTCACTTCGGGATAATCTTCGGAAAGCGCGCGGGTCATTTCCTTGCGACGTTCTTCTTCCGGCAAGAATCGGAACCCAGCCCTTTGGCCGCGACCGAAAAGACCCGTGCGTTTGGTTTGCGCATTGATGGAAACGGATCCACTGTCGCTCAGTTTGATGGCCACTTGACGGTCGATACGGCGATCCGCGGGAGCATCGACGGGGAGGTTGATTAGATTGCGGTTGCCGCGGCGGATGACGAGCGCAACGGCGCCTTGGTCCCCCTTGGGCAAACGGCGCCAAAAATTGTTGGGATCGGTGAGATCCATGTAACGTTCCCGCCCGGCCAGCATATAGGCCAGAATGCAATGGTTGAAGTGCGGACCGACGGGTCCCGCCCGGGGTCCGAATTGATCCCGCGTCGCCACCAGAACTAAATGGCTTTCCAATCCGATGAGGTCCAAAAGGCTTTTGGCCAGCGCGGCCATGTCCTTGCAATCCCCCAATCGCGAGGCGAGGACTTCCTGCGCGTTTTGCGGAACCCATCCGCTTTGCCGGAAGGGAAGGCTGCTGTATGCGATGGTTCCGGAGACGTAACGCTGGACCCTGGCAATGCGCTCCGAATCGGAAGATGCCCCGGAAGGAATTCCCGCGAAAAGCGAGTCGGCCAGTTTCCTAAGTATCGGCGCCGGAGCGGTTTTGTTTTCGGTGAGATTGGCGTACCAATCCGAAATTTTCGACCAATCGGGAAAGGTGGAATAAATCACGTCCGGCGAAGTTTCGTCCGTGACGGGAAGAAACCGCTCGCTGGCCGGAACCAAATAAGGTCCCCGGTTGAAGGTTCGGATTTGCACTCCCGATTTCAGGAAGTTCTCCTTGGCGATGCCGCTGCCGCGAACCGTATAACCGATGGTGTCCGAAGCGCCGGAACCCGCCATATACAGACGCAAACGGGAATCGAAGGTTGGAACGCCCAGCCTGAAATCAAACTCGCCCCAAACTTGACGCGCCATCTCGCCGTCATAATCGTCTTTCAAGGTCCATTCCATGACGATGAAGTCTCCCGGCTCCAACGATTTGAAGACCAAAGTCCTTCCGGAAATTTCCGCGTCCACTTCATTCCCCGCGGCCTTATGCGAAAAAGCCCGCGTAATGCCGAGGGTCTGGTAAGACCCGTTGAAGGGTACGGAATACTGCTTCCAATTATTCACCGCCTCCTGCGTCGGAAGGGCCACGGCCAGGAATTCGCGATGCCGCACGGCGCGGCTGGGATAGAAAAACACGTCTTCGATATAGGAAAGGATGGCTCCGCGATCGCGTTTCAATCCCTCCCATCCCTGGGACGCCTTGATGAGGCTGTCGATGGTCGGCAACGGAGCCAGGGACTCGAAGGACGGATGCCCGTCCAATTGCAAGAGTTTGTCCCAAGAGGGGAAATCATTGTAATTGGATGCAACGCTTTGCTTCAGGACGGATTTGGCCCCGGCGGCGTCTCCGACCAACGCTTGGATGGTGCCCTTCAATCCCAACAGGACCGGGCTGTAGGGAGCGAGCTTGAGCCCCGCCTCGGTATACCGCGTGGCGTCGGAATATTTTTTCTGGTGCAGCGCCAGGTTGGCCATGGTCAGGTAGAGGCCGGAATGATCCGGCAAGTACCGCGTCGCGTCCTGAATCACATCAATGGCCGCGCCGACATCTCCGGTTTGCACCAATAGGTCCGCCAAATGCTGGTGGTTCGCATAATGCGACCGGGTGTGCTCCAAAATGGTTTTCCACACCTTCAAGGCGTCGTCTTTTTTGCCTTGGCCTTTATATACGCCCGCGAGAACCATGGCCACCTCTTCGTCCCGATCCGGCCAGGCCTCCAGGCGCGCGAACTCCTTGAGCATCTCGTCGCGTCGGCCCAGCTGTCCCAGCTTGGCGAGAGAGGCGAGCAGAGCCTGTTTTCCGTTCTTGAATTCGTCCGGACTTTTCGCGATGAAATCAAGCACGGCCTCGCCGCCGGCATTGCTGAACATGCGTGTCAATTCATGGTACCAACCAATGGCGCACAGCGGGCTATTTCGGAAGGCGGCTTTGAAATATTCCTGGGAGCGGGTGTCCTGCCTGCTGCGGGTCAGGGTTTCTCCCAGCAAAGATTGCCAGAGCGCGGAGTTCGGATGCTTTTCCAGCCGTTTCAAGGCGAAGTTTTCCCCGCTGTCGGTCAGCTCATGGACATTGCACAAATCAATCGTCAGGAGCGCGGCGTCTTCGTCTTCAGGATCCTTGGCGAGCCGATTCCGAAGGTACGTCATTTCACGATCGAAGGACGGCATGGAGTGAAGGTCGGGAACGCTTCCCGTATCCTGGCCGTATTTTCCTTCCGGCTTAACCTGCTTGAGGTCCGGAATGCCCTTGCCGTCGGCGTCCATAAAGCGCAACAGGAAATTGGAATATCGATCCTCGTTCCCCAGCTTGATCAAGATACGGTTGGCGCCTCGGTGGAGGGTGACGGATTGGGCGAACACATCGGGACCGGTGTTTCTGTACACGCGATCGGCCAACACGAGCCGGTCGTTTAGGAAAACCTTGAAACTGGCGGAGGCGCCGAAGGACAAATACGCCTGACGCTCGACGGGGCTCTCCACTTGGGCCGCGAAATAAATGATGGCGTTTGCGGCGGGCAAATGGTTGTGGATGGAAAGCCAAACGGCCGGTGGGGGGATTTCCAGCGGGAACCATCGCACCTGATCGCCCTTTTTGCCCGCGTAGGATTGGTTCAAGACAACGGACGATTCTGGCGCGTACGCACGATCGAAGCCGCTGCCGCTGATATTGGAGAATGGGCCGATCACGTACCATTGCCGGAGCACGCCTTTGTCCGCCACCAGTTTTTCGGCTTTGGCGATGTCTCCGTCGTTCAGCAACCGGCGGGAGTACTCGAAGACAACGGGTGCGGTGAGCATGGTCGGCCGCGCGGCGAATTCCTGGCCCAGGGAATACACGTCCTTAATGTTGGACGCTCCCCAGTTGTCGCCGAATTTCATGTGGCGCAATTGCCCCGCCATGAAAGCCAGCGTATCCTTGTCCTTCCGAAAGGATGTCAGGCTCTGCCGGATTTCTTCGAGATTGTCGCCCATGAACCGGGCGATGACGGCCAATCCGCGGCAGGCTTCCCCTGCGGTCCGCGCGTCCTTGGAGTCCTGATTGAGGCGGAAGGCGTCGCGCGCTTCCTTGGGGTGGTTATCCAACAACAGCTTCCAGGCTTCGCGGTTGGTGGGCTGGGACCAACCCGGTAACATTAAAGTTACGGTAAGTGCGAAAACGGATGCAATCCTGCCAATGGTCATCGTGGCTCCTTGGATACCGGGCGCGGCGGAGGCGTCCGGATGCTTCAATCCAATGTAACTACGGGATGGCCATGTTCAAGGCCGACTGAGTTCCAATCATGTGAGTGGACGCTTGTGCTTTTCGCCCGCCAGCTCGCGCACGTAAGCCGGCACGGCATAGCCGGGAAGTTTTTCCCGCAGGCTCGCGATCAACTCCAACCCATGGGATTCGGGGGTTTCGAAATGCGCGGTGCCGGAGACCCGGTCTAGTTGATGCAAATAGTAGGGGAGAATTCCCTGGGCCACCAACGCCCGCGACAAATCCGCCAGGGTATCGGCGTCATCGTTGATTCCGTGCAGCAAGACGGTCTGATTGAGGAGCAGTACGCCGGCGCGCCGCAGGGCTTGGGCCGCCATGCGCGTGGTTTCATCCAATTCGTTCGGATGGTTCGCGTGCACGACCATGACGACCGCGCGGGTATCCCCGGCCTTGGCCAACATGTTTACCAACCCCGAATCGATTCGCGACGGCAATACGATGGGCAGTCGCGTATGAAAACGCAGGGTGCGGATGCGCGGCAGCGAAGCCGCGTGGTCGAGAATCCCTTCCAGTCTTTTATTATCCAGGAACAGCGGATCGCCGCCGCTGAAAACGATTTCGTCCACGCCTTCGGCATTTTCCAAATAACTCCAGGCGTCCTCATGGCCGTCTTTTCCGCGGGGCAAATCCCCGTACGGAAATTCGCGCCGGAAACAATATCGGCAATGAATGGCGCATTGGGCGGAGATCATCATTAGCACCCGGCTGGCGTATTTGTGCAATACCCCGGGAACCACCTGGGAGGCCAAATCGCCGACGGCATCGTCGGAAAAATCATCCACCCGCAGGTTTTCCCGACTCAGCGCCAACACCTGGGCCAGAAGCGGGTCCCGCCAGTCTTTCGGACGCATGCGTCGGGCGAACCCACGGGGAACCAAAATGGGAAACTTGGGATTTTCCAGCAGGGATTCCGGAGCTTCGGTGGGATTTAATTCGAGAAACTGCAACAGTGCATCGCGGCCGCGCAACGCATCTTGCATGTCTTTTTGCCAATCCCGGGGCCCATGAGCCGTGGGGATGGGCGCACCCGGCGGTTTTGGAAGACTGGTCAGCATTTTTCTATACTTCATGGCCCAAAAACATTGAATGTAGTTAGTATCCACTCGGAGGCCAGTACGTATGGGCATGGTTAGCACCAACGAATTCAGAAAGCGTTTGAAAATCATGTTGGACAATCAGCCCTGCATGATCGTTGAGAATGAATTCGTCAAGCCGGGCAAAGGCCAGGCCTTCAACCGCGTTAGACTCAAGAATCTCATCACCGGCCGACAATTGGAAAAAACCTTCAAGTCCGGGGATTCCTTCGAGGAAGCCGACATTACCAATACCACCATGCAATTCCTCTATACGGATGGGCAGATCTACACGTTCATGGATACCAAATCCTTTGAGCAGGTGGAGATCTCCAAAGAGCAAATGGATGGCGCGGAAAAATGGCTGCTCGAGAATACCGAGTGCGACATTTCCTTCTGGGGCGACAAGGCTATTTCCGTGACGCCGCCGGTGTTCATGGATCTCTCCATCACCTATACCGAACCCGCCGTAAAAGGGGACACCTCCAACAACGTGACGAAAGCCGCCACCGTTGAGACCGGAGCGGAAGTGCAAATCCCCCTGTTCATTGGACAAGGGGATCGCGTGAAAATCGATACGCGTACCGGCGAATACGTCGAACGCGCAAAATGACATCCGGCCATGGGCCCGCGGAGCGATCGCCAAATTCGCTTCCCGAGCCTAAGCCAAGCCTTCACGCAGCCCAATTTCGCGCCCAAGCCCTCGGGCGGCTCCGCCGGTTTTTTTCCCACCGTCAAGTCCTTGAAGTTGAAACGCCGATTCTCTCGCAGGGGATTTCCCTCGATTGCCACATCGATGTTTTTCAAACGCCGTTTCATCCCTTAGGCACACCGCGCTCCGATCAAAAAGCGTCGACCTATTTCATGCAAACCTCCCCCGAGCCGCATATGAAACGTTTGCTCTGTCACGGATTTCCCGATATTTACCAACTCACAAAAGCCTTCCGCAACGGCGAGTACGGCGCCCATCATAATCCTGAGTTCTCGATGTTGGAGTGGTATCGGAAGGGATTTTCCCTAGCTAACATGATGGACGAGACCGCGGATTTGTTTCGTGAGCTAGCGGGGGACAAACCGGTAAGTCGCATGTCCTATGTGGAGGCATTCGAAAAGGCATTGGGCTTGCACCCTTTGGAGTTCGATGTGAATAGCCTCCCGCATCATCCTCAACTTTTGGGAAAGCTCCCGGTGTCCGACTGTACCAATCCGTTCACTACGAGGTGGGATGCACTGGACTTTTTAATGGCCCACCATGTGGAACCCACCTTCAATGCTTTGGAATACACTTTCATTTATGGTTATCCGGTGGAAATGGCCTCACAGGCCGAAGCCTTGCCGGAAGACGCCCGGTTTTCGGCGCGCTTCGAAGTGTTTTCCGGCGGCATGGAATTGGGGAATGGGTATCTGGAATTGCGTGATCCTTCGGTGTATGAAAGTCGCTTCGATCTTGAAAATCAGCGTCGCCACGGGGCCGGGAAGCCAGAATTACCCAAAGATCAGCGTTTGCTTACGGCGTTAAACCAAGGATTGCCGCCTTGTTCCGGAATGGCCGTGGGTTGGGATAGGCTGCTGATGGTCGCCCAGGGCGCGTCCGATATTAAGTCGGTGCTGCTTTTTCCCTGGGACCAAGCCTGAAATAAAAAGTCGGATAGTTAGGACTCGACTGCCGCGTCTCGGGTAAAACCGTCGGGACGGCGATCTTTTGCTTGTGCAAGTTGAAAGTTGAACGGAACAAAACCATCCACTCATATAACTCACTGAAATAAGGTGATTAAGCTATATTTCATGCCCTTACCAAGAATTTTTACTCTTGGTTAAACAGTCCGGAACGAGCCTCTTCTCATCGGCGCGTTGCTGAAAGAAAAAGGCGAAGTAATTCGCCTATTTTAATTAGCACACTTCGGGTTTGTGTCGCTTCTCATCGTCGGAGTCAACATGACAAACGTATTGATCAGCCGTAAACCCATCCACAACAGCAAAAGCGTTTTTGGACGATCGCGCCTTTCCTTGGCGCTGGGATTGTTGTTGCTTTTGGCCGGGCTCGCGTCCGCGCAAAAATCCGCGGAAGAGTGGTTCAAACGCGCCAATGAAAATTATCAGAACGGCGCGGTGGATGAAGCGATTGGCGCTTTGCAAGAAGCGCTGAAACTGAATAAGGATTATCCCGAAGCCTTGTCCTTATTGGGCGGCGCCTATTTGGAAACCGGAGAGTTCGCCAAGGCCATCGAACCGCTCAAGCGGGCCAGCGAATTGAAGCCGAACGATTACGCCATTCTACTGGCTTACTCCAACGCATTGGAAGGCGCGGGCCGCCAAGAAGAAGAGCTTCCGGTCCTGAAAAAACTGTTCGCGCTCAATAAAAGCGATATGGTGACGGGGATCAAATGCTTAACGCTGATCGAAGCGTCCGGCCGCGAAAAGCATGTTCAGGATTATATCGCCTTATTGGAAGACCTTCGGAAACTTCCGAATTTCGATCCGACCTATACCGCCAAGCTGGCGCGAGCTTACAATAAAACCGGCGATTATCCCAAGGCCTCCGCAACGTTCCAGGAGTTGTTGAAGGCGTCCCCGGAGTCGGCGGAATACTGGACCGGTCTCGCCAATGCGGAATCCCATGTGGACGCGGCGCAAGCGCGCGAAGCTTATAAAAAAGCCATCCTCTACACGGATCGGGCGGACGAACGGGCGCGCCTGGAAAAATCCATGGCCGCCCTCGGAAATACGCCTGCCCCTGCTCCTTCCACGCCGGCAGCGGCCGCGCCCAGCGCCGCTCCGACGGTTTCGGCTCCCGCAGAAAAATCTCAACCCACTGCGGAATCGCGCGATAAAATCGCAGTCGAAAAAGCCGCAGTCGAAAAAGCTGCGGCCGAAAAAGCTGCGGCCGAAAAAGCTGCGGCCGAAAAAGTCGCGGCTGCCAAATCCAAAGCGGATGCTGACGCTCAAGCTAAGGCTGAAGCCAGCGCGGCTAAGGCTGCGGCCGAAAAAGTCGCGAGCGAAAAAATCGCTGCGGACAAGGCTGCCAAAGACGATGCTAAAGCCAAGGCGGAATCGGATAAGGCTGCCAAAGCCGAAGCCGCGCGCTTGACCAAGGAAGAATCCGATCGTAAAGCCAAAGCGCATGCCGATAGCCTAGCGCAGGCGAGCGCCGAGGCCATCGCTGCCCAAGCTCAGAAAAAGGCCGCCGAGCAAAACGCTGCCGCAGCCGCTAAAGCCAAGACACAGGCCGACAGTTCGGCGCGCGCGGACGCGGTAAAGGCGGTAAAGGCAGCGAAAGACGACGCGGCGCGACTGGCGAAGATAAAAGCGGATAGCGTTGCCCAGGCTAAAGCCACTGCGGACGCGGACCGTAAAGCCCGTGAAGAGGCTGCGCGCTTGGCGAAAGAAGCGTCGGCCCGAATCGCTAAAGCCCATGCGGACAGCGTTGCTCAGGCGAAGTCCCAAGCGCTGGCGGATAAGAAAGCTAAAGCCCAAGCCGACAGCATCGCCCACGCGGAAGCGGTAAAGGCGGCGAAAGACGATGCGGCGCGACTGGCGAAGATAAAAGCAGACAGCATCGCACAGGCCAAAGCCACAGCGGACGCGGACCGTAAAGCCCGTGAAGAGGCTGCGCGCTTGGCGAAAGAAGAGTCGGCCCGAATCGCTAAAGCCCATGCGGACAGCGTTGCTCAAGCGAAGTCCCAAGCGCTGGCGGATAGGAAAGCTAAGGCCCAAGCCGACAGCATCGCCCACGCGGAAGCGGTAAAGGCGGCGAAAGACGACGCGGCGCGACTGGCGAAGATAAAAGCAGACAGCGTCGCCCAGGCCAAAGCCACTGCGGACGCGGACCGTAAAGTCCGTGAAGAGGCTGCGCGCATGGCGAAAGAAGAATCGGCCCGAATCGCTAAAGCCCACGCGGACAGCGTTGCTCAAGCGAAGTCCCAAGCGCTGGCGGATAAGAAAGCTAAAGCCCA
>JADGQO010000012.1 GCA_017881725.1 Fibrobacteria bacterium
CGCCGATGGCCATGCCGCTATTGAAATAGTAGATGAGGGGGATGTCGAGCTTGATGGGACCGGCTCCCAATCCCACGCCGGTCATGACGCGCAGGCGGGTGAAGGATGGGCTGTTGCTGGTGCTGCCGTCCACCTTGACGGTGGCGGGGGTGAACGTGACCTTGTTGGTATCGGACGCGATATGCGCTTGCGATGTGCCTTCCAGGACGACCTTGCTGTCGCCGAAATTGAAATCGAAACCCGCGCCGGCGGTCAGGTTTATGATTCCGAACAGCAGGCTGATGCCCGTGACGGCGTCGACGGGGATGGTGTAGGTGTTGACGTCCACGCCCATGTTGAAGGTGGGCGTGAGGGCGACCTGCGCGTTGGGATGGGCGGTGGTGTAGCCCATGTTGTCGAGCAAGGTTTTTTTCGCCGTGGAATCGGAGGCGTCAGTCGCCGAGGACAATATGACGTCGCGGATATGCGCCTGGGTGACGAGGGAGTCGGGCGTGATTTTCAAATTCACTTTGTCGCTTTGGCGGTAGAAGCCGGTGCCGAAGGAGACGCCGCGCCATTTGATGATGCCGGCTAGGCTTTTGGTGTCCAGGAAGCGGTAGTTCGCGCCGATGCCCATGACGTTGAAGTCCATGGAAAAGGATTTGATGTCCTGGTTGAACGCGCCGTACTTGGCGTTGAGGTAGAGGCCGGGCAAAAGGAATTTGGCGTTGATGCCGACGTTGAGGAAGGTGACGCCCACGCCCAACCCGGCGTATATGTCCCCATTCTTGGCGATATCGTCCCCGATTTTATTGATATAACTGATGTTGGTGGTGGGCGCCTGGACGCCGACCATGAGGCCCGAGGCCACGGCGAACAGGGAGTAATTCTGGAAGCCTTGCAAGGTGGCGGATCCAGTGGCGTAGACGTTGGCGTTGGCGAAGCCCTGGGCCAACTTTTTCTGTTGCTTGAACCCCGCGAGTTGGCTGCGCGCGCTGTCGATGGTCACGCCGAACGCTTTTTGCACCTCAGTGTTCATGGCATTTTCGAAATCTTGCTTCATCGTGCCGGGGAAGGTTACGGAAGAGGAGAACTTGACCGTGGGCGCGCTGGCGCTGTCGATGGAAAATGCCGGCGCGAGGGAGTAGGCAGCGAGGGCGGCGAGTAAGGCGGAAGCGAACCGAGGGATGCGTAGCGGTGCCATGGAGGTCCTTTGCAGAATGTGTGCTGACCGCGAGTGTAACATTTCAATCGTAAGGGAGGCAAGCCGTTCCGGGATCGGAGGTCGCCAAGGCTGGGTCAAATGGGGTGTTGCAAGCCGCGACCCGCCCGTTCCATGGCCTCGCGGGGACTTCTGCAACACCTTGCGAACGGACCGTTAAGCTTTGCCTTTCCGGGGTTTGGCCGGGGGTTTATTCGCACCGCGTTGCTTTGCGGGCGCGGGTTTTTTCGCAATGGGTCGTACCGCAGCCACGGATTTTTTTGCTCCGGGTCGCGCCGCAGGCACGCGTGCCGCAGGCGCGCGCGCGGCGGCGGCGGAGTTTTTCTTGGCCTTCGGCTTGGCCTGCAATCGCGCGGCGGTTTTGGCTTTGGCCGTCTTTCCCGCTGGGGCGGCTTTGGCGGGTTTGGGTGCGGGCTGGGGCGCGACTTTAGACCGCAAGCGGATTTGCAATTCCGTTACGTTGGCCTGGGAATCGAACGCCACCCATTTGTGATAGATTTCACGGCGATCCTCGGAGCAGTCCAAGCCGCGTTTTTCGGCGGCGTCCATCAGGTCGTACCACGCGTCCAGGATCAAGGTCATGGGGCCTTGGTATTCGGCGGAGAGGCACTCCCAGGCCGGTTCGGTGGAGACGGCGTAGGGTTTGGGCGCGGCCGTGCCGGGCTTGACCTGGAAGCCCGCTTTGAGCTTGAGCTTGCCGGGAGTCTGGCTTTGATAAGTCCATATGGCACTGCCGGCCAAGGCGGCGGCATTTCCTTTGGCCCAGGGCATGAGGCCGTCCATGATTTTCCCGCCCACCTCAGGCACTTTCTCATACGCAGTGGTTTTGGCCGCGTGCAGGAAGGCGAAGGGTGCGACGGTCTTGGTTTTGATTTTACGGATGGTCATGCTCTCTCCTTAAGGGTACCTCTAATAATAGATTGCGAAGCCGGGACCGGCATGGGTCATGATGGGTCTCGCGCTGTCGGCCAAGGTGAAGTCGAAGGTGAAGGTTGAGGCGAACCGTTTTTTTGCAGCAGGAAATTTCCGTAGGTCTCCCCGCGGCATAGTTCGGCCATGGCCTCGGGAGTATCGGCCGGAAGCCAGCGGCCTTGGCGATCCAAATAGCGGCAGGTGAAGCCGCGCGCGCGCAAATGCGACCAGCCCGGTGGCGGCATGACGTGGAACCAGAATTCGCAAAGGAGGACGCCGCGAAAGCGCGACAGGAAGTTTTCCGCCCCGGCGAACAAAATCATTTCCGATCCTTCTACGTCGATTTTCACCGCATCGATGGCTTCGGGGCTTAAGCGCAGGCGTTGCAAGACATCGTCCAGGCGCTCCAGGCGCGTGGGCAGGCGCAGGAACGTGTAGCCGGAGTCCGGTCCTTGCGCGGCCGCATACGATTCGGCGAAGCCCGCTTGGGAAAAAAGGGGGACCCCTGCGCGGACGGGCACGACCAGTTCCGCGGACCCGTTGCGGTCGGCCAAGGCCAAGGCCTCGACCTCGATGCGCGCCGATGTGACGCCGAAGGGAAGCCATAAACGCGACAATCGTGACAAAAGTGACAAACGCGATAACCCTATCAGGACGGACAGATACCGATGATGCACGGGCTCGAAAGCGATGACGCGTCCTTGACGGCCCACGGCGCGGGCGAACAACGCCGTCGATCCTCCCAGAAAAGCGCCGATGTCCAGCACGGTGCCGCCCTTGGGTAGGTTTTGCGCGAACGCGAGCAAGTCGGGGCCGAAAAATTTTTTCGCGGCGGAGTTGGAAAGGGAAGGGGAAAGGAGTGCGCGGATCAACCGCAGGCCGAACCAGACGGCGTGGAGAAACCGATATCCGGCGGGGCCGATGATGCGGAAGAGGCGTTGCTTGGGGCCGTCCCAGGTCATGGTCAGGATAATACCATTTTGCGGGGCCCGGCGCCTCTGGGTAATCGACCGGGGCTAAGGAGAAATGCCCGGGGGCGTGCCGCGGCGGAGTATCGGCCCCACGGCCTTCAGCGCTTCCAGCGCGAGCAATGGCACGGCGCCCAAGGCCAATAACAGCGCGATGTCGGCGAGCGGCAACCCCGTGGTTTTCAAAACGCGCTCCAGGAAATCGTTGTCCTGCGTGAATACCTGGACCAGCAGCGAAACGCCCACCACGCCGATAAGGTTCCGGTTGGTGAAAAACGGAATGCGCCAAATCGGCTTGGTCTCGCTGCGGGCACCCAGGGCGCGTAAAAGCTCCGCGAAGACCAGGACGGAGAAAGCCGCGCCGCGCGCCGTTGCCAGGGAGTGGTTATGCAGCGTGACGAAAAAGGCCGTCAGGGAAACGCCCGAGGTGAGCAGGCCCGTCAGGATCATGGTGAAGAGGAAGCCGCCGTCCGTGATGCTCTCGCCGCGGCGGCGCGGCGGGCGGCGCATGAGGTCCGAGTCGATGGGATCGGTGGCCAGGCACAGGGCGGGCAAGCCGTCGGTGACGAGATTGATCCATAACAGGTGGATGGGCAAGAGCGGCGAGGGGAATCCGGCCGCGACGCAGACGGTCATCACCAGCAATTCCCCCGTGTTGCCTCCGAGCAAATATTGCAGCGTCTTGCGGATATTGTCGTAAATGCCCCGGCCTTCCTCCACGGCCGCCACGATGGTGGCGAAATCGTCGTCCGCCAAAATCATGTCCGAGGCCTGCTTGGCGACTTCCGTGCCGCCCAAGCCCATGGAAATGCCGATGTCCGCGCCCTTGATGGCGGGCGCGTCGTTGACGCCGTCGCCGGTCATGGCCACCACGGCGTCCTTGGCCTTCCAGGCGCGCACGATGCGCAGCTTATGCGCCGCGGTCACGCGCGCGTACACGGTGATCGATTCCACGCGCGCGGCCAAATCGGAATCGGATAGCGCGTCCAATTCCACGCCGGTCAGGCAGGCCGCATCGGTTTGACCCGCGCCGTCCGTTCCGCCGAACTCCCGCGCAATGTCCTCTCCAACTCGTGCGATGCCCAACTTGCGCGCGATACCGAGCTCGCGCGCGATGGCCAGGGCCGTGCGCGGATGGTCGCCCGTGATCATCACCACGCGGATACCCGCCGCGCGGCACGCGGCGACGGCGGCTTTGGCTTGCGGGCGCGGCGGATCCTGGAGGCCGGACAATCCCGCGAAAACGAGGTTGCGCTCCAGCGCGTCCGGCGCGGCTTCGCCAATCGCGGTTACGCCGCCACCCGCGCGTTCGGAATCCTTATTCCATTCGCCGGGTTCCAAATCGCGCCAGGCCGATCCCAACACGCGCAATCCCTGCTCCGCCAGGGCGGCATTCTCAGCCAGGAGGCGCGCGCGGTCCTCGGGAGTCATGGGCCTCACTCCGGATTCGTCGTTCACGCGATTGCAGCGTTCCAACAAATTCTCCGGGGCGCCGTTCACGAGGATTCGCAATCGGCCCTCCGGTCCGCGCCGTATCACCGCGCCGCGTTTGCGATCGGATTCGAATGGAATGGCCCCGACCCGGGCCCATTCGGTTTCCAGGGCTTCGGGGTTACCACCGGCTTTCCGCCCCCCGGCCAACAGGGCCGCCTCGGTGGGATCGCCGACGGCGAGCCAGAGGCCGTTCTCTTGGCGCAACTGCGCCGTATTACAACCCAGCATGACGTGGACCAGCGCCCCCAAGGCGGAATCCCCGGCTACGGTAACCGGCGTGTCACCTCGGAGCGCCTGCCCTTCCGGGCCATAGCCCTCGCCGGTCACGGCGTAGCGTCGGCCCGCCGCGTACAAGGCGCGCACGGTCATTTGCCCCACCGTCAGCGTGCCGGTTTTGTCGGTGCAGATCACCGTCGTGGATCCAAGCGTCTCGACCGATGGCAGGCGCCGCACCAGGGCGCGTCGCCGGGCCATGCGCAAAACGCCCAGTGCGAGCGCCACGGTCACCACCGCCGGAAGACCTTCCGGCACTGCCGCCACGGCCAGGCTCACCGAGGTCATGAAAAATTCGAAGGGCTTGAACCCGCGCCATAGCCCGAGGAGGAACAGCGCCGCCACCAGTCCCAACGTCGCCCAAACCAATACGCGCCCGAAGGCGTCCAGCCGCTTTTGCAACGGCGTGCCGCCCTCGGCCGCAGCCTCGTCGATCAGCCCCGCGATGCGTCCCAGCTCCGTGTCCATGCCCGTGCCCGTCACCACGGCCCAACCCGCTCCGGAGGTCACCGTGGTTCCCAGGAAAACCAGGTTGTCGCGGTCGCCCAGGGGCAAATCGCTTTCGCTGCGCGCTTCGCATTGCTTGGCCACGGCGTCGGATTCGCCCGTTAAGGCCGATTCCAGGCAACGCAGCGAGGAGGCCTCCAGCAACCGGGCGTCGGCCGCCACGCGATCTCCGGCTTCCAGGCGCAAGATGTCCCCGGGCACAACTTCGCGGGACGGTAACAGGCGGGTTACCCGGGATCGGCGCACGGCGGCGCGCGGCGCGGTCATGCGTTTCAGGGCCGCGATGGATTTCTCGGCGTTCCATTCCTGGTAAAAACCGATGCACGCGTTCAACACCACGATGGCCAGGATGGCGATGGCATCGGACACCTCGCCCAACACGCCGGACAAGGTTCCCGCCCCGATCAGGACCCAGATGATGAGGCTATGGAATTGGGCCAGAAAGATTTTCCAGGGACGGATGCCTTCGCCCGCCTGCAATTCGTTGGGTCCGAACCGTTCCAGCCGCACTGCCGCCTCGGCTTCGGAAAGCCCCTCCGTCGTTGCTTCGCGGCGCGTCAAGGCCTCCGCACCCGTGAGGCGATGCCAGGCCACGGTCTCCGCCCGTGAGGCGGTTTGGGTTCCGGCGGGGGCGTTCATGCTTTCAAGATACATGATCGGACTTGACTATGTCCGATTTCTCCGGCCTAGGTTCGAATCCGGGTGCACGAGATACAGGTCCGTCCTGTATCGCGTCGCTTGCCCAGGTTTTCGTAGAAGGGATGGACCAAGAGGGAGAGGAAGCGGCGGAACGTGCCGAGATCGCGTATGGAAGAGACTGCGCGGGCCGCGCGCGCGAGTTCAGGCCCTAGTTTGCGGTCCACGGATTTCATGATTGAGTTTTATAGGATGGTATCTTATAAAACTCAATCCATTGCGAAATAGGAATGCGGGGAGGGCATAGGTAAATCGAACGCCTTTTAATGACGATGAATTACGAAACCAATAATCCGATTCATGTAATGAGCCAGGAAATACCCAGGGAGCAGAAGTAACATGACCAGCAGTGAGCCGAGCAAGACCTTGAAAAACCCCCAACCCTTCCGTTGCGCATAGCTCCAGAGGCTGAACCGTGCAAGGTCCGCGACAAGAATGACCACGAAGCATTTCCATCCCAAGCTGGCAAAGCCAGCGGCGTTGAAGAACGACCCAGCCACGACCATGCAGAGGCAGAATAAAAGCCCGAAAGCAACCACCTTTCGCAAGAACCCACCCGTCCACCCGCTGGGGAAAGTGAGTTCCACCAAGCCCCAGAACAACCGACCCAGGTAAATCAAACCACCCGTCAAGGAGTTGGTCATCGACCTTCCCCGGGCCACTCCGTCCAGCACCTTCCCCATAACCACGGCGCTACGGGATAGGATGCGAAGGAATTCGACCCGATCCAATTTTTCAGGGCGGTGCACCAGGATGGCGTCATGCCAACCCTTTCTGGTCACCAGTTTTTGCAGCAAGGTCTGATTGATGTCCCCGGTTATTTCCTTGGCCAGCGGCGCAACTAAGGCCCCGATTTGTTCGGGGGACAGTACCGAGCGTTTCGTCCCTTCGACCTTGATCGTTTCGCCTTCCTTGGTGATTTGATTCAAAAGGGCCGGGGTCGAGGCCATGAAGACTTCGACGACGGCTTCCCCAAGCGCTTGGCTGGTCGAAGCGGTGATCTCCTCATCCAAAACCGCATTCCTGGCCTCGGCCAAAATGGTAGAACGTACATCGGCCTCCCAAGCTTCGGGAACAAGGATGTCAATCAACTTTTCTACCGCATCAAGGCGGCCCCAAAGGATGTCGTTACGGCGCCACCGCTTGTCCAGAAAGGCGCCGAAATGTCCAAAGGCCGCTCCCGCCAGTTCCGGACGGGATTCGCCTTTCGATGCGCCCGAGGAGTAAAGCGATTGCGGACTGATTCGATGAATGGCCACTCGCGAGTTTTCTCCGACCTCGGTGCAATAGGTCAGGGGGAACAAAACCATGTCGTAATAGTCGAAGTCCTTATAAAAGGAATTCAAAGCTTTCAGGGCCCATGCACCGGCCACGGTTTTTGCCGAATCTTGATTGAACGCTTTCTCGCATTTTCCGTGAGCATTCGTGAATAAGTCGACCGGTTTTTTATTAAAACCATTTATCATAAGGCCGTTCAATTTCTCAACAAGATTCCGCCCAGTTCCAGAGGGAGAAAAAATGTTCTCCAACTCCTTCATGCGCCTTTCCTCGGGCATGGTTTTCAGACTCTCTAACGACAGGCCGGTGGCCATGCTTTGAGGAGTCAATTCGGCGCCCACGCCTTCTTTATTGCCAGATAGATATACCTTAAGGAATTCGCTTTGAAACTCCAGTAACTCAGCTGAGACCTTATCTTCCGAACTCTCGCGGAACAGTTTTGACTCTTCTAGTTTCAGATACACTAGGGCATCCTTCAGGTCCGACTTGATGTCGCGAAGACTTTTCCGGAAATCCTCCCTTTGCCCATCGTTGGGAACTTCCTGTAAGGATTTGAGATTCGTTTCATCCAAAACGGCCAGGGCGTTGGGGTCCATTCGCAAAAGAGCATCGGCCTTTTCCAAGACGAAAGCCAATCGTCTCTTGCGGTATGGTAAATCGTAATCAAACAGGAATTGGTTCTCGGTTGGTTTGCCGGAAGGCGACCTCATAAGCTGGTAGTTACCATTCCGCCAACTGCGGAAAATTTCGCGGAGCACGTGGAGCCGCCACGGATGATTTTGCCAATTCAAAGTCCGTGCGATGATCATCGTCCAGTCTTCGGTGAGAGCCGATATTTTGAGGCGGTGATATCCCCCATACGCCATGCCATGACTTGGGAGCATATCATCCAAGCCCTTCATTTCCCAATGCAGCTCGGTGGCATTGGGTGTAGTGCTGACGGCCTCAGCCTGCGCCGGAGCCCCGGGCTTAGTGGGCATCTCGCTAATAATTTTGAGATCTTTAACGATGCCACTGGTGATGGTATCCACCTTATCGATAAGGCGGTTGCGATTGATGATGTTCCGGACATCGCTACGGATGGTTTCATATCCCGGAAGTCCGGTCAAGGCTTTGAGTGCATAGGCCAATGCGTCCGGCTTTCCATCTGCCGCTCCATCGTCGGGGTTCTCCGGGGAAGGATCGATATAGATCAGCTTCCGTTCCACCAAGGGCCCTGCGGTCCGATTTGAAAGGGCATCCAGGATGTAGGAAAAGGGTTTATTATCCAGGATCCCGCCATCGCCGAAACTTCGATTTCTGAATCCAGTCGTATCGGTCTCATCGGCCTTGAACCGAGAACCCGATTTTTTTTCGATCGGCTCACCTTCATCCTTTCCGTAGAGAACATTTTCCTTGAGAAAGCGATCCCATCCAGGATTGGTTAATCCCTTCTTTCCTTGGGCCGCCAACTGTTCCTGGGCATCCACTCCACGCATCGGTTCGAAGGCCACGGGAAAGGCGGAGGTGCATCGGGCTGCGAATGCCAAGTAGGGATTTCTTTTTTGATCGAATTCACCTTCCCCCGGTGTGCAGGGTGAGCTTCGTTTGAAGGAAAAATGAAACGCCTGGTGATAATCCTTTTCGGAGACAACTTGGTCTGCAAGCGGGATGGAAACCTTGCGACCGGCCAAATCCGTTGTCGTGATAAAGAGATCGATTTCTTCGACCAGCGGAGAGCTCCCCTCGGAAGCGGGATCCTCCATTTGATTCAAGGCCTCCAACAGCCTGTCATACATCCGTTGGCTGTTCAACAAGGATGCAGGGAGACCCTTGGGCTTGAGCTTCAAGCCCTCGAAAGAGGCGGAGTCATTTATCAGTTTTTCGATGCCCCCTTCCTCGATCCAGAAAATCTTGGTTCGGTCGAGCGATTGCCGCTTAACCAAGGCCTTGGCGAGAAAGACGGCATTGATGCCTCCCGCGGATGTTCCGGATAAGGCATCCACGACGAACTTGCGCTGGATGTTTTCGGTTCCGTTAGGGGACAACTTTTTCCAACGGGAGGCGGCGCCTTCAGCACTTTCTCGCGAGGACAGCATCGCCAACTTCCGATATATTTCGCGGGTGCCCGAGAAATCCTTGGCATTTGGGCCTGTGGCTTCAACCATCCGAAGCAATTCTTGCGTCACGCCATTGATATAAATGCAAAGGGAAACCCCTCCATAGAGGACGGCCCCGAAACGAATTTCCTCGACAATTCCTTCGGTCGAGTTTGCCATTATTTCTTCGAATCAGGGACGGAACATCCCTGGATCTGGTCGCCCCGTTTGGAAACTACCGCTACAGTCACGGTATCAGGCCCTGCGTGCAGATACGCGCGCCTAGATCCGTCAAGGGTGGGCGCCGGATCCGAACACCAGAAGGAAAACCGCACGGCGGAATCGCGTCCCTTCATCACGCGCTTGGCATTGTAGATGCTCCCACAAGTATTGGAATCGAGGCTTGAGTCAAAATCCGATTTCGCCCTACGGCAAACATACGCTGAATCGTATCGGACGAAGGTCA
>JADGQO010000083.1 GCA_017881725.1 Fibrobacteria bacterium
AAGTACCCTTCCTCGCCATCTTGGGACTTTCCGCTGGTTTAATGAACGGGTGCCTTACCAAGCCTTCCGATCAGAGTCCCGGAAAACCCGCTCTCGAAGACAATGATCGTTCCGCCGGGGCATCTTCCAGCACAAACTGGCCGTCCGAAACCGGAGGCACTACAGAAGTGCATGTGGCGGTCGCCTCTCTGAACCCGCTTCGCCTCACGTTCTCCCAATCCCTCGGCTTGGCAACTGATCCGGATCAACATCCGATTCGGTTGTCGGGGAAAATTTCCGTATACCGAGGAAATACGATTCCCGCCCTGGTGCCACCGATATTCCAAACCAAAGCGTTTTCCAACGTTGATTCGGTAGAGGTCTCCACCTCGATGTTAAACGTCTTGGCCTCCGGCTCCGAGGACAGTCTCCCTTTTAATGTTCGCATTCAAACCGATACCAGCGATGGATGGATTTTCGGACTGATGGAAATCATGTCTGCTCATAAAATTATCGAAACTCCACTTTCCATCGAAACGGATACGCAAGTGGTTTTGCACGCCATGGAAACCCGGTATTTGGGAACCGTGGATACGACCGGAAAGTTGACCCCAAACTCTTTGGACGGAAAAACCACCCTCTGTTTCTATATTCCTGGCTCGCCGTTTTTCGGCACGGTGGACGCTGACGTTTTCAAAATCGGGCCGCTACCAAAAGCGACGTTCCCCCTCCGGCTATTACGGGTCATAAACCTGGGCGCCACGGAAGGGACGCAAGTAGAGGCGTACACGGTTCAAAGCCTTCAGCGCCTACTTTCAGATTCCCTGTATGTATTCTCGCCGGTTCGGAAAATTTTTTCCGAACGGATTTCAGGCAGCCTCTCCCTGCGGCCGAATTGAAGCCGGCGGGGTAATAGAAAGGTCCTTATGTCCCCGCGCATGCGTTTCACAACCCTCGCATTTCTGGCCCCGGCGTTATCCTGGGGCCTTTCCCCGTCCCTGGATATCGGCACGTTTACCATCGATAATTATTCCGGCAACGGGGGTGGTGCGACCAATTTGACTTACCAGATCGCGGGCGGCCAAAATTTCTATGCGGCCGCGATGAATTATATCCCGCCCTATTCGGCAGCCGTGGGCGCCTCCGCCGGCGGCTCGACCAACAATCCGACACTGAACATCGACTACCGTAACACGCAGGTTACCAAAGCCGCACTCATCAATACCAGCAGCGGATTTGGAAACCGGGAATACTGCGACTTCGCGTATTACGGAGGACATGGACTCGTCGGCGGCATGTATCTGGGAGCCTCCCCGGGTTACGGAGCCGTTGCCGCCGGGGATTTGAATCTTGGCGTCGGGTACACACGCTGGATGATCGGAAACGGATGCAGCCTATTCTACTCCGGCACGCCCTCCGCCCTTTGGGCGCCCGCCTTTAAAGGGATCAAGGTCTTGCTCGGTTTTCGGTCCCTGATGTTCGACAATAATCTGAGCCTCAATTTGTACAACGACTTTTTTAATGGTTGGACTTACGGAGAGAAAACTCTTTACAACGCCTTCTTCGACGCGCAAGCGGATTGGGGCTATCAGCATTTGTATCCGACCAAAGGCCTTGAACCGGGATGCCTTTCCGCCCAAGTGACGCAGGGCCGATATGATTATTGCCGGGATTCCTTCCGCTGGGTCGCGCATGATTATACTCCGGCGATTCAAAATTCCGGGTACTTCTACTCCCGAGTGATCGGAACCCCCCAGTATTGATTTCCGGCCGCAAGGCGCCTACGACCCTAATTGGAGAATAGCATGAATACTTCGGCCCTTTTCCTGGCCATTTCCTCCGTGGTGATAAGCTTGGATGCCAAGCCCACCTTGAAATCCTCTATCGCCATCGATGAAAAGGTGCTGGCCGATTCGTTGAAAAAGGCTTCCGCAAAATTGTCCGCGAACGACACCTCGAAATCGGCTACGTCCGCAACGGCAACTCCTGCGTCCACGGCTCCGACGGCCCCGGCCAAGACAGCAGTGGTCGTCGCCCCCACCCTGGCAAAAGCCGTAGACTCCGCCTCCAAGGTTTTGCCGCCGGCGGTGCCGACGAAAACGGCTCAACCATCCGCCACTTCGGCAAGCAATCCTCCAATCCCGCCCGTCGTCCGCCCCCCAGTAACACCGCCGTTACCCAGCCCGAATTCCCTGGATAGCTTGGTCGTGAAAAAGTATAAGATTTTGGACCGGCCCCTCAATCGCGAGGAAATCAAATACTTCCTCAGCGCATTCCGAATGGGAGATACCGAAAAGCCCGATTCCTCGGCCGGACATTGGAGCATCCGGGATAAACAGGGGGCCGCCCTCATTTATGGGACCGGAAAATCGGAATTGGGTTACAGCAATTCCAAAGCCGCTTTTCTAATGGAAAAGGACAGGGTTCCCGACTCCCTGATTCGAAAACAAACTGATGCGGTCTTGCGTGGAATCATGCAGGATAAATATGAACGATATACATTCGCGAATTATGAAATCACCATGGTCCAAAGAAAAGAAGGCGATGGGCAGGGGAAAATTTATGACCCGGAGCCGGCCTTTTATTATGGTCGGTATATCCGTAAGCTGGATAACCGGTTAATCTTGGGCGATGCTTTCCAAATCCGTTTAGGGATTGGCGCGCAAGGCGCGTTGGAATCTTTTTCCTTCCGCGATCCGGTAGTCGCCGAGGGAGGATCTCTGAAAGTCCCGTCCCGTGAATTCGTACTGGACAGCTTAAAACGTTGGGAACGATCGAAAACACACACGCGCGCCTATGTTTATCCGTACCACCCCGACCACCTGAACATTCGCTCCCTTAAGCCCGTAAAGGCATTTGAAAGCTATATCCTTACCGATGAAAAGTTCCGTGACACCCCGAACATGTCCGGCGCCTATCTAGTCCCGGTGGTGACCGTCCTGGCCCAAGTTTTGGTGAACCCGCCCAAACAAAAACCCTCGGAACCGGTTCCCACCGAACCCGTACTGCTCCACTTCCACTTCCCCTGCCACCCGGAGGCCGGACTTTGCTGGCCTGATGGCAATAGGGACCTGCAAGGCGCGGTTATTCCACCGAGTAACAAACCCAAGGTTAACGCGGATAGCACGGCTAAGACGGCGCCAAAGCCGTTAATCCCTAAGTAAATCAACGTACCGGTAAACAGTCCCGTCTCCTGAATCGAACCGCTTGGACAAGGCGACTCGTCCGTATTCAGGTTTGATTTCAATTCTCCACTGAGTCTTCCCATCCCAATTTCAAGCATCCCATGGGCCCCATGGGACCACGCACAAAATGTGCTCACAAATTGAAGCGCTTTGTGTTACCGACTCGGGAAACTCGAATACGATGCTGAATATTTTTTCCGTCCAAGGCCAGGGCACAGGTTAAACAAAACCAAACCCGGAAAGAAGGAAAAAATGTCGATACACGAAGAACTAAGAACCAGCACGAATTGGCGGCAACTTCTGTATACCCAATATCATGCTAAGGTACTTGGAATATGCGTTTACTTCCTCAAGGACCGGGAAGAAGCCAAGGATGCGGCCCATGACGTATTTATCAAAGCCTTCCACGCCTGGGGTGAGTTCGAGTGGAAATGCGATCCACTGACTTGGATTGGCGCGATAGCCAAGCATGACTGCTTCAGTAGGATTCAAAAAAATCGGAAACAATTGGATCGGCGTACGCAACTCGCCCATGAGGATGTTGTGCACCAACATCACGAAGAGGAAAATTTGATTCTCCATCGCATGCGCTTGCAAAAAGTCATGCCCCAGGTGCGCGGAAAACTCAAGGAAATTTTACGTCTCAGCTTGGACCAGGGTTTAAACCATCGTGAGATTGCCATACGGATGGGGGTTTCCCGCGTGGCCATAACCCGTCGCTTGACTCGTTTCAAGCGCGATTTGCAAGGATTGGAGACTGTGCGTACGACGACATCGAAACTCCGGGTTCGCGGTGTCGGCTCCATTCACGGCAAGCGGAATTTACCCTCCTTGGTGGCGGCAGGGGAGTTTCACAACCTTCCTGTCAATCCCATGCACACGAGTGTGGATGCGGAGTTGCGCCTACAAGCGGCTTGATTTAGCCGTGGTGCGGAGGTTATCGGGCGGTATTCAATTCGGCTCAGCGGCGCTTGACGAACAGCAAGCGCCCCTGGCGGAATTTAATTTCGGAAAGCAGAGTCATCGCGGAGTCGTAAAAATCCTTGTTCTCTACCCAATCCCTGGGATCAATGTCGCCCTTTTTATCCAAGACGGAAATTGGAGCCTTGATTCCATTCATGGTGGCCGTCACGGGTATCAAGTGAATACGCCCTTTGGAAAACTCGGGGTACCCGCCCATTTCAGAATTCAAAAACCCTTTTACATGCAACAGACGGGCAAGAAAAGCCAGAACGCCATGAAGATGTTCAACGGGAAGGCTGTTCTTGGCTAGAAAGAGCGTATCCTGGATTTCGATATGGTAGTCCAAGTTTTGGGCCATCAGCGACGCGCTGGTCCGCAAAAAATGGTTGAGGTCGGGGGCGTCCAGGGATAAAGATTCGGCTTTGGATCGGAAAAAGTCCTGGACCCGGGCTTGAATCTGGGCTTCCGCCTCGGCCGAGCGGGCGATTTCAACCATTGGCATTTTTTGCGGCGACACGAAGGCATGCAACTGCTTGTATTGCATGGCTAGAAGCAGGGTCGCAATAATGATTAGGAATGCCGGCATGAGGATTAGGAAAAGGGTGAACGAGATCTTGGTAAAATCTTCGTTCGCCTTGGCGCTGCCGGATTGCATAATTTTCACGAGGGGACCCCCATTCCGGCGCATTTCCGCCGGATCTGAATTTCCAGGCGCCTTAACTAAGGCGCGACGGAATGGCCTTGCGCGCCCGCAGGTTCGGCCTTAACGGGGGATACGAAGTTGATGTGCTGGTTAAAAGTCGGATCAATTTCTCCACGGAAAGAGGTGTCCGCCCACGTAAAGAGCACGAAAATCAAAAGGAAGACAAAATTGGATGCGAAGATGGTCATATTCAGCAGTTTGCTTTCATAGCGCAATCCCATCAGGAACATGGAGATAATCACTCCCATCACCAATGCGGTGAGCATGATCAAGGTAACCTTGATGGCATGCACATCCAGCCAATCAACCGAGAGCGCCGCCGTATTCAACCGCGAAAGGCAGAGCATAACGCCAGTGAGCACAAGTAGGGCGACATATGCCCCCACCACCATATTTTTCGTGGTTAAATGTCCGAGTTCGTTTTCCGAGTGTTCCATGCTTTTATCCGATGAGATAGAGGAGAGGAAAAAGGAATACCCATATCAAGTCGACCAAAGCCCAATAGAGCGCAACAAGTTCAACCGGGGTGAAATACTTGCGGTTAAATTGCACGCTGCTGGCGCGGAAAATCAAACACCAGGTCATGAGTCCCATGCCGATGAGAACATGCAAGCCGTGCAATCCGGTCATTACGAAATACAATCCATAAAAGACATGCACATAAGGATCATGGAAACCTTCGCCATGCCAAAGCCGCCCGGGCAAAGTGCCGTGATGGATCTTGAGTTTGTATTCGATAAATTTCACCACCAAAAATCCGGATGCGAACAGGATACTCAGAACCAAGTTTAAACGGACCGCGCCTTGGCGTCCCGATTGGGCCGCGATCACGGCGAGACCCATGGTCAAACCGCTGGTCAACAAGAAAAAGGTGTTGATCGTTCCCATGCGCCAATCCAAATGCTGGGATCCCTCGTTGAATGCGGCGGGATGCAGGGTATGGAAAATCAACGCTCCGACGAACAATGCGCCGAACATCATGATTTCAGATGCCAGGAAAAGCCACATTCCCATCTTGTTGGAATCGAACTCCTGCTGCGCGGAGTCGAAGTGATGGGCTACGTGATGTTCAGGTAAGCCGGTAGTTGCGGTGGTGGCCATTAGGCTTTCTCCGTATCAAATGCGTACGGGCCGTGGGTGACCACGGGCGTCTTGGTGAAGTTATACAGCACAGGGGGCGAATCGGCCTCTTCCCATTCCAAAGTGCGCGCGCCCCAGGGATTCTTAGGGGCCGTGGCGCCGAACTTCAGCGAGGCGAGCAAATTGAAGAGCGCCATAAACAGGCCCGTGGCTAATATAATGACGCCAATCGTGGAGATTTGATGATAAATCTGAAACTCGTTCATATAGTGGTAGTACCGACGCGGGCTGCCTTGCGAACCCATCACCAATTGGACGAAAAAGGTCACGTTGAAACCAACGAAAACCAAAATCGCGGCAGCGCGTCCCCAGAATTCGTTATACATCTTGCCCGTCATCTTGGGCCACCAGTAGTGGATACCGCCGATGAAGGCAATCATGGTCGAACCCATGGCGACATAATGGAAATGCGACACGACGAAGTAAGTGTCATGCAAATGGATGTCCACGGAAAGGATGGACAGGATGATTCCGGTCAAACCACCGATGGTGAAGTTGAAGAGAAATTGCAAGGCATACAACATGGGCGTTTTAAGTTCGATAGAACCCTTGTATAGAGTTGCCGTCCAGTTGAACACCTTAATCGCGGAAGGTATGGCCGTAAAGAAGGTCAGGAAGGAAAAGAGGAAATCAGCCAACTCACTCTGGCCGGCCACGAACATGTGATGGCCCCAAACGACAAAACCGATGATGGCGATTGCGACCGAAGAATACGCCACGAAATTATACCCGAAAATATCCTTCTTCGAAAACGCGGTGATGAGTTCAGAGGTAATTCCAAACCCCGGCACGACGATGATATACACGGCGGGATGCGAATAGAACCAGAAGAAATGCT
Source organism: Fibrobacteria bacterium (assembly GCA_017881725.1). Taxonomy (GTDB): domain Bacteria; phylum Fibrobacterota; class Fibrobacteria; order UBA11236; family UBA11236; genus Chersky-265. Next base: position 6,809 of record JADGQO010000083.1, read on the forward strand.
GCATCAAGATCGGGTCGCCGCCCAATGCGGGATCGAAAATGCCGATACCGAAGAAATTTTCAAGCAAGAGCAAGACCAAGGTAATCGCGAGTACGGGCGTGGCGAAAATCTGCATGATGGCCGTGGCGTACATGGACCACAGGAAAAGCGGCATGCGGAAAAAAGTCATTCCAGGCGCGCGCATATTGTGTATGGTGACAAGGAAGTTCAACCCGGTCAAAATGGATGAGAAACCTAGGAAGAAAGCCGCGATCATCATCCAGAGTACGGCGGGATTTCGAGACAAGGAGTAAGGGGCGTACATTGTCCAACCTTGGTCCGCATGACCGGCAACCAAGCTATACAGGGCGATGATGGCTCCCAGCCAGTATAAGTACAGAGAGGTCAGATTCAGTTTAGGAAAGGCCAAATCCTTGGCACCCAACTGGAGCGGAACTATAAAATTGCCCAAGGCGGCCGGTATTCCGGGAACGACTACCAGGAACACCATAATCACGCCATGCAAGGTAAAGAACTGGTTGTACTGGTCCGGAGTCAGGAACTCCTTAAGCGGGCTCCACAATTCCAGCCTGAACATGAAGGCAAAGCTGCCGCCCAGGATGAAGAAGCAAAGTATGGACGCCAAATACATCACTCCGATGCGCTTGTGGTCCACCGTGACCAACCAGGACATGAAACCCCGTTTGGCCTTGAGGTAATTGATATTGTTCGTTACGTGGGCAATCATGTGAATCCGTCCGGGTTTTAGGCCTTACTCTAATTTCACTTCAAGGTTTTGATGTACGCGGTTATGGCGTCGACTTCACGATCGGTCAGCACGCCTTTATAGGTGGGCATAACCGGTTGATACCCGTTGACCACCTTGGCGGCGGGCTCCATCATGGACTCGCGAAGATAAGCTTCATCGACCATGACCATGCCGGCGGGGCCGCAATTTTCTTGGCGGCCGAAAATGCCCTTCCAGGAAGGACCGACTATGCGGCTTCCATCGATGGAATGACAGGCACTGCAACCACGCTTGGTATACAGGAGCGCGCCGAATTCCGCAGGCGTTTTGCCCTTTGCGGGATCAGAAGCATTGTCCAGCCATGCCTTGTAATTATCAGGATCAACCACTTTCACGGCGGTCCACATATAGGAGTGGCTGGTTCCACAATATTGGGTGCATTCCACCGGAAAGACGCCTGTGCGGGTCGCTTGGAACCAAAGCGCATGGTATCGATTCGGCAAGACGTCGGCCTTGGTGCGGAAAGCCGGAATAAAGAAGCTGTGAATAACATCCTTGGACGTCATTACCAATTTTACGGGTGTATTAACCGGCACAACCAAGGTATCGTTAACGGCGCCGGAGGGATAGGCAAAGCTCCAGCTCCACTTTTGTCCGGTCACATTCACTTGCATGAAGCCTGAGGGGGGAACCCGCATCTTGAAATAACCTTTGATGCCGACAAAGAAAAGCGCCATTACGATGACCAGGGGAATCAGAGTCCAAGTCAATTCGAGCTTGAGATTATGGGTGATTTGCGCGGAGGCCAATTGCTCCGGGCGGCGACGGAGGTACTTGAATGTGAACAACACAATCAAAAAGCAAATGATTCCGAAAAAGAATATGGATATCCAAAAAAAGAGGTTAAAGGCCGGGTCCACGAAGTCGGTAAAAGTGGAGGCCTTTTCAGGAAGCCAGAATGTTTTGCTATTGTCCATATTCTTCTCTTATACCCGGTATTTTAGATGGCTAGATTCCGTTTGGCCGGCACTATCGATTAAAGTCCTGAACCCGCAGACGCGAGCTTCAATGCCTTACCTCGCTTGAACTCCTTGCGCCACAGGCTGCCGAGGAGCAAAAACAGGCAAAGCATGACGAGGTATCCCCCACCCTTCATGAAATTTCTTGCGAATAGGACATAGCCTTTGGCATTCGCATCGTACCGATAACAAAACATTTCGATTTTCTCGCCGATTGAAAGGGCTTTCCCTTCGGAAGCATCCAACAAAGCCAGACGCATATCTTTCGATTTGAATTCCACGCCGTAGAGGTAGCGGGAAATTTTTCCAGCCGGAGAAAGCGTATAAATACCCGCAGCATGGGCGAACTCATTGGTCGCTTTCACATATTGGTATTTAAACCCTATCGCATCGGTAACCTTGTGAATTTCACTTTCCGAGCCGGTTAAAAAGTGCCAACCTAGTCCGGCTTCCGGCCTTCCCAGCGCTTCGATATGAGTCTGCTTTTTGGCCATCGCCTTTTCTGGACCCTCACGGGAATCAATGCTGATGGTGACGACCTCAAATTCCTTTCCCGGAGTCCAGGAAAGTTTTTTCATGCCTTGCAGCATCCCATTCAGGACCAGGTTGCAAAGCATGGGGCAGTCATAGTAGGCGAAGTTTAAAAGCACGGGTTTTCCGGCCTGGAAATACTCGCCTAACGTTACGGATTTTCCTGACTCGTCGAGAAACTTGGCACCCAATGGAATTTGGTGACCAAGATGCTCTTCTATCCCCACGTCGACCAAACTCGCCG
>JADGQO010000084.1 GCA_017881725.1 Fibrobacteria bacterium
CTGGGCGTGGCTTTCCGCATGGAAGGAAAATGGGTGCCCGTTACCCAGGACGTCGAGTTTTCTTTGGCGGAGGGCGGCACCATGGGGCTGGTGGGTGAGTCGGGTAGCGGCAAGTCCGTCACTTCCCTGGCCCTGATGGGCCTTTTGCCCCGGCGTAGCGCGCAAGTTACTGCGGATAAATTGGAATTCCAAGGCGCGGACCTCCTGACCCTCTCCGCGCGTGGGTGGCGCGAGTTGCGTGGACGCGATATCGCGATGATTTTCCAGGATCCCATGACCAGCCTTAACCCCCTGATGCGCTGCGGCGAACAAATCGCGGAATCCATCCGATACCATCAGGGCAAGGATCGCCGCGAGGCGAAAATCCAGGCGGTGGAATTGCTGGGCCGCATGGGCATACCCGATCCGGAAAAACGATCCGGCTCCTATCCCTTCGAGCTATCCGGCGGCATGCGGCAGCGCGTGATGATTGCCATTGCCTTGGCCTGCCGGCCTAAACTGCTCATCGCCGACGAGCCGACCACGGCCTTGGACGTTACCATCCAGGCGCAAATCCTGGATTTAATCCGGGGCCTGCAAAAAGATATGGGCATGGCCTTGCTTCTGATTACCCACGATCTCGGTATTGTAAAAGACATGGTGTCTGATTTAATGGTGATGTACGCCGGACGCGTGGTGGAACGGGGGCGGGCGGATAAAATTCTGGCGTCTCCGTCCCATCCCTATACGCATGGACTGTTGCGGTCGATTCCCGACCTGAGCCGCAAGCAAAGCCGTTTAAGCGCCATCGAAGGGATGGTCCCCAAGCCGACGGAAACGGTCCCGGGTTGCCGATTTAATCCGCGCTGTTTTCTCGCCGATGAAGAATGTCGCCGCGAAACGCCCGCCTGGTTCGGGCCAAAGGATCAACAAGCGGCCTGCATCCATGTCGAAAAGCTCGCTTCCGTGAGTAGATCGGCGGGGGAGTAGCTTCATGGCCCGACGGCGTTACGATGTTATCATGAGCGCGAATTACTCGCCTTGGTCGCGTTATTCCGGAGGCGGGCAAAAATCCGTGCATATGCTGGCCGAAGCCATGTCCCGCCAAGGGAAATCCGTGGCCGTGATCTTCAGCAAAGCTCCTTGGGAAACCGTGAAGGTGCCTGCCGGTTTGAACTATGATTTGCATTGGGCCTGGTTCGCGGCCATTCGTCCCGGGATCAGCTCACCCCTGCGATTCCTCAACGGCATATTTTTTCGTTTGAAGGCAGGAGCATTGTCGGGACCAGAGACCGTGCTGCACGGCAATGGCGACGAAGCCGCTCTCTTCGCCGGAATCGCGGGTAAAAACCCCTTCGTCTATACCAACCGGTACCCGGAATTTCCGGATTTTCTAACCAACGCCGACTGGAAACGGCCCCTGACCTGGCTGAAGGTTTTCTTCCGTGAGCCGCGCTTCGTCGCCATCGCCATGGGCTTGCGCACCGCCGGGCACGTGGCCGTCACGAGCGATTATTCGCGCCGGGGCGTATCCGCATGTTTCGGGATTCCCCTCAGTGAAGTGGAAATCGTGGCCAACGGTATCGATCCGATTTTTTTGGAGTCGGAGTTTACGACGGGTGAAAAGCGAGGCGTGGTTTTCTACGGCCGGTTGACGCGCGCCAAGGGCCCGGATCGGGTTTTGGAAGCATACGCACTGCTCCCCGAGGTAACTCGTGAGTTACATCCTTTGGTATTCCTGGGCTCCGGACCGTTGCAGGCGGAGCTGGAAGCCCGGTCGCGGACATTGAAGTTGGGAAACGTCCGGTTCCACGGTTGGCAAACGGGACGGGATTTGGTGGCCAGCATCCAATCGGGAAGCGTGGTTTGTTTGCCCAGCCGCGAGGAATCTTTTGGAAATTGTATTGTGGAGTCCTTGGCGTTGGGTCAAAACGTCATCAGTTCCACGGCCGGATCCATTCCGGAAGTCGTCGGCCCCTTGGGGCGCTTAATCGCCGGTGAATCCGATGCGGAGTTATCGGCGGCCTTGGCGGAGGAATTGTCGCTTCCACGCTCGCGGGAGGAAATGTCCGCCCAGCGCGAGGCTGTGCGCGCGCGCTATAGCTGGGACCGTGCGGCGTCGAGGTATCTGGAACTTTACGCGAAACCAATGAACGGCATGGGTGGCGCATGAGTCGGCCCGGAGAAGTTTTGCCATCCGACACCGGCGTTTCGCCGGACGATTCCTTGCTGTCCGTTTCCGGATTGTGCATTACCTACGGCCAGGGTACAAATGCCTTCCAAGCGGTTCGTGACGTGAGTTTCGTCATTCCGCGCAGAAAGACTTTGGCCCTAGTAGGGGAGAGCGGCAGCGGCAAGACCACCATCGGACGCGCCTTGGTCCGGCTGATAAGGCCGACTGCGGGCAAATTGGTTTATGACGGCACGGACTTGTCGGGTCTGTCCGATCGGCAATTCCAACCCTATCGGAAACGCATGCAAATGGTTTTCCAGGATCCGTATTCCTCCTTGGATCCACGTCTTTCCATTCGCGGCACCTTGCGCGAAGCGCTCTCCCTAGGACATCCGGGACGGGAGGCCGAGTGGGAGGACATCCTGGCCGTGAAAATGCGGTTGGTGGGTCTGGACCCGGAGTACCTTGCGCGTTACCCTCATGAATTTTCCGGCGGGCAAAGGCAAAGGATTGGCATCGCCCGGGCCCTGTGCGTCGATCCGGAATTCGTGGTCTGCGATGAGCCGGTTTCCTCCCTGGACGTGTCCATCCAGGCGCAAATCCTCAATTTGCTCATGGACTTGCAGGACCGCTTGGGACTGACCTATCTCTTCATTTCCCATGATTTGCGGGTTGTGAAACATATCGCCCACCAGCTTGCCGTGATGCGGAAAGGAGAAATCGTGGAGACGGGCGAAGCCGAGGCCGTATACTCCAATCCCCAGCACGCCTATACGCGGGCCTTATTGGACGCCATTCCCGGCCGGTAAAAGTGTTTTCCCCTGGTTTTCCGGGCCAAAAGACCCGGTTACCATTATCAATGGACCTCGATTTTAGTAAATTAGGCCCTTTCCATGAGGTTCTATTGATAAGCTCCCACCATGGTTCCGTGCCTTCGGGACCATTGATTGTTCAAGGCGACATGACCATTTTGTTGGAAGTCGCGCATCCCATTTACGCGGAAGCTCGGGATAAAATCGCTCCCTTCACCGAATTGGTGAAAAGCCCCGAGCATATGCATACTTACGCGATCTCCCACCTGTCGTTGTGGAATGCAGCCTCTTCGGGGCACAGCGCGAAAGAAGTGCTCGACACCTTGATTGCCTATTCGCGTTTTGAATTGCCGCATAACCTGGTCACCGAAATCGAAACCTTCATGGAGCGATACGGCCAAGTCCGCATCCTGCGCGAAGACGGCAAGCTGATCCTGGAGACGCTCGACCCGGCCTTGATGACGGAAATCCTGAATCACCGCCAGATTGCGCCTTTCATCGAAGCCCCGCTGGACGATCGGCGCGCAGTATTGTTCCCGCATACGCGCGGCATGGTGAAAATGGCCTTGACCAATATCGGTTTTCCCGCCGAGGATTTGGCCGGATACGTGACGGGCGCGCCATTGGCCGTGTCGGTCCGCGAAACCACTTTGGAAGGCAAGCCGCTCAACCTGCGCGATTATCAAAAAGACGCGTCGCAGGTTTTTCATGCCGGAGGCAGCGAAAAAGGCGGTTCCGGCGTCATCGTATTGCCTTGCGGGGCGGGTAAGACCCTGGTGGGCCTGGCGACCATGGCCCGTTGCGGCTGCCACACTTTGATCTTGACGACCAACGTCACGGCCGCGCGCCAATGGATCCGGGAAATCCTCGACAAGACCACCTTGCTCGAAAATCAGGTGGCCGAATATACCGGCGACAATAAGGAAATCGCTCCCGTTACGGTCGCGACCTACCAAATCATCACCTACCGGAAACGCCAGAGCGAGGACTTTCCGCATTTCGATATTTTCCAGAAAAATAATTGGGGCCTCATCATTTACGACGAAGTCCATCTCTTGCCCGCGCCGGTATTCCGCATTTCGGCCGACATGCAGGCCACGCGCCGTTTGGGTTTGACCGCGACTTTGATTCGCGAGGATGGCCGCCAGAAGGACGTGTTCTCGCTCATCGGACCGAAAAAGTTCGAAGTGCCCTGGAAGGTTTTGGAACAACAGGGTTGGATCGCCACCGCTACCTGCACGGAAATCCGCGTGGGGCTGCGGCCGGAGGACAAGATGGCTTATGCCATGGCGGACCTTCGCAAAAAAATGGCCCTCGCTGCATCCAACCTTGAGAAAACCAAGGTGGTCAAGGAATTGCTCGTCACGCATAAATCCGATCGCGTACTCATCATCGGTCAATATTTGGAACAGTTGGACTTGCTTTCCACCCTGTTGAAAGTGCCGCTGATCACCGGGGCCACTCCGAACTCGGAGCGGGAAATCCTTTACAAGGAATTCCGGGAAGGGAAGATCGAAATCCTGATGGTATCCAAGGTCGGCAATTTCGCCGTGGACATTCCCGACGCCAACGTGCTGATCCAGATTTCCGGCACCTTCGGGAGCCGGCAGGAAGAAGCGCAACGCTTGGGACGCGTGTTGCGGCCTAAAGCCAACGGATCGCTGGCCCATTTTTACACGATCATTACCAAGGACACCAAGGAACAGGAGTTCGGCATGAACCGCCAACTGTTTCTCACCGAGCAAGGCTATTCCTACGCCATCGTGGATTGGAACCGCGCTTTACTGGAGGGTAAGCTTTCATGATTCGCAATATGGGATTTCTCGCCGTCGCGGCTTTGGCTTGCGCCCTGGCGCGCCAATCGTCCGCGGACATCCATCCGCAATTCCAGCAACTGGATAATGGTTTGAAGGTAATCCTGTTTCCGGATAAGCAAGCGCCTACCGTGGCTTGCCGTCTCTTCTATGTGACGGGTTCGGTGCACGAAAATTCCGAAAACAACGGTATCGCGCATTTGTTGGAACACATGTTATTCAAAGGCACCAAGCGCGTGGGCGTCAAAGACGCGACCAAGGATGCCGAATACGTGAAGGCCATCGACTTGGTTATGGCCAAATTGCGGACCTTGCCGCCCGGGGACACTGCGGGAGCCCGCGCCCTAAGAAAGCATTACGATACCTTGATCACGGAAGAACGCAAGCTCCTGATCAAATACGAATTATGGGACGCCTATGAAAAAGCCGGGGGCACGGGCCTTAACGCCTTCACATCGGATTTAATGACAGCGTATTTCGTGACCTTGCCCAAGAACAAGGTGGAGTTGTTCCTGTGGTTGGAATCCGATCGCATGCAGAACGCGGTCTTACGTGAATTTTATTCCGAACGCGACGTGGTGATGGAAGAACGCCGCATGCGCACCGACGACAGCCCGACCGGGCGCTATTGGGAAAGCCTGATGGCGATGTTTTACGAAGCGCATCCCTATCGGCTGCCGACCATCGGCTATCCCTCGAATATCCGCAACTTGACCCGGGAAATGGCCGACGAGCATTATCAGAAATTTTACAAGCCGAACAACGCCATTTTGGTTCTGGCCGGCGATATCGATACTGCCCAGGCCATGGCCGGAGTTAAGAAATATTTCGGAGGCATCGCACGGGGATCTGATTTTCCGGCCGTGGTCGTGGAAGAGCCCCAACAGCCCGGCTCCAAGCGCATGGAAGTCCATAAAGGAGACGCCAAACCCCGCATCGACGTGTTGTTCCACACCCCCGGATTTCCCAATGACGATTTATACGCCCTGGATATCCTCGAAGGCGTGTTGTCCGGCAAAAGCGGACGTCTTTACAAAAGGCTCGTCAAGAAGGATAAACTGGCGCTTTCCGCCGGCGCGGGCAACGACGTCAACAAATACACTTCCAGTTTCGACGTCGAAGTAAACCTGGAGGGCAAGCCCCAATTGGAAAAGGTGGAGAAGGACATATGGGACGTGCTCGAGGATTTGGGACTGCATCCCATTTCCGATCGCGAGTTGCAAAGGGCGAAAAATCAGGTGGTCGCGCGCACCTTCCGCCAGCTCCTGGATATGGAGGAGCTCGCCACCGAACTGGCTTATTGGGAAATGCGCGGCGGATGGGACTACGTGAATCGTTTCCCGGCCTCGGTGCAAAGGGTGACGGCTGATCAGGTCCAATCGGTCGCGAAGAAATATTTCCTCAAAAAGAATTCCACCACCGGCGTCGTGCTTCCGGAAGATGAGCTTCCTCAGGCCAAATCGATCAAACCGATCAAATCTGCAAAGCCCGAAAAGCCCTTGAGTACGGGAAACCCTGCCGATGCCGCGCCGGCCGCCGGGAAAGGGGGCGCCCAATGAAAATCCTAGGTAACTTGCATGTGACGGTGGCTGTTTTCGCCGCAGTCTGTTCTCTGTCCCTCGCAGATTCCAAATCGGGATCGACCCTTCCGGACCATTATTCAAAAATCGCGTTTCCGGAATTCACTTACCAACCGCCTCTGCCGGCGGACTACCGCGTGACCTTGGATCGCGGCGTAGTGGCCTATTTGATTCCCGACACGACCTTGCCTCTCATCAACATGGTCGGCTATTTCGGACATCCGAATCTTCCCAAGCAGCCGTCCCAGGTGGGCGCCTTGAATTTGTATTCCTACCTGCTGAAATCCGGAGGCACCAAGAGGTTTACCCCGGAGCAATTGGAAGACAGCCTGGAATTCGTCGCCGCGTCGATCACGGGGGGCCTAAGCGATTACCAAAGCAGTTTCGGCCTGGACGCCTTGCGAAAAGATGCCGACGCTTTGTTCGACCTGCTTCCCGAAATCGGCCTGAAGCCGCGCCTCGAAGCGGAGGTTTTCAAGGTCCAGAAGAAATCCTACCTGGAAAATTTGAAGCATCGCTTCGATACCCCGCATGGAGTCATGAACGCGACGTATGAACATGTGCTTTATGGAAGCCATCCCTCCAATTGGACCGCGACCGAAAAGGAAGTCGCCGCGCTGACTCCGGCTTCGTTGAAGCCGTTCGTGGGAGCGGGGTTTGCCAGTAAAGGTTTGGTGCTGGGCGTGGCCGGGCAATTCGATCGGACGAAAATGATCGCGCAATTGAACAAGCTCATTGCGCAACTTCCTGAGAAGTATTTGGGTTCTGCGGATTCCACCCCGCCTTTTCCCGGACCCCAAAAACCGGGCGTTTACCTGGTCGATAAAAAATTCACCCAGGCGACCATCAAGATGGGCGCGCCCGGGGTGAAACGTCCGGATCCGAACTATTATCCTTTGATCGTGGCCAGCTACATCTTCGGGGACGGGGGATTCACCTCCCGCTTGATGGAACGGGTCCGATCCAATGAGGGGTTGGCCTACGGCATCGACAGCGATGTGGGCAGTGATTATAACCGCCGTGCCACGGTTGGCGTCTCGCTGCAAACCAAGGTGGAAACGGGCGCTTACGCCATCCGACTGGTCCTGGAGGAAATGCGCCGCATGGCCAAGGACGGTATAACTGATGAGGAGTTGCAGCGCGCCAAGGATGGCCTGATCAAGAGTATGCCATCCCTTTTCGACACGCCTGCGGCGACGGCGCGGATTTTCGCTCAGGGAGAAATCTGGAAGCGGAGTCCGAATCATTATAAGGAGTATGTCGAGACCCTAACCAAAATGACCAAGGCGGAAGTGGATAATGCCTTCCGCAAATATTTCGTGGCCGATTCCATGCGCATCGTAGTGGTCGGTCCCAAGGATGCGCTGACCAAAAAAGACGAGCGCGGCAATGCCTTAAGCGACTTCGGGACGGTCACAGTCCTCACCCAAGATGAAATCGAAAAGCGGAAATAGGAAGGTTAGCCAATGACACGCAGAGTGGTTATCACCGGCTTGGGTACGGTCAACGCCCTGGCCCTCACGGTCGAGGAATATTGGCGTCGCTTGGCGCTTGGCGAATCCGGAATCCGCATGGTGGACCGCTTCGACAATGCCACCATGGGGACGCGTATCGGCGGGCAAGTCCCGGAATTCGACCATATGCCGTGGTTCAAGGATCAAAAAATGGCTCGCCGCATGGATCGGGCGATTATCTACGCGCATGTCTCCGCCAGCCAGGCCATGAAGGATTCCGGATTGGAGCAAGGCAAATTCGATCCGGAAATGGCGGGGGTCACCATCGGCACGGGCATGGGAGGCGTCACCACTTTACAGGCCGACGATGAAGTCCGCATGCAAAAAGGCCACAAGCGCGTGTCGCCGTTTTTCGTCCCCATGATCCTGCCCAATACGATTCCGGCGTATTTCGCGATCGAGAACAATTTGCAAGGACCCAACTTTACCGTGATTTCCGCCTGCGCCAGCGCCAATCACAGCATGGGTGAAGGGTTTGAAATCATCAAGCGTGGCGATGCGGACATCATGTTCGTGGGCGGTTCGGACTCGACCCTGACGGAATTGATTTTCGCCGGGTTCGGAAATATGAAGGCGTTGTCCACGCGCAACGAGGATCCCCAAGGCGCTTCCCGCCCTTTCGATAAGGGTCGCGACGGATTCGTCATGGCCGAAGGTTCCGCCGTGATGGTTCTGGAAGAATTGGAGCACGCCAAGGCCCGCGGTGCGCGCATCTACGCGGAATTCGCCGGGTACGGCCAAAGCTGCGATGCGTACCACATCACTTCACCCTGCGCGGACGGTGCCGGCGCCTCCCGGGCCATGCGTAACGCGTTGCGTTCGGCGAAAATGGATCCCACCGCCATCGATTTGGTCAATGCCCACGGGACCTCGACGCCGTTGGGCGACGCGGGCGAAACCCAGGCCATCAAGCGGTGTTTCGGCGATCACGCCAAATCCAAGCTCCTGGTTCACTCGACCAAGTCCATGATCGGTCATGCCTTGGGCGCGGCCGGCGCCGTGGAGGCCGTGGCCTTGATGCTGGCCTTGGTGCGCGGCATCGTGCATCCGACCATCAACCAACAGGAATCCGATCCGGATTGCGACCTGAACTATGTCCCCAACCAGGCGGTGGAGAAGCGCGTCAACGCAGTCTTGTCCAACAGTTTCGGATTCGGCGGTCATAACGCCAGTTTGATCTTCAAGCGATTCGAGGGGTAACCGATGAGTTACGGGAGGCGCGCGGCCCGAATTTTTTCCGCGGGTTATCTCGTATTTCTTTTCGGGCTATCGGGTTGGCACGCGGCCATGGCGGGTGGAAAGGTTTCCGCACCCGTCGCCTTGCCTCAGGATAAACCGCAAGCCCAAACGGCTCCACAGCCCTTGTCGCCTTCAGCTCCGAAAAACGCGCCGGCCAAGCCGCGAATCAATGACGCGCAAAAAGATTTTTGCAATCTGCTGTGGAATTGCTCCCTCCCGGTCCCTGCGGGATATTGCCCCGACCCGTCCCTGGTGGAGAAACCGAAATTCACTTTCGACAGCACCCGCTGCCAAGAGGCCCGCACGTTGAACGCGCGAGGGCTGACGCCGGCGCATCCGTTGTTGGGATTCAAACTGTATCGTTTCCTGGGCATGGAATTCCGCGTGGTCTACACCGTCGAGGACGCCATTCCCATCAGCGAGGCGCGGTTGGCGTATTTGCTCGCCGATCTCCCTTTGGCCGCCAAGCTGGTCAGCCACTTCCAGAAAGAGCCGTACGAAGCTCAATACTTGGACGCGGAACGCACGCATTTTCAAGGGACCAAAGGCAAGCATTTGAAGGGTGACGCTGCCCTGATTTCCGGTTCCTCCCAGGAAAAGCATTTGTTTTATTTCGGGTATGGGATCGCGACCGTGGCCTGGTGGACCTTGCGCGGCCCGGCCTATATGGA
>JADGQO010000085.1 GCA_017881725.1 Fibrobacteria bacterium
CGGCCTTTCAATTCGTCGATGCTGTTGACCGTGGTTTCGCGGACAATCCGAGTGCGTTTTTTGGCTTTGAAATTTTTGGCGGAATCGAGCGCGACGCTGTCGGCTACAGCGCTGTCGGCGGCAGAACTACCGCGCATGGCCGTCGCCGCAGCCCCCGCTCCAGGTAACACCGAAGTGACTGTCTTGCCGCTGTCGGGCTGCTTGGCCGCCGACGCCTTGGCGGAGTCAGGTTTAGGCGCTGCGGGTTTGGCCGAGTCCGGTTTCGCAGCGGACACGGCGGACTTTATTGCGGATTTCCCGCTGTCCGGAGGGGCGGATTTTACGGCGGTTTTCCCGCTGTCGGCAGGAGCGGCTTTTACGCCGGACTTCGCGCTATCCGGCTTCACCGGTGAATCGGTTTTCGGCGCGGGCGCCTGCGCCGGCGTAGACTTTACAGCTTGCGGAACGGTTTTGGAAACCGGCGACCCGGCCGGTGGGGGAACGGTTTTGGCCGGAAGGGAAACCGGAGTTGCTGGATGCGACGCCTTGGTCGTATCGACGGGAGCGGACCACCCATGCGAATACAAGGCGAATAGGAAGGAGGCGATAGTAACAGACTTAGCTCGGAACACGGCAAACCCCGGTAAGATTGTGTTTAATGTACAATAAAACGGTTTTGGAAAACCCGTACCGGAGCCGATCCGGATGGACTTGGCCGGAACGCGAAACTCGAATTGGAAAAAAAAGTCGACGAACCGTGGATCGGTTACAGGCCCAGGACATCGACCATATTGTACATGCCGTTGGGTTTTCCGTGCAGGAAAAGCGCCGCTGTGACGGCCCCCTGCGCGAAGGTCATGCGGTTATGGGCCATATGTTTCAACTCGATGCGCTCGCCGTCGCCGGCGAAAAGCACCGTATGATCCCCGACGATGTCGCCGCCGCGCACCGCATGAATTCCGATCTCGCCGCGTTTACGCGCTCCGACCAAACCCTCGCGGCCGTACACGGCCTTTTCGGACAGCTTCACCGCATGCCCGCGGGCTACGGCTTCGGCCAGTCCCAGGGCCGTTCCGCTGGGCGAATCTTTTTTCTTGTTGTGGTGCGCCTCCACGATTTCGACGTCGAAATCCTCGCCCAAAACCTTGGCGACCATTTCCGCGACTTTGAACAGCAAGGTTACGCCCACGCTCATGTTCGGCGCCATCATGATAGGCAGGCTTTGGGAAGCCGCCGTCACGGTATTTTTCTCTTCCGGCGAAAGGCCCGTGGTTCCCAACACATACGCTCCACCTTTACGGCGAACGGCCGCGAGGGCAGCCAGCGAAACTTGGGGCGCGGTGAAATCGATGACCACGGCGGAAGGGCCTAAGACCGCTTCCAAATCCGCAGTGATGACAGCGTCAATGCCCGGAATGCCGCAAGGCTGTCCAAGGAAGGGAGAGTTCGGCGCTTCGATGGCGCCAGCGACGCGCAGGCATCCGGAATTGATCGTCAACTTTTGGGCGCAAGCCTCCAAAACCATTTGGCCCATGCGGCCCTTGGCTCCGAGAACGACGATTTGCGGGATGGAAACGGAAACGCCGGCCGGAGAAAATCCGGCCGGCTGGGGATTACTTGGATTCATCGGAGATGATCCAAAGTTTGATCTTCGTCTCCACTTCTTTATGCAATTGGATTTTTACCGAGTACATGCCCAATTGCTTGATCGGTTCGGCGAGCAATACATGCCGTTTGTCGAGATCGTAACCGGTCTCTTTGAGCTTGATCGCGATGTCCGAAGCCTGGATGGATCCGTACAGCTTCTCGCCGTCCGAAACCTTGGCGGCAATGGTCAAGGACACGTCCCTCATCTTGTCCGCTTGCTTTTGGAACGCGGCCTTTTCCTGGCGATAACGTTCTTCGAGCTTGGCGCGATCGGCCGCCACCTGCTTCTTGGCGGTAACGGTCGCCAACACGGCCATGCCGCGCGGGAACAGGAAGTTATGGGCGTATCCGGTCTTCACTTTGACGAGTTCCAGGGCCTTGCCGAGGTTCTGAACGTCTTCCTTCAATATGATTTCCATGGTATTTCCTTCCCCGCCTTAGCGCATGTTCTCGGACACGAATGGCAGCAAAGCCAAGTGCCGGGCGCGTTTGATGGCGATGGCCAGCTCGCGCTGATAAACGGCCGACGTTCCGGAGATTTTCCGGGAGACGATCTTACCGCGCTCGTTCACGAACTTGCGCAACAGTTTGTCGTCCTTATAATCGATATACTTGATCTTGTTTTCGGTGAAGTAGCAGATCTTCTTCCGCTTGGTCTTCCCGTCTTTTTCTCTGCGCTCGCCCATTAGTCGTCCCCTCTTCCTCTGCCGTGATGACCATCGCCATGCCGTCCTTCACCAAAACGCGGCCCGTCGCCGAAGCCACGATCGCCTCGATCACCACGGTCGCCGCGGTCTCCACGACCTTCGCGGCCGCCTTCACGTCCGCCCTCGGGAGCAGCGCCTTCGAGTTCCGGAACCTTATCGGCCGGGATTCCGACGGGATTGTCCGCCACGGTCAGCCAACGGAGGATGTTTTCGTTGATGCGGAAACGCTTTTCGATTTCGGCGGGCAGGGCCTGGCCGGCTTCGTAGTAAAACACGGCGTATTCGCCATGGGTGCGCTTGCGGACGGTGTAAGCCAGCTTGCGCTTGCCCCAACGATCCAGCTTCACCAGCTTTCCTTGTGATTCGATGAGTTTTTGCACCGCATCGAATTCCGACGCGATGGCTTCGTCCGGGATCATTGCATCCACGACGACGACAGTTTCATATGGCTTCGCCAAATTGACCTTCCTTTGGACGGGCTAACCTCGCTTTTGCGAACTTAACCTTACGGTCCCGATCAGGTGCCCGGGACAGGTTGATGTGAGTCGGTGGAACACCAAGGCGGTATTCCATCCGGGGCGCTGAAATTATTAAAAATCAATGTCTTCGGCAAGTAAATGCGCGCCACTGGTGTTGGGAAAACCACAGCGGGAAATTTTGGGTAAACTTCTAAAAAGCCACGCTCAGCCCGGTAACAAAGGCCTGGTCGTACAGGCTTCGATTTTTCTCCAAAAGCAAAAACCCACCCTGGAGTTCCACCGTCGCGTACATGGCGGGAACCAAATTCTTCAAAGTTTCCGAAAACGAAGTGAGATCCACGCAGATTCCCGGCAGCAGGTGGATATTAACCGCGTTTTTATTGTTTACGCCCGCCTTGCTTACCAAAGAATATTCCATAATCGCCCCGTAGGTTAATCCGACCCATCGACTGAATTTCCAGCCGGCGCCCATATCCAAGCCGACGCTGGCATTGGTATTGTTGATCGGCGCTTGAATCACCGTTTTCAACGAGTCTTTGATCAGCGGCCCGGTCAAAATATTGAGATTGTCCAATCCCAACTGCGGCCCGATGTATGCGGAAATCCGTTTCCCGGCCCAATGGAAACGGGTCAGGATGAAGTAACGGTTAAAGACTTCTTGGGCCGTGTTGGAAGGTTCCCCGGCCGTGATTTTGAATCCAAACCCGCCCGAAAACCAAGGCTTATAAAAATATCCCAGCTCGCCTTGCCATTGAAATAGGCTTTGCGGTTTCTCCAAATTGCGATATTTGCCGCCCAAAAATGTTCCGGTTATCCCTCGCGGGGTATAAATGGCGCCATTGGGATAGGGCACCGAATTTACGGCCTTCACCGCAAAATTGGAGGTGTTCGCCGGTGCAGGCGAAGGAGCCGGATCCGATGGAGACTTCGATTTATCGAGAGTCGGCGGCATACCCAGGGGCTCGGGTTCGACCCCTTCCAAATCCGCATCTTCCTTCAAGGTATCGGCGGGGGTTGTAACAGCCGATTTTTTGGACGATGAAGCGTGGGTTTCCGTTCGAGCGGGCTTAATTCCGGTGGCTGGGGCGCTGTGCGTCGACAACCCAAATAAGGCGACGCACAGGATCGCGGCGACCCGCAGGGTTCGTAAAGCAGATAAAGAAGGGAAGAGCCGATGCATACGCGTGGTCACGTAGGAAAATATTCCCGAAAGCTGTTGGGCGCGAGGACTTTCCTCCCATGCTGTTTCTCTAAATCCGGCGGACCCAAGTCGTCGAGGAAAAGGTTTTCTCGATTCAGCGCGTTGGGCGGAATGATCACCAGTCCGCGACCCTGGCTTTTTTCCAGCCCCGCTGAAAAATCCTTGCCGCACAGCAAACCCGTCACCGTGACCGTGGCTCCGAAGGTCAAGTTTTCACAGGCAATAAGTTCATACTCCAAACCTTTTTCGGTCCGGAGGGTTTCCAACAAAGTCCGCATGGTCGGCTCCGCGAGGCTCGCGGTCAGCACCGTCACGCTCCAGCCCGCCGGCGCTTTGGGCAGATAGGGCAATTCGCGCGCGAAGTCGTCCATCAAGGTGCGCAACGTGCCCACGCCGTTTTCATATTGGCTGAAGTCGCCGTAGAATTCGGCTGGCGGCACTTCCACGCCGGCCAAAACGTAAATCTCGTCAGACGGGAAAATAAACATCTCCCCGGAATCGGCCAGCGCTTCGCGGCCATGGCGTTCCACGCGTTCCAGGATGTCGCGCGCATCCTCGCGCGTGCACAGGCGCAGGTCGGGTAAATGCTGCCGGAAGCTGGTCAGCCCGATGGGCACGACGGAAATCGACAGCAAGTCCGGATACAAGGGGCGCAACTCGCGAAGCGATTTCTCCAGATACTCGCCGTCGTTCCAATCGGGGATGATCACCATCTGGGTGTGGAAGGAAATATTGTTATCGCGCATCCACTGCAAGCGATTGAGCACGGGTTCGATGGTGTCGTTTTTCAGGAGCTTGGCGCGCATGTCGCGATCGGTGCAATGCACGGACACGTACAGGGGCGAAAGTTTTTGTTCCAGGACGCGCTGCCAATCGCTTTCCTTCATGTTGGACAAAGTGGTGAAGTGGCCGTCGAGAAAGGAGTAGCGGTAATCCTCGTCCTTCACGTACAGGGATTTGCGCATGCCCTTGGGAGTTTGATGCACGAAGCAGAACACGCAATTGTTCTTGCACAAATGAATTTTCATGACTTCGGGTTCGATGCCGAGCACCTGGCCGGGTTCCCGTTCCACTGCCAAACGCATGACTTTCTCGCCGCGCATGATTTCCAAATCCAGGAATTCACCACTGCGATGAAATTCAAAATCAAGACGATCCCGGACTTCTTCTTCGTTGATTTTCAGGATCTTGTCGCCGGGTAGTATGCCCGCTTTTTCCGCGTCCGAATCCGCCTCGACCGAGGCTACCTTAATCATATTGCTTCATTCTAGTATGGGTGATTCCCCGGCACCAGCCCTTACGCCGGCACGGACAGGAAGCGCATAATTTACACAAAAGCGACTGCAAATTGT
Source organism: Fibrobacteria bacterium (assembly GCA_017881725.1). Taxonomy (GTDB): domain Bacteria; phylum Fibrobacterota; class Fibrobacteria; order UBA11236; family UBA11236; genus Chersky-265. The sequence continues at coordinate 5,366 of JADGQO010000085.1, forward strand.
CCCACCGGCCGTTGTTATGGTTTTTTTAGTTATCCTTGGTAGCCAAAAACTAGGCCATTCCCTTGGAATTCTCCCTGCTTGCCATCTCGACCCTCTGGTGCCGCCCGCGTAAAGTGGTACTGGATTTGCGTCCGCTGCAATGCGGTTACGCACGGCGCGGCATTGGCCGATACACCGCCGAATTAGCCCCGCGTTTAAAGGCCTTGGGAGAAAAACTCAACCCGCAAGGCCACGCCGAATTCCAATTTTTCACCTTGATCCTGGCCGATCAGGAAAATCCCATCCCCGACATTCCGGTGCTTCTGCGCGCGCCCAAATGGAAGCGACCCTGGCTGTGGGATCAATTGATCCTCCCGTTTTTATTGCTCAAGCGTCGCGTTTACGTATTCCATAATTTCACCGCTTTAGGACCTTTGGAGCAAATCTCATTTCCCGTGCTGGCCCGGCGGCGCGGCATCGCGACCGTGCATGATTGGCATATGTTCGCCGAAGACGCTGCAGACGTGGAAAAGTTTTATCGCCAAACCCGCCGCATCCAAATCCAATTAAAAGGATTGGCCCGGGTCCATCGCATCGTCGTGGACTCGGAACAAATCAAGGTCGAAACCCTGTTACGCTCGGTGCCGCTCGAACGTGTGCATGTGGTGGGCGCGGGAAGCGACCATCTGGATGCCATTCCCGCCGGCGTGTGGCGCCAGGAAAATTTCGCCCTCTCCATCGGCGATACCCCGAACAAAAACCTTGCCTTCACCTTTGCCGTCTTGACCCTGTTACGGGGACGTTACGTGCATTTGAATTGGGTCATCATCGGTGGCCGGGGCCAAGTTCTGGAACGGCTTGGGTTAGAGAATGGTAAGCTGCCGGATTGGATCACAATTTTGGAACATCCCGAGGACGGCCTGCTCAAAGCCTGTTACCAACAAGCCTTGGCCTTGGTTTTCCCCTCGACGCGCGAGGGTTTCGGCATTCCGGTTTTGGAGGCCATGCGCCTGGGGTGCCCCGTCTTAGCGTCGGATTTGGAACCGATGAAAAGCGTTCTGAAATACGCTCCGGGCCTGTTGCCATTGAGCGATCACAATCGCTGGGCCGAGGCCTTGAAACGGTTATTGTACGACTCCACCGTGCGATCGGAAGCCGTCGCCGCGGGCCTTTCCGGATCCTTGAAGCAAACCTGGGACGCCGCCGCGGAACGCCTCATCGAACTTTATCGCGGGGTATAGGCCAGCATCGCTTGCACCTTGGACAACAAGGCTTCAGGCGTGAAGGGTTTTTGCATGAATCCCGCCGCGCCGGTTTCCGTTTCCCAACGGACCATTTCGTCCTCGACATACCCCGAAATGTACAGAACCTTGATTTCCACGCGCATCAGGCGCAGGCATTGCGCCAATTGGTACCCGGTCATGGAAGGGTCCATTTTCACGTCCGTGATCAACAGTTCGATTTCATCCCTGCAAGCGGCGCTGATGTCCAGAGCCTGGTCGCTATTGGCCGCCAGGATGGCGGAATAGCCTTCCGATTCCAGGATGGTTCCCATCAACCGCAACAAGGGTTCCTCATCGTCCACCACCAAGATCCGCACCGTTTTCCCAGCAATCATGCTCATCTCCCAAGACAAAATCGATTCACCTGATTAATTTACCTTTTCCGCCGGTACCCTAGCCCGAGTGGCGAAACTGGTAGACGCTGAGGACTTAAAATCCTTTGGTCGTAAGGCCGTACGAGTTCAA
>JADGQO010000086.1 GCA_017881725.1 Fibrobacteria bacterium
CGTTGCGCCTCCTTGGAATAGTCCCGCTATTCCGGCGTCGGCGCGCCTTGCTCTGAACCCCCATTCCTCGCCGCCTTCGTTTCGAAATTTTGGAGTCGAGACACTAGTTTGCCGGAAATCCGGAAGAGGCGATTAAAGGAGTTCGTGATGCGAGAATCCAACTTGATGCGAAAACCCCTGCTCATCATTCCGGCCCTGTGGGTCGTGTTGACCCTGATGCATTGCGAGCCGGGAAAGGCGTTGAATCCTGGGACGAAAGAGGTTACGCCTAAGGATACCGGCAAGATCGCGAAAATCGTAGTCGTTTCCTCGCCTTCATCCGTATTGCCCGGAGACACGGGGACTATCTCGATTTCCATCACGGACTCGGCGGCGGCTACCGCGCTCAAGGGCGCGAAGGTTTCCATCACCAGCACGCGGTTTTCCATCCTTTCCGCCTCAACCGGCCGCGCCTTCAGTTTGGACTCCGTGCCGGATGACGGAAAGATCAGTTTCGGGATAACCTCCACTTCTTCCGGAACCGGAACGGTAAACGTCCGGGTTTCTTCCGGCTCGCTTTCCCGGAGCGTGTCGATCACGGTGATTGTCACCGACCGTCCGGTTGCGCCGCGCATCGATGAAAAATTGCCGCCCAGCCTGAAGGCGAATGATACCACCTCGGTCAGCTTCCAAGTTTTGGATTCAACATCGGGTAAACCGATTTCCAACGCCGTCGTCACGGTCACGAGCGCTAATTTTTCCGTTTTCAGTCCGACTACCAAGGACACCATGAGCTTCGACACTACGGGCGATGACGGCAAAGCGCTCTTCCGGATCCTTTCCAAAAATCCCGGCTCCGCGGGCGCCTTAAGCGTTAACGTGAAGACGGCCGCCGGCGTAGTCCGCACCGTGACCTACACGTTGTCCGTCGCGCCGGATTCGACGTCGGATAGACCTAGAAAAATGGTGTTTACCGCGATTCGATCGACCTTGCGCGCGGATGGCACGGACTCCACGCAACTCCAGGTCTTGGTAAAGGACGACAACAACAACCCTCTGCAGGGAGAAAAAATCCGATTCATTTCAACCGGCGGCGTTATCCAGGCCGAGGCGACCACCAATCCTTGGGGCGAGGCGCTGACCACGCTGAAATCCGAACGCGTGAACAAATCCGTGGTCGTCACCGCAACGTTGGAAAAAACCGGCGCAACCGCCCAACAAACCGTTTCCTTCGACGGGGTGACGCTTTCCATCAACGCACAGAAACGGGTGCTGATGAGCGACAGCATCGACGCCTTGACCATTGAATTGCGCGACGGCGGAGGCGTGCCCATGTCGGGCGATTCCGTGGAAATCGTCGCGGTCAACGCCTACAAGGGTTTCGCCCAATTGGGACGGGATTCATTACTGATCGTGACGGACACCCGCGGGCAGTATAAAACCAATATCACCAGCCACGAGGCCAAGGACGTGTACATCACGGCGCGCGCCTTGGGCGCTAAGGACGTGGATACGGTGACCTACACGACCAATACGCTTACGCTCTCCTCAAGCAAAACCAGCATTCCCGGCGACGGAGTTTCCCAGGATGTCATGACGGCTACCTTGAAGGATGGCGCCGGCAAGGACATCAACGGCGCGGAGCTGCGTTGGACCACGACTTTCGGCACCTTTGCGACCAAGCCTTTTTCGCTGACCTCCGGCGGGCAGGGGTCCATAAACTTGGTTTCGTCCTTGGGATCCGGGTTGGCGTTCGTGAATGTGGAGGCGTATACCAAATCCGGCGCGACTCGCAGCCTGTTGGCCAGCGGCACCATTACGATTCCAGTGACCGCTTTGCGCGTTTCGCGCCTGGTGTTGAAAGTGACTCCGGATAATATTCCGGTGAAAATCGGCGAATCGCGTTTAATCGCCCAAGCGTTCGATAGTTCGGATAACGTGATGACCGGCGTGCTCGTGGGCTTTAAGCTGGTGAAAGGCGCCGGGGGCGGCGATGAAGTGATAAATCCGCCCGTCGATTATACCCAGTCCGGCCAAGCCGAGGCCGTGCTGAAGGCCGGTGGCGTGATCAGTCTCTACCGCGGCGTAAAAATCGCCGCGGTGGCTTTGGACATCAATGGGACCGACACTTCCGTCATCGCGTCGTCGGATACCTTGGGGCTTACCATTTCCGGGCCGCCTTATCGCGTTAGCGTGGGCGTAAACATTCTCAAGGGCATTAATCCCAATGACGGAACCTTTGGATTACCGGGCGCGGCGGTAGTCACGGACGTGAACGGCAACCTGGTAGCGGACGGTACGCCGGTAAACTTCAGCGTGACTCCGATTGCGGGGCATTATCCGGGACTCAGCTGGCGCACTTCAAACCTATGGCCATACTACATTCTGGGCGAAGACACGGTCTGGTATGATTTACCCTGGACGGATTACAATAACAACGGAAAACTGGACCAAGGCGAAGAACCCAGCCCGTGGGACCCAACCGGCAAGCATCCGGCGCGCGGTGAGGATTTGGACGGCAACGGCGTCGTGAATATCGCTCCGGAAACGTTCATCGATTTGAATGGGAACGGAGTCTGGGATTCCACCGACGCGGAACCGCTGGTCCCCGTTCCGCCTACCGACACGAGCCATACGCTTATATGGGTGGACTTCAATAAGGACGGGATTCGGCAGACCATGGAGCCGTTCTACCGGAATGGGCAATTGATCACGGACTTGAGCCGCGGACCTTGCAAGTGCACGGGGCAACGGGACCTGAACGGCGATCTATATGAAGCCAGCCATAGCGGAAGCCCCTATAATCATCCTTTCCCGGGCGATGTATCCGTAGGCGTGACCCGGCAGGTATTGACTTCGGGAGGAAAGGCGCTGAATACCATCATCTATACGCAGACTTCCGCGCGCATCGTGTCCGTCCGTTTGACGGCGGAATCCAACGGTATCCGGGCGTCGGTGGACGCGCCCTTGCCCATCGTCCAATCGGATAAATGAGGTCAATCATGAATTTGAGGTTCGCATGGCTCACGTTCTTTCTACCGGGGTTGGGATTCGCTTTCCCGCCGGGAGCGCCGATGTCGGAATTCGGCCCCGCGCAGGTATCCTTGGGTCTTTTTTTCGACCATAGCGGGCAGGATATTTTTGAAGAAGGCTTCCCATCCGTCATCAACTCTACGGGCCTGTCCGTGGATTATGCGCCGTGGTCCTTCATCCAACTTGGGATTTTCGGAGGAGCGGCCGAATTTGATAACGCGCTGCCGGATGCGCTGCAAAGCGATTCTTCCAAACATTCCTACAACAGCGATTACCAAATGATGGGCGGTGCTTCCGGAAAACTGGCCACACCACGATTCGCCGCCAATACCACGCGGGCGGTGGCATTCGGCGCACTGACCTTTATCAACAGCACCGACGGATTGGGCAATGGCCGCCAGGGTTTCATCTACAATGCCGGCGCGACTATGCAGTTCATGCTTTGGGACAAGTTGAACCTTGCCTTGGGCGGGGAATTCTACGCCATCGACGGAACCCAAAAAACCGCCCTGGGCGATACAGGCCCTTTCGGAATCAATGCGCCGGATGGCATCGTCGACTATTTCCGTGGGATAGTGGGATTGGAGTATTATTTCTCGGGAAGGAACCGTCCCTTCATCAGCATCGCCTTCCGTCCTACCGGGAGCTTGGGATGGCACGATCAGTTGGGACTACGCGGAGCATCCATCTCGGTGACCTTGGGAGCCATGGCCTCGGTAGGGAAGCGCATGTTGGAACCGGGCGAGGAAGATCCCGGCATGATCGATAAATAGATCGTATCGTTATCTAATCGTTGTTCAACAGCCAATCCTCGACGACATCCAAAAAAAGCTCGCCGTCGCGTTTTCCGCAATCCATCAGCTCTTTGGCGTATTCGCTATCGAAGAGCAAAAAGCTGAGCAGTTCGGATGAAATCCAGCCGCCGAACAAATAGCGCAGTGTTTTGGGAAACCGTTTCCGGTACTTCCCGGCGATTTCGCTGAAATCCAGCATCGGACCGACTCGGCATAGGTCGATGATGCGGACATCACGTTCGTTTTCCGGAACCTTGGTGGCCAACAGGTTAATCCGATTCATGAATTGCGAGTCGATGTCCACGGCGTCCAGGAACATGGAGTCCAGCATGGTGGCGGCAATGCGGCCGAGGGTAGGGGCCACGTTCGTTGTTTGCTGGTAAGAGTCGCCGCGCAAACTGATATTGATGATGCGCTCCGCCCCCAGCCGGATGGCGGCGTTCAACGGAGTCATATTGCGCAGGGATCCGTCCCCGTAAAAATGTCCATCCATGATAATCGGTGGAAAAATCAACGGAACGGCGCACGAGGCCATGACGTGCTCGATGGTCAATGACGTGCGGACGCCGCGCACCGTGGGCCGTTCCCAGGATGGACAGGCCTCGCGTGTTTGAAAAAAAGTAACGTTTTTCAAATCCGTGTAATCGAAACAGGAAATCGCCAGGCTATGGTCCGGCAAGGTCCGCAAGCGTTGCTGCACCTGTCCCATATCGGTATTTCGGCGCAGGTAGTCGTAAAGCGGCGCCGTATTCAGGACGGCGTTGATCAAGTTGGTATCGCTACCGTGATGCTTTTGATGCCGCGAAGATCGGACCAAGCGCACCAAGTTCCTGACAATGGCTTTCAAGTCGGATTCGAAAATTTGATCGGGAGTCAAAGTGCTCCACAGTTGCACGATGGCGTCCACGCCGCTGGCATAATTGGGCGCCGATTGCATGAGCCGCACGGCATTGATGGCACCGGCGGAAACGCCCACGATGATCTCGATATTCCCATTGCGACGGAAAATATCCTGCCACGCGGATAGGATTCCGGCTTGATAAGCCCCGCGCGCCCCGCCTCCGCTCAGGATTAACGCGACTTTTTTTCTGGCCATTTTTCCTGAATCATGACGCTACTTCCACCGTAACCCATAGGTTGTCACGCCGCGTGATAGGCCGCCTCGGCCTTGCGGGCCTTCTCCACCGAAATCATCCAATCCTTAATCAGCAGGGCCGCCAACTGGCTGGCATGAATGCTCGAATATTCCCGATGCACCAACATAATGGAAAAGGCGAGTCCGCGCCCGGGTTCGTCCTTGAATTTTACAAAGCCGATGAACCAGTCGAAACGGCCGCGCGTTTCCTCGCCATCCAAAGAACCTGTTTTTCCGCCCGCATCGATTTTTTCCAACTGGCTGGCTTTAAAGGTCCGGTGAAACCCCTTGCGAGCCGTGCCGAAGCGCACGGACGCGCGCATGAGATCTTGCAGCTTGAGTAAGTTGTCCGAGGAAACAAAAGGTTCTCCCGGAGCCAAGGTCACCAATAATTTCTTGCCGGTACTCAAATCCGTAATTTCGCGTGTGAATGGGCAGGGGCGCAGCCGGCCGTCGTCTCCGGCACCACGCGCGATTTGCAAAGCGTGCCATGGTGAAATTGTGGTTTTCGTCGTGAAGCCGCAAGCCGTTTCTGCCAAGGAAAATCCTGTGTCGGGAATTTCAATCCGCGATTGCGCCACCCCTGGAACCGGTTCCGGTTGGTTGAAGCCCAGCCGAAGGGCTTGGTTTCTCAAGGCGGCAGCCCCGAGATTCATGCCTAATAATCCGAAGGCCGGATTCACCGAGCGCGCGAACGCTTGCTCCAAAGTGATCTTAGGCAGTCGTGCCGGATTCGCCGCCATCAACTGGCGTTTATAGAGCGTGTGATAGGAGCCTAATTGCGGAATACTGTCGTTAATGTCCTTCGCTTTACATTCCAATGCCGCCGTCGCGGTGAGGATCTTGATTAACGAAGCAGCCGGAAAACCGGATCCAAATGCCAAGCGCGGCTTCTCGGAGATGACCGAATCGTCTCTTTCGCCCATCGCCAGGATATGGCCGGACTTCAAATCCGCAATCAGGATCACGCCGATCTCCGGCTTATAGCGTTGCAAATAAATATTCACTCGGGCGTTCAGCAGCGAATCTAATCCGTACTCGGCGACTTGCGCGCGTCCATGAAAACTGAAGGTATCGGAAAGGGGATAGTTGCGTAAGGGCGGGCTCCACTCCAAGGTCGCGGCTTCGAAGCGTGGAGCGGGCGTTTCCTTGGGTGAGGCCATAACTCCCGTAAATCCGGGTTGGCTTGGGATTATTTTCTTATCCAGGGACGCACTCGCGGGGAAATTTTTGTCCAAGTCGATTACCAGGGAAGCCAGGGAAGGCGCGCCCCCTTTCAATGTTCCGGCTGAAGCCTGCGATTCGGATTGACTCAAAGCCGTTGGGCCCAAGTGTTGCAGTCCTGCCGCCAAGGACTTATGGTCCCCCATTTTTTTAAACCCGGCGATTAACCCAAACACGGCAATAACGGCTAACCACCGCAATAGGGCTGTTCGTCTTGGATTTCTCGGCGGCCGAGTCAATAGTCCGGATCGCTCGCGACCACCCCTGAAATCATAGCGCTGTAATTTGATGGAAACGTCCTCCTGAGAAATGCATGAACACTCAATGCCGAATGGCCTTTGGCGCTTTTTTCAGTTTATGATTATTAAAAGCAGAAAAATAGGAATAAATGCAAGTTCACCCCTGGGAATGACTGGGTCCAGCCCTTAACCCAGCTGGGGAATAAAGCATGAAGTCCGATAGTGCCTTAACTCGCCGACTGATTCGCGTATATCGGCCAAAGCCAAATGTTGTTCGGCTTTTTTATAAGGAGGAATTTGCGGGTACCAGCGAAGCGCCAATTCCTTCACCGTGCTGACATCGATGATGCGATAGTGGAAGTATCCGTTCAAGTTCGGCATGAGCCGATCCAAAAATCGCCGGTCCTGCCAAATCGAATTGCCGCATAGGGGAGAGGATTTAGGCTTGGTATACATGCTGACGAAGGCCAAGGTTTTTTCTTCCGCGCTTTGCAACGTTTCCTGGGAAGCCTTAACGCGCGCAATCAGCCCGCTTTGGCCATGATGACTTTGGTTCCAATCGTCCATTCCGGCTAAAACGTCATCGGGTTGAAAGATGGCCAGGTTGGGTCCTTCCGCCAGAATGTTCAGGTTGGAGTCGGTTACCAAAGTCGCGATCTCCAAAATTTGATCCTTTTGGGAATCCAGGCCCGTCATTTCCATGTCCATCCAAACGAGGTTATTGTCCACAGGTGACCCCTTTTCCTATCTTTTGACCTGCCTGAGGTGGCCGGTGATTCGCTGGAAACATAGCAAGGCGAAATTGTCCTATAGCCCGCCAACGGTAGGGAAAAACATGAGTCAGAATCGTGAAGTCGTTATTACAGGAATGGGTGTGGTGAGTTGCGTAGGGAATACGCTGGAAACCTATTTCGCTAATTTGTTGGCGGGGAAAGTGGGTATTTCGAACATTACGAGGTTTGATACCGCGGCCTATACCACTCATTTCGCCGGGGAAGTCAAGGAATTTGACCCATCCGGTCTTTTTGACGCCAAGGAAATCGGGCGTACGTCACGCTTCATCCAGTACATGATACATGCCGCCATATCCGCCGTGGAAAACAGCGGATTGGCACAATTCAAGGTGAATGTGGCTCGGGCCGGAATGATATTAGGTTCCGGCATGGGCGGCATTGAAACCTTTACGGAAAATGCGGGAGCCCTGGTTACCAAAGGTCCCAAACGCGTATCGCCGTTTTTTGTTCCCATGTCGATTACGAATATGGCTTCAGGCATGGTGGCCATGCGGTTGGGTTGGCGTGGGCCGAATTGGTCCGTTACATCGGCATGTGCAACGGGTAACCATGCGCTTTCCAGCGCTGGCGACCAAATTCGCTTAGGCCGTGCGGATATCATGTTGGCCGGCGGAGCGGAAGAGGCGGTTTGCCCAGTCTCTTTGGCCGGCTTTGGAAATATGCGCGCGCTTTCCCGTCGCAACGATGACCCGGGTACAGCGTCGAGGCCATTTGATAACGATCGGGACGGTTTCGTATTGGGTGAAGGCTCCGGTGTTTTGGTACTGGAGGCCCGGGAGCATGCGGTTGCACGCGGGGCAAAGATTCTCGGGGTGCTTAAGGGTTATGGCGCAAGCTGCGACGCCCACCATATGTCCGCGCCGCTGGAAACGGGTGAAGGCGTCTGTCAGGCCGTGCGCGCGGCTTTGGATGATGCCGGTTTGCCGCCCACGGAAATTGGAATCGTCAACGCGCACGCGACTTCAACGCCGCTCGGGGATGTCGCGGAGGTCCGAGCCTTGGGCCAAGTGTTCGGCCCACATCTGAAAAACATGAAAGTCCATGCGACCAAGTCAATGATCGGGCACCTATTGGGCGGCGCCTCGGCCGTCGAAGCGATTGCCCTCGTCATGACCCTGCAAAGCGGTAAGGTGCATCCGACCATGAACTTCAAGGATAAGGATCCCGAAATCGACATCGACTGCTCGCCCAATGTCATGTCCACGACGAACGCGCAGTATGGGATCAGCAATAGCTTCGGCTTCGGCGGGCATAATAGCTGCGTTGTCATCGGCAAAGGCGACTAGGATTTAAACAAAAAAGCCCTGGTCATAGACCGGGGCTTTTCCATTGTTATCCGCTTTGACCTAGCGGAAGTGAACTCGGCTAAGCCGCGAACAAGGTCTTGCCCGACGAGTGCAAATCGTCGCAAGCCTCTTTGACGCGCTTGGCCATGCCTTTTTCGCCGGCCTTGAGGTAGGCACGCGGATCGTAAACCTTCTTATTGCCCACTTCGCCATCGATTTTGAGTACGCCGTCGTAATTCTTGAAGAAGTGATCGGCAACCGGGCGGGTGAATGTGTACTGCGTATCGGTATCCACGTTCATTTTAATGACGCCGTATTCCAGGGTCTCGGCGATTTCCTCTTTGGAGGAGCCGGAGCCGCCGTGAAACACGAGATCGAAACGGGCCTTGAACTTGGCCTGCAGCGCGGCCTGGCCATCCTTGAGAATGGTGGGCTTGAGCTTTACGTTACCGGGCTTATATACGCCATGCACATTGCCGAAGGTCGCGGCGAACATATAGCGGGCATTGGGGATGGAGGAGAGGGCTTGGTAAACTCCCAGCATATCCTCGGGCGTGGTGTACAGCTTTTCCGCCGGGACGCCTTCGGTATTGTGTCCGTCCTCTTCGCCGCCGACTACGCCGGCTTCCACTTCCAGGATGATTTCGTTTTTGGCGCACAGGACCATGAGTTCCTTGGCGATTTTCATATTGTCGGCCAGGGGCAGCTCGGAGCCGTCGAACATGTGGCTATTGAAAAGATTCTTCTCGCCCTTGGCGCGGCGACGTTCGGTCTCGGCGATGAGGGGCTTGAGGAAAGTGTCGACCTTCTTGGGCTGGCAATGATCGGTGTGCAGCGCGATGTTCACGTTGTACTTCGACGCCATCAAATGAACGTGGTTGGCAAGGGAAATAGCCCCGATGACCATGTCCTTGACCGTAGTCCCGGAGGCATGTTCGCCGCCGCCGGTGGACACTTGGATGATTCCATCCGATTTGGCTTCCGCGAATCCCGCCAAACAGGCATTGGCGGTTTCCAGGTTGGAAACGTTAATGGCTGGGTAGGCGTATTTGTTCTTGTTGGCCGTGTCCAGCATTTTGATGTATGTCTTGTAATCCACTACCGGCATTTCGAGCTCCTTATTCCACGCAACGAATCACTCCGACTCATTCCGTCGTATGGGTCAAAAAACTAGTTCCGCCTTGGTCCGGGTGCAAGGACAGGAACCGGGTTGGGAGCATGCCAGACGGTCGGGATGCCTAATTTTATAGCTTTCTGACATGGCCCCAGAGGCGATGGACGAAGACCCGGCGGAATCTTCCCAAGGTTCAGGCAAAATCGAGCTGCGGAAGGTTTTTACCCTCACGCAATACAACCGCAGCGTGGAACGGCTGCTTAAAACCCAGGTGCCGAAAGTCTGGGTGAAGGGCGTCATCACGCAATTGAACGTGCGTGGAAAGCTTGCCTATCTGACACTCGGCGAGTTCGAGGCGGACGATGCCCGGCCCCGCGCCGTCTTGGAAACCACGCTGTGGACCTCACAACTTGAAGTCATGAATATGCGCTTCGCCCAATTGCCGACGCCTTTGGCCTTGCGCGTTGAATTAAAGGTCGCCTTGCTCGTCGAGGCTAACTTTTACGTTCCCTCGGGACGATTCCAGCCGCGGGTTTTGGACATCGACGAAAATTTCACCATCGGCGAGTTGAGCCTCACGCGACAGCGGACCTTGGAACGCCTGATGCGCGAAGGCCTTCTGAATCGGAACAAGCAACGCACTTTGCCCGACGCGCCTTTGCGCGTGGGATTGATTACCGCTCCCGGATCCGCCGCCTACCAGGATTTTATAACCACTCTTTTAAACTCGGGTTTTTCCTTTCGCGTGGCCTTTGCCGGCGCAAAAATGCAGGGGGACGCGGCCGAAAAAACCGTGCTAACCGCGCTCGAACGTTTGTCGTCCTTGAAGTTGGACGTGATTTGTCTGGTGCGCGGCGGCGGCTCGAAAACCGATCTGGTTTATTTTGATGCGGAGTCCATCTGTCGCGGCATCGCGCAATGCCCGGTTCCGGTGTTAACGGGAATCGGACACGAAATTGATAACTCCCTCGCCGACTTGGTGGCTTTCGCGGACAAAATTACGCCGACGGATTGCGCCAAGTTTTTAGTGGAGCGCCTCAGCGAGTGTTGGAGCCGCCTTGGGGAAGCGACCCAAACCATCAGCGAAACCTGGCAGCTGGCCCTCCAGGAATGCGTACATGATTTAGGCCAAAAGGCCGCCACCTTCCGCCATATTTGGAGCGGAAGAAAATCCCTGGAATCGGCGCATGCTCGTGAGCGGGCGGACCGATTAGCCGGTAGTACACGCCAAATTTTGAAAATGGAAAAAATCCGGCTGGCCGCCGATCGTACCGGTTTGCTGCGCGGACCGGATAAAATTTTAGGATTGGAAAAGTTACGGTTCCAGAATCGGACGCAAGGTTTGGCCCATGCCTGGGATAAATCGGGTACCAAGAGCACACATCTATTGCAGGCCGGTTTTGTGCGGCTGCGCGATCGCGTCAGTAATCGCCTGGCGGAACAAAAGCAGGGATTGGATCTCAAAGGTCGCCTGGTGCATGCTGCGGACCCGGCTCGCCAATTAGCCCTGGGATTCGCCATGCTGCGCAATCCCGAAGGCAAAATTCTGACTCGCACGGATCAAGTTCCGTCGGGTATGGAAATCGTCACGCAATTGCAGGACGGCTACATCACTAGCCAAGTGCTTTCGAAAAGGAAAAACCCATGAAGGAATCCAAAAAAACTTATAGCGAAGCCATCGCCCGACTGGATGAAATTCTGGAAGACATCGATCAAAGCAAGGTGCCGATCGACGTCTTGGCGGAGCGCGTGGTTGAGGCTGCGGGCCTTCTGAAGCGTTGCAAGAGCGTGTTGACGGAAACCGAAGCCAAGGTCAAAGACGTGTTGTTGGAGTTGGACAAGGAGTTCAGCCACATTGAAGACGATGACGATGAAGATGCGGAGGACGATTCAGATGAGGAAGACGACGCAGCGGGCAAAAAAGGCTGAGTCGTTCCAGCCATGTCCGTTAACTTGACTTTGGCCGACAAATTGGCGGCCGACGTGTTCCAAAAATCCTACCGGAAATATTTGGAGTTAAAACCCACGCATTACCGTTGGAGCCATCTGGCTCCGCAAAGCGTGGATAATCTTTCTCTTTCGATCCGGCAAAATTGGTCGGTTGAAAAATTGGCCGACTATCTGCATTGCCCCGTGGACGAAGCCGAGGGTTGCCTGAGGAGATTCAAAATGTCGCAACGCGTTAACGGCAAGGAAACCACCGCCGAAAAAATCCGCCAAGCGATTTTCGAATGGATGGGCGGGGTCGTCGAACTGGATGAGAAAGCGAAACGCGCGCTGTCCGATGATTTGGCGCATGCCTTGGGTAATCAATTGTACGCCTCCGGCCTGACCCGGGAGGATATTCTCGCCGTGGCGAGCCAACTGGAAAAGGCGGATACGGCAAGCAAGGCGGAAAGCCTGGATAAAGAGCCTGAAGCATCTTCGAATTCAAAGCCCAGCGAAATCGATCCGCCGAAATGGGGACCGCAATGGAAGGATTGAAACTCCACCATTGATGCGATGGATATTTCCTTCCATCACCCTTTGATTTCAAAAAACCGTCGCCTGCTGCTCAGACTTTAAATTCCATCGATTGACTTCAAAAAACCGGAGGTGATAAAATGGCACCATAATGTGCTTAAAATACCAGTTGGCGCATCCAGGGAACCGCGCGCAAGCGAATTCCATAAGATGGGTAGCCTTGTTTTTCATCTGCCTCATGATTTGCGCCTGTCACCGCAAAACCGATGCGCCTGATCCGAAGTCAAAAACCGGGATCGAGGTAAGCTCTAAAAATTCCGCGCCACAAAGGCCTACGGCACAAGCCCAGACCGCCCCTCAATCCACTCCGGACTCCGCCGCGCTGCAACCGGTAATTGCTGCGCCGGAACCGAAATCAAAAGCGGCAATCTTCACTTCGCGCCCCGCCTATAAAGCTTTTGTCGGCCGGTTGTACCAATACCGTCCCGTGGTTTCGGCTTCCACCCGCCCGCCGGGCTTGGCTTCCGCCTCTTCCGGGGATAAAAAACTCGAGCCGCATGGCGGTCCAACTTCCGCGCTTCCGCAATTGAAACTTATTAATGGCCCGGATTCCATGGTTATCCGGGATGGAACGTTGTCTTGGACGCCCGTTAAAGCCGGAAAGTATCCCATTGTTTTGGAGGCCATGGGCGACGGCGATGCCTCGGGAAGGCCCTTGCGGCAGGCATTCGTGGTTGCAGTCGAGAAAGTATTGAACGTGATCCTGAAACCACTTCCGGCCTCAGTTAACCTGGGCGATACGGTAACCTTCGACTTACGGGGGAGCGCGATTCCCGAATGGGCTCTGGGCGACGTTACCGTGAACTTCGATTTTGACGGGGATGGGAATTGGGACAGCGGCCCGTTGCCATGGGCGTCGGCGATGGCGCAACGCAAGTCTTATACGCGGATTGGACGGTACCATCCCAAGCTTCAGGTCGCCTACGGCAAGGCGGAATCCGCTGTGATGGAAGGCGCGTTAAACGTGGTCGGTTCGGTCGTCGCGGTTTTGCAACTGAAGCCC
>JADGQO010000013.1 GCA_017881725.1 Fibrobacteria bacterium
ATATCCCCGCGCCTTCTCTTCGCCGCGACATCATGCGATTAACCGGCATCGAAAACACACAGGCTGTCCAAAAGCAATTACCGCGCCGGGAGTTTGAATCGGACGCGCGCGCCCAGCCAGGTATCGGCGGCCCCGCGAATCGAGAGTTGTTTTCCATTCGCATCATACCCTGAATCAAAACGGGTATTGTCACTGGATGGACGCAGGGGTAGGATGGAGTTGGTTCCTGGAATTACAAAAGTGTAATACGCGATGTACCGGATGCTTTCCAAGGAAGGAAATGTGTTTTCCATTTTCAGGATGTAGAGCGCGGATCCCTTAGCGGCGGGATCTCGGCGCGGCAAATTTTGCGCGACGCCCGCCTGTTCCTGGAAGGCCAAGGATTTGCCCAACCCAAACCGGTTTTCGAGTCCGTTAACCTGAAAAGCCGCCGCCGAGTCCGCAGCGGACACGTCCATTATTTTCGTTCCGAAAAAACTATAGTCCCGAAAGCAACCCGTGCACATGGCGTCAATGCGCAAACTCAGTAAACATATTATCGGCACCATATTGGACAGGAATAGGATTTTTCCCGGATCGGCTGGCCGTTCATAAGCCAACCAAATATTTCCCAGGGGATAGTCGTTGAGTTGCGCATCATGCCAATATGAAATCGACTCCGCCACCGCCGTAACACGTGAGGAATCCGGGAAGCCTTGGCTTTGGATTTGCGATTCAAACATCACCTTGGCGTGAAACGCCGAGTCCATCAGGGTAAACACATAATGGACTTGGGTATCGGCAAGCGTCAAAGCTGGAAGCGGTCCTAGGAAGAAGCTCAGTCGCAACAATTGACCGGGGAAAGTCATTAGTGTGCTTCCTTGTGTTTAACTTGCTTTTATTTTCAACACCCTGTTATTACTATCACGAATCAAATTTTAAAAATATCCTTGCAGACGCAGATTGAGCCGATCGAAAAGAAGCGTTTTCACCGCATAGGTCGCTTCAGATTTCCCCGTATTGGAGTATGCATAAACCGCATTTACCGGATAATGGATGTATTGTCCTTGAATACTTAGCCAATGGAAAATGGATTTGGAGATAAAGACGGATTCTTTCCAATACTCGGGCGGGTCTTTAAACGGAGCGCTGGAATTGAAGGGAAACCCATAAACGGATCGATAATAATCGGAATTTGAAAAATGAGGCTGATGCCATTCGGCCGCGATTTCAAAGCGATCCAGCCAACCGAAGGAGGGCAGATTTATACCGGTCATGAAAGCGCACCGGCGAAAACGATCGTCATAATATATGGGTTGATTCGCAATACCCAGGAGAGCCGCCTCGCCATAAACTCGCCAATCCTTTTTGCCCCATGATTTCAATCCCAAAATGCCTTGTAAATTGAAAGCCGCTCTCACCATGATTTGCGTAGCCGTGCGGGTGTAAAATCCCATATCACCTACCACGGAGCCGGTAGTATCCCAGAGCAGGAGAACGTAACCGGTGTCGGTTTTCACGTAGGCGTTATCCCGATCATTAGGCGTCGTTTCATCCGGGCGAGTCGAGGCAAACCGCAGCCACTCCATGCCAAAGCCTAGTTCAACATTTTCGGTCGCAGAAAAATTGAGGATATAGACCAACGAATAATCCTTTCCTTGACCACTCGCGCTAGAATCCACTAATCCAAGAAATTGATGCTGAAATTTTCCGGAAGGGG
Organism: Fibrobacteria bacterium; assembly: GCA_017881725.1. Classification (GTDB taxonomy): domain Bacteria; phylum Fibrobacterota; class Fibrobacteria; order UBA11236; family UBA11236; genus Chersky-265. Next base: position 1,700 of record JADGQO010000013.1, read on the forward strand.
TGATTAAGTTTAGATCGATCCCCGATAAAGGCACGGGTGTGTTTCCCAAGTCCGACCACCCTGGTTGGGTCCGCTCGATGAAACCTGGGTAGGCGCCATAGCGGAGCAAGTAGTCTCCGAAAACGTCGGCATCGGGATTCGCCGCGAAGGGGAATAAGCCTCCATTCATCGAATACTTCCAGCTACTGACTTCATTTTCATAATGGAAATAGGCTCGATCAACGCCGGGATTGAATCGGACGAAACGTTCATAAGGTGCGGTTCCTAAAGTGGAATACCAATATTCGGCGCCCAACCCCAGATCCAGACTCAATCGAGTCGTGAAAAACAACGGCTGGCCGATTTTGAAAGCCGAAACGGTTTCGCGGGTTATGTCCTGATCTCGGTGATCATACAGATTATAACCCAAAGAATAATCGCCGGTGAACCTTCTCCACGCGAAGAAAGCGCTGTCCCCATCCGCGGCTTCCGTTGCGCAACAAGTGATACCGAAGAAACTGATCCAAAGCAAACGTGAAAGGCCGGCAGGGATTCGGATTATTTTCATTCGTTTACCAACCGTTCGATTGAAAGTCGCGTTGCTTTGCCTGGGAATTCTTACTGGTATAACTTCCGTGATGATAGGCAAACTTTAACTGATTTCCAATCCTTTCCCAGCGAAATGGGACCCTCCAAATTTTCCTTCCCTGCCCGTTCAGTCACCGCGTGGGGCTTGCGGCTCCGATTATCGGCTTAGGGAAGGAGTCAGCGACTGGGGGAGAAAATTCAGTTGGCCAACTGAAATCGAAGAACTTGCTTCGCTTTTTCGGCTGAGGACGCGACGGCAATGTAGGTGCCCTTCGCGAGCCCCGCGCGTGACAAGTCCAACTCTCGCGGTACTTCCGCTGCGGGCCAGCGTCCCATATAGACCTGTCTCCCCTCGGCATCGCCTATCCGCAACTCGACCGGCGACGAACCGAATCCTTCCAGCATTAATAACGAGTTCCGTTGGGTCATGCGTCCCATGGAACCGGATGACCGGACCCGCACACTGGATGGATTCCCGAACTTCAACGCATTGGACGCGGCCCCCAATCCACCCATGGCATTGGCCGCCCGCACGGTAATCAGGTCGCCGACGGCCAGGGCCGAGGCGTCGTAGCCATTGGCCGCGACATTCGCCAAATATTTCCCGTTCTTAAATAGGGCCCATCCCAGGGCGTTCGGATCATCGTCCCAAACGAGCTGGGTTCCGCTTTGGGTTACCACCGGTGGCGGAACTTGCTGCGTCAGGTTTTGCGGTTGCCAATTGTCGCTTCCCCCCAACACGTTCGCGACCGTGTACTTGGCGGCCTCGGCGTCGGTCAGCACGGGATTGAGCGTCACCGTCGCGCCGCTGGTGTAACTCTTGCGGCGCTTGCTCAAATCGATCAGGGATCCGGAAGCCGTCGCGCTTTTGTATTCGGCGAAAAGCTGGGGGTTGGAATTCATGGGATCGCCCCATCCGCCGGCGGACGGCAATTTCTTCATGGTGGTATTGAGAAATACCGCGCGGGCATCATTCCAGGATCGGCCGAGGTCGAAATCGCTGACGTCGCCATCGATGACGCATTGCTGGAAAACATAGCCCCAACTGGTTGAGGTCGAAGGCGCGGTCATGGCGCTCTTCTTCATTTCAAAAAGCTGCACGCCGTTGAAAAAAACGTCTCCGTCGCCGCAAATGAAATCCGTGGTGCCGTGGATCTGACCGTTCTCCCAATAGGTCCGGGCGCCCTTGGTGTAATAGGTGTCTTGCGTGCTCAACAACCGGACGTTTTTATAGATAAACTTGTCGCCTTGCTCCTGGACCGCCACATGCCTACCCGTTACAGCGTAACTCGCGACGTCCCCATAATTCGCCCGGTTCATGATCGAGAGATCCTGGAAGTACAGGTTATTCGCGTTGTTGAAATCCAACGTCGCGGTGATACTGATGCCTTCATTCTTGGACTTGTTGAAGACGATGGTTTTGTCCTCGCTTTGCCCGATGAAGGACACGTTCGACGTGGTGAAGGTGGTTTTTTGATTCGCGTCGCCTGTCAAGGCGCCGATATTGTATTCCGCTTCCGGAAAAAAAATGACGTATCGGTTGGAAGCCGAAGCGGCCTCTTTGGCCGCCGCCATGGCAGCCTTGAAATCCCCGTCCACGCCGACGATGAAATCGAATTTCTTTTTGGTCAAGGCAAAGCCGGGTTGGAAGCAGGCGAAAAACCATGCCAGGACAAGCAGGCCCGGCGCGTCGGGCGCGACTCGATCACGGACTCCCCATTTTGCAAATTTCCCAAACGGTTCCACCGGCATCGACTCCTGATTCTAGGCCAAGCCCGGGATTCTTTCGCACCGGGTCCGGCTAGACTCTCCTAGGATATACCGACAGAGATTTTTTGGCGGGAGAAATCTGGGGGCTGGATGGATTTGCACAAGCGCAACCGCAACAACGATTAAAATGCGCCCGCGTTAAACTGATAAAACCAAAATTTCTAGCGTCCGGCCTTTCCAAGCCTGCTTGTCGCCGGGGCATTTTCCCTTCAAGGCCGCGCCCAATGGGCTGGCGAGCGACGCCGTGCCGATACGGATCCCTTTGAATTCGATTTCGCCCAAACCGACGCCTATCAGGTACCAACCCAAACTCGTTTCCACCAAGCTGCCGAAACCGATCCTGCCTTGCATTGGCGCGGCCGCCATGCGTTGTAATGCATCGCCATTGGCCACGGCTTCCGCGAGATTGCGCTGGATGATACTCCGGCTTTGCGCAATCATCTCACGGCCGGTTTCATATTTATCCCCGGCGCTGCTTTTGGTTTCCAGCGCGGCCGCTTGATCCAGCGAAACCGCTTCGCGCTCGTACTCCGCTTGCTTGTCCCGCTGCGCCATGAGGAGCGCCTGGATGATGCCCTTCCGATCCGCCATGTCCATGCGATTAAACTCCTGCTTGTGATTCCCGTCCGAATTTATCCTTAAATCGCGTCAGGTAACGCGCGTCATACCGTAGCTTGCGCGTAACGCTCGACAATCTCGGATCCGATGGCCAGGGAAGCCGTGGCCGCCGGCGACGGGGCGTTCAGGACGTGTAGGCTGCGGGGCCCTTCCGCGAAATGGAAATCATCCACCAGGGAGCCGTCCGGTCGCAGGGCCTGGGCGCGCACGCCCGATTCCGCCGGGGTCAAATCGTCGGATTGGATTTCCGGGATCAAGCGTCGCAGCGCCCGGACGAACGCGCTTTTGGAAAAGGAGCGGTGGAATTCCCCCAGGCCCATGCGCCAATGGCGCGCGGCTAAAGTTCGGAAACCACGGTTGGCCAAGACTTCCGCCAAATCACGCCAGTTGAAGTCCGACTTGCGGTAACCCTCGCGTTTGAAAGCCAGCACGGCGTTGGGGCCGCATTCCACCCCGCCACCGACCATGCGCGTGAAATGCACGCCCAGGAACGGGAAGGCCGGATCGGGAACGGGGTAGATGAGATTCCGAACCAGGCTTTGGGCGCGCGGCGACAACTGGTAATATTCGCCGCGAAAGGGGACGATGGCCAGGCCCGGATCGATGCCGTCCATGCGGGCCAATCGATCGCTCATGAGTCCGCCGCAATTGATGAGGAAGGAAGTCTCGAACTCCCCCGACTCGGTCAACACGATTTTTCCCGATGCCGCGCCTCCGGTCGTCACAGTAGAGCCGTCCTGCGCACGGGTCACGGAGGCATTTCGGATCGCGGTAACCCTCGCCCCCAGCCGGACGTCCCCGCCCAGCTTGCGCACTTCCGCAGCCAGGGCTTCCGACACCTTGATGTAATCCACGATGCCCGTTTCCGGCACGCGCAGGGCGCGCAGCCCACGGGCATGAGGTTCTTCGTCGGGAATGCGCTCGCCGGGGAGTTCCGTCACTCCGACCAATCCGTTCGCTTCGGCCCTATCCCGCAACATGGCCAATTGCGGCAGCTCCGCCTGGGACGTGGCCACTACCAGTTTGCCGCACAGGTCGAACGGCACCCGATGCGCCTCGCAAAACGCGACCATGTCCGCATAACCCCGGCGGCACAAGCGGGCCTTGAAACTACCGGGCTTATAATAAATGCTGGAATGGATCACGCCGCTGTTGTGCCCGGTTTGATGCGCCGCCACGCGATTCTCTTTTTCGAGTACGATCACTTTGCGGTCGGGAAAACGCCGCAGCAGCCTCCAGGCCGTGGCCAACCCCACGATGCCGCCGCCGGTTATCAGTACGTCCGAACGCATATCAGACTTCGGTGTCCTCATCCTGGCGCATGTAGTCCATGAACGCCGGCCAGCCGCGCGTAAGGACCAGGATGCCGGCCAGGCAACCCAAGCAGGCTCCGATGACGGTAGTGATGTCGGAATAACGACCCGCGACATAGCCTTGCAGCCATTCGATGGCGAAGGATAGGCTAGCCGCTATCCCTACTGCCGTAAAGCCCGCAGCCCGGGAGCGCGGAAACAGGTAACACGTTAAAAACCCGAGCGGGAAGTAGGTCATGCCGGAAACCAGGAAATTCCCCAGCGCGACGGCGGTGGTTTTTTCGTAATCGGCAAGGAAAGGGATCCAATTGAAATCCGCGCGGCCCGCGTGAAAAATGAAGGGGCTCAGCCCGCTGACGCCTGCGAACACGGCCACCAGCAGGACCACGGCCGCGCCCGAAGCCCAGGGACGCCTGCGGAACCCCGGTAACAGGAACGCTACCCCCCCGGCGAAGGCGCCGACCCACGAGACCAAGGCGTCCTGGATTTCCGGGCCGCGGGAAACGATGATGACCTGGGTCGCTTCCAGGCTCACTCCCAGGTATGCCGTCAAGACCGTGCCCACCACGACCGGACGCCGCCAACCGGTTTCGCGGAAAAGCCGGCAGGCGAAAAGCGAGACCAGGGCGAACTGCAACGCCGAGAGGACATCGTCGTCCGGGCGTGTGAACCGTAACGGTTCCTTCAAGAATTGCTTTACATGCCCCCAGATATTGCTGACCTCCAGGGAGAAATCGAAGGGCTGCCACAGGCTGCCGGTCACCAGGATGATGAAGATCAAAAGCGGAAAGGCGGAAGGCGCGTCGAGATATTTCCGCGCCATGGGATTGGACTTGAACCCGAGCACGGATCGTTTCAGCATGACTCCGCCGATCAGGCCCACGGCAGTACCCACGGTATTGAAGATCACGTCGGACAGGGCGGGCCAGCGGTCGGTTTCGAAAATCTGCGAGAACTCGACCGACGTGCTCAATAGGAATCCCAAGATCACCACGGCGGTTTTTTTCAGCGGCGAGCGTTTGTGCACCAGAGAGAAATATCCCAGGAAACCGAACGGCATGAACAGCAGGATATTCTGGACGACGTCGGGCACGCTGGACACGGGATGCCAGTTGATGCGGTGCAATAGCTGCCGGAAGGCGTAATTCCGACCCCAAAAATGGAACGGAAAGGTGGTGCCGTACACGATAAAAATCGCGAACGCCGCCCACAGGGCCCGGGCCGTACTCTTCTTCGGTGGATTCGGCGTATTCATCTTACTTATCGTAGTCGTCGTGTTCGTCGGTTCGTCGTGTTCGGCAAGCGGATCAATATACCAACAGCACGGCCACGGCCGCCACATAGAGCAGGCAGGTCGCCAGCATGGCCCGGTCCTTAATCATGTCCGCGCCGGTGTTCTCGCCGAACCCTTTGTGCATGACCAGGTACAGGTAACGGAACATGCCGAACATGGCGATGGGAAGCGAATAGATGAGATGACCCGTTCCGTGCAGGGCGATGGTGCGGGGATTGGTCGTGTACAGCCCGTAGGTGATCAACGTGGCGGACATCGTGACCCCGAGCAGGATACGCAGGAATTCCGGCGAATAGTTGCGCAGCACGGCGCGCTTGGCTTCCAGGGGGCGCTCCGGTTCCATGAGCTCGGCGTAGCGTTTGGAAAACCCCAGGAACAGGCTGAGGGCCATGGTGCAGAGCAGGAACCATTGCGACGGTTCCACGCCGATGCCCCAGGTGCCGCCCAACAGGCGGAGGATAAATCCGGCGGCGATGCAAAACACATCGACCAACACCAGGCGCTTGGCGCCGCGCGAATAGGCGATGTTCACGGCCAGGTAAGCCACCACCGTCCAAGCCAGGTGCGGCGACGCCCACAGGCTGAGGGCCAAAGCCGCAGCCGCGAGGCCCGCCGAAAAAGCCAAGGCCGCCAAGGGCTGGATTTCCCCCGCAGCCACCGGACGCGTGCGCTTACGCGGATTGGCCCGGTCCTCCTCGGCGTCCAAGGCATCATTGCCGGCATACACGGCGCTGGCGGCGAGGCAAAAAGCCGCGCAGGCCGCTGCTGCGAGGTAAAGCGTTTCGGGGCGGCGCCATTGGTCCGCGAAGAACACGCCGGCCAGGACGAAGACGTTCTTGATCCAATGTCCCGGGCGCGCCAGGAGTAACAGGGAAGTTACGGGGTGCCGCGCGCTTTTTCCCAGCGCCTCCGTCAAAATTTCATCCTCCGAAAAACGAATTCCGGGAGATTGCGGATGACGAGCATGATCCATCGCCATATCCACGGCGTATACACGACGGCCCGGCGCGCGTCGAGGGCGGCGACGATATGCTTCGCCACCACGTCAGGCTCGGCCATCAAGGGGCTGCGCATCCCCGCCGTCATGCGCGTGCGCACGAAGCCGGGTTTGACGGTTTGCACGAACACGCGCGTGTCCGCCAGGCGATGCCGAAGTCCGGCGAGGTAGGCCGTCAGCCCGGCCTTGGACGCCGCATAGGCCAGCACCTTGCCCCGCCCGCGTTCGCCGGCTACCGAAGATACGCCGCTGATGAAACCGCCTTCTTGGCCGCTGCGGCCGCTGCGGCCACGGAAATAAGCCGCGAACAAATCGAGAATGATCATGGGCCCAGTGAGATTCGTATCCACCAACCTGCGGGCCAAATCGGGATCCCGCTCGCAATCCTCCTGGGGGTATTGGACTCCGGCCGCGAAGAACACCCCGTCCAGTTCATGCGCTGCGGTCAATGCCGCAAAGCGCGCCTTGTGCTCGGCGAAGTCCAGCACATCCCAGACGAATACAGGCGGGGGTTCAGTTCCGGTGGACTCGGCTGACCCGACCGACCCTGTCGACGATCCTCCTGTTGACGGCGCAGCCGAACCCGCGCCACCCAGCGCCTCCGCCATCTCCCGCAAATCTTTTTCCGATCGTCCGATCAACACGACCGACCGTCCCGTGGCGGCCAAGCGCCGTGCCACCGCGCCGCCGATTCCCGAAGTGGCCGCGAAAACAGCTACGCGTCCCATAGGCCAAGCCTCCGCGCCATGGCCGAGTCCACGCGCGCCTCTGGATTGTACTTCCGCACCGTCTCCATCCAACCCCGCCATTCCGGATACATCGCTCGGAAGGCCGAGGGCGACAGCCGCGCATCCTTGGTCAAATACACGCGACCACCATGGCGCAAAACCAACTCGTCCAATCGATCCAATAACCGCAAGGTTTCTCCGCTTCGATAAGGAATATCCAATGCCAAAGTGTAGCCTTTTTTGCAGAAAGGCAGCATGACTTGATCGTCCCCGCAGCGTTTCAATACGGACAGGAACGCACCCAAACCATGATCGCTGAGAAAGGCCAACACCGCTTCGATGCCGCGTTCGGAAACATTCCTGTTCCCCACGGAGCCAGCGTCTTCCCCATCGGGTATCACGCATTGATATTGGAAAAACCCTTTGCGGCCATAGAGCAAGTTCCAAGCGCCGATGCGATCCAAGGGATAAAAGAATCCCGGATAGGCCTCCACGCTGCGACGGCTGCCGCCCGACACTCCATAAAACAATCCGTTGAAGGCCGATAGGAAAAAACGGTTCAACAAAAATCCCGGCATTGGAAACGGCACGCTGACGGCTGCGCGGGCTTTGCCCATCGATTCCACCGGTGGGTCCATCGACCGCATCGTTTCGCCTTGCGACCTTACGGTTTCTGCGACCTTGACAATCTTACCGGCACCCGCATGGTTGCCGAGCATCAACACGCCCCGACCCATGCCTCTGCCACGAGCCAACGTATCGAGCCAGGCCACCGAGTATTCGAAATCGCCATCATGGGTATCGAACAATCGGAAAAGATCCTCCAAGCCTTTGGCCCGCACGCGCAAGCACTCCACTTGTGTCGAGGCCACCACCTTCATTCGCACCTTGGCGCGGGTAATCAATCCGGTGAGGCCATATCCGCCCACGGTCGCGCGGAATAAATCCGGGTTGGCTTGCGGGGAACAGACAAACACGCCCTCTGGCGTCGCCACTTCCAGTTCCAACAAAAAATGTTCCAGCGATCCGGAGCCATGATGATTTTTTCCATGGACATTGCTGGCGATGGCCCCGCCCAAAGTGACCCAGCGCGTTCCGGGCGTAACCGGAAGAAAATATCCGCGTGGCACCGCGACGTCCAGGATTTCCGCCAACGTCACGCCGCCCTCGGCGTCCAAAACGCCGCTCGTCGGATTGAAGGACAGCATGCGCTTGAGGCGCGCGGTGGATAGGGAAACATGCCCCGGAGCGGGCAAGCACGCGTCCCCGTAACTACGACCCAAGCCGCGAGGCAAATAGGGCAAAGGTAAAAAGGCTCCGAGTTGTCCTGAGTTTTCAGGAATCCTCTCCTGTGCGGTCACGACCGGATTGCGACCCCATCCCGAAAATTGCGGCATGCCGACTATTATAGCGACTTTACCGAAACAAAACCTAAGGGCTTGCCAACCTGACCCACTTCTGGCGGCTTCTTTGCTCCGCGGATTACTTATCGAACCCAAGTCAACGGCTCCGGAATCTTTTATATATATTTTCCTTTAATAAATCGCGCCGGCTGTGAGCCGGACAATTAAGGAGAAACGTATGCAATGGGCGCTGTTTAATTCCGAAGGTCTGTTATTCCTCTTGCGTTGGGGACATTTCATTTTCGGCATCGCCTGGATCGGCATGCTCTGGTACTTCAATTTCGTGCAAGGCCCCTTCTTCGCCAAGGCTGAAGCGGGCGTCAAAACCGCCGCCACCAAGGATCTCGTGCCGCGCGCCTTGTTCTATTTCCGTTGGGGCGCGATGGGCACCGCCATCACCGGCTGGACCATCATCATCATCCGCATCATGCAGGGCGGAGTGGAAGTGGTGAACAGCAGCTGGGGAGCCAGCATTCTGACCGGCGCCGTGATGGGCACCGTGATGTGGTTCAACGTCTGGTTCGTGATCTGGCCCCGGCAGAAGAAAGTCATCGCCTCCGCCAACGGCGAGAAGGTCGACAACCTCCCCGCGCTGGCCCGCCGCGCCTTCCTGGCTTCGCGCACCAACACCTTGCTGTCCATCCCGCTGTTGTTCTTCATGGCCGCCGCCAGCCATTTGTCCCCCAATTGGGACGTCACCAAGGTGCATATGTGGCTCGGCGTCGTCGTAGTCCTGGTCGGACTCCTGGAAGCCAACGCGCTCCTGGCCGACAAAGGCCCCACCACCAAACCCATTGAAAAGGTCGGTGGCGTCATCCACATGGGACTCTGGTTCACCGTGGTCTTCTACGTGCTGGCCGAAGTCGTTCTTAAGAAATAAAGTTCTCAAGAAATAGACGCAGGTTCCATCATGCTCCGCCGCTTCCCTTGGCTCGTTTCATCCCGCCGCGTTCTCACGGCGCAAGTTGTGTCGGTCGCCTTCCTGGCGGCCTGCGTCCTGCAACTTCTCGGTTGTGACAAAAAGGAAGCGCCCGGAGTCGATCCGAAAATCCGCCAAGGCCGTACCTTATATTCCCTGCATTGCACGGCCTGTCATAACGCGGATCCGACACGGGACGGCAAGCTCGGGCCCGCCATCAAAGGTTCGGCCCATGCCCTAATCGAAGCCCGCGTTCTCCGCGCGGAGTATCCTGCCGGTTACTCCCCCAAGCGTCCCACCCACATCATGCCCAAGCTGCCGCTCGTGGCCGAAGACGTGGACGCGCTGCATGCCTTCCTGAACGCGCCCTAGGCTTTTTGCGCGGGACCGGAGACGGCCGCCCTCCGCGTATGTTACGATTCCAGGGATGACCAGGATAATCGCGATGACCGGGATTGCGGCTTTTCTGCTGGCGGCCGCGCTGGCCGGCGTTTGGAGCCATGTCGCGAACCGACTCCGGTCGGAAGTTCTCAACAACGGCGTGGAAGGCAAGATTTGCCGTTTACAGTCCAAGTTCGGCAGTGCCGGAATCGTGATTGCCGGGGATTCGCGGGCCCACTACCAATTGGTGCCGGCCGTGTTCGAAGCGGGGACTGGGCAGAGCGCCGTGAATGTTGCATGGGACTTCAGCGACCTAGTCACCTTCGTCAACGCCCTGGACAAGCATCGCGAATTGATCGCCGCGGCGAAGTTGATCATCGTCAGCGTGGGCATTTCCCAGGTGAATGACGGCTCGGTGGATTTCGGCTTCCTGAGCCCGGCGG
>JADGQO010000087.1 GCA_017881725.1 Fibrobacteria bacterium
ACGGCGCGGATGGATTAGCCGCCGCCTTGCTGGCGACGCAAGCGGGATATTCGGTCGTTGTATACCAATTCATTTCCGACCGCGGTTTTTCTTCAGAGACCGAAAAGCTCCACCAGCAATTGGCCGAGACGGATTTGACTTTGAATTTCGTACGCTCGCCGCTGGACCTTCCTGTTTTTCAGGACGTGAGCTTGATTGTAGACGCCTTACTGGGATCAGGAACCTCGCGATCCCCCGACGGGCTCATGCAAAGTTGCATTTTCGGGATGAACCAGAGCGGAGTGCCAATCGTGTCGATTGACGTCCCCTCCGGGGTCCGGTGCGACAGTCCGGCCATGCTGGGAACCACCGTGCAAGCCTCGGCAACCGTGTGTCTGGGGGCCATGAAGATTTCGGCGGCCTTCTTCCCGGCTTCACTCGCTTACGGAAAAATCGGCTACAGTCCCATTTGTTTCGACGAAAAGCTGCTCATGAGCCAGCCCTCGCGGCTTCGGCTCTACACGCTGGAGGATGCGGTCTCCGATTATCCCGAGCGGGATTATAAGGCGAATAAATATACCGCCGGCAAGGTACTGGTCATCGCGGGTTCCCGGGGGATGCACGGCGCGGCCGCGCTGTCCGCCAACGCGGCTTTGCGCGCCGGAGCGGGACTGGTCAAGCTGGCGTATCCCGCCGGAATCCACGCCGAAACCTCCGTGCATATCCTGGAGATTCTCGGCAAGCCCATCGGAGCGGACTCGCAAACCGGCGCCGCCGCTCCTTGGCATTTCCAGCCTGGCCATATTGCCGAGCTGCAACCCTTATTGGATTGGGCCGACAGCGTATTGCTCGGTCCGGGCCTTGGCGACCATCCGGAGACCGCTGAATTCGTGGCCCAATTGATGCCCAAGCTGCGCGGAAAAAGGGCCGTCATCGACGGCGACGCCCTGGATTACTTCCATGCGGAATTCGGTCGCGATCAGGCGGACCTGCGCGGTCTGGATCAATTCATCGTGACTCCGCATGCGGGAGAGTACCGCCGCATGGGAGGAAAATATGATTACGATAATCCCTGGGAACTCATCAAGCAGGCGCGCGCCTTCGCCGAATCCCGAAATTTCAACCTGCTGCTGAAAGGCGCCACGACTTTGTTGGCAACTCCGGACGGCAAGGTCGTCGCCCTTCCCGTTGGAAACCCCGGCATGGCCACGGCCGGGTCGGGAGATGTCCTGGCCGGCGTGGTGGCCGGTTTGTTGGCCGTGAAAGCCAGCAACGAAGCGGCCGCCCTGGGCGCCTACGCGCACGGCAAGGCCGGGGATTTGGCGCGCAAGGACCGAGGCACCCTCGGCCTGGTGGCATCGGACCTGCTCTTGTATATGCCCGTGGCCCTGTTGGATATCGAGGAAGGACGCGAGGAACCGCCCTTGGAGTGGCCGGCTGATTAAAACGGTACGCTCCGCCTAGTTTTTCCGCAGACCCGCGAGGATTTCCGCGTGCAACCGTCCATTGGTGGATAAGCCCGATTCTTCCGTAATGGAATCGGCGCCCGAGAAGGCGGAAAAGCGGCCACCGGCCTCAGGCAGTATGACCGCCATGGGAGCCACGTCCCAGATGGAGACGATGGGATCGGCCATGACCTCCGCCCGCCCGCAGGCGACCAGGAAATGACCGTAACAATCCCCCCACCCCCGATGCAATTTGGCCCGTTTCCGCAAGGTAGCCCAGGAGTTACCGTAACCCAGGCGTTCCATGGTGGTCGCGCTCCCGTCGAGCAGAAGGCCGTCCTCGACGCGGTCCACGTCGGAGACCCGGCAGGGAATTCCGTCCAACGTGCAACCGCCGCCCAAGGTAGCGGCCAGGGTATGGCCCAGCGCCGGCAAGGCGATGACGCCGACTACCGGCTTGCCTTTTTCCAATAACGCGAGCAAAGTCCCGAACAGCGGCACCCCGTGGATGAAGGCCTTGGTCCCGTCGATGGGATCAATCACCCACTCGCGATCCGCGCTGCCCGCTTGCGCGCCGAACTCCTCGCCGATGATGCCATAGGTGGGCGTATGCTTTTCCATGATGGTCCGCAGGGCTTCCTCGGACTTTTTATCGGCCAGGGTCACGGGGCTATTGTCGGCCTTGGTCTCCACCGCCAATCCGGTATTGAAATGGGAAAGGATTATTTTCCCGGCCTCCCGCGCCATGCGCAGGGCCAATTCCAACTCGCCGTCAAATCTTCCCATGGTCACTCCTTGCCTTTATCCAGGCGAATCCATTCAAAGGGCGCCAGTTCCAACTCGCGTGGGCCGGAAACCGGGTCCAGAATTTCCCAAGCCCCCTGCCTGTATATAACCGGTTCGGCCATGGCCGACATCGCGTTCTTTTCGTTCAACCTACGAAGCCGCGCAAAACCGGAAAAATCCGGGACTGCGATGCGGACCGGCTTCTCTTCCAAGTTGGCCGCCAGCATAGATTCCTTTGCGCCGATGGAAAGGAGCATTGCGTCCACCCGTAAAGGTTCCTGGGATTGCCAATCCGCCAACGTCCCACCTTGGAACTCCGCAAGGTCAGCGAATACATGGTACATAGGGAAAACCCATTCCGCGTCAATGCGGATATCTGAATCCGGAATTTGTAATTCGGATTTATCGAGAGTCGATCCGGCCATTACGCCTAGCAACCCCGTCGCTTCAAAATAAGTTGCCTGCCCCGGAAATTTTCCCGACGCATGCAGTCCCAACCGTTTCAAGGAGGCCAGCGTCCAGCCCGCGCCTAACAGGGAGAGTTGTCGCACGTCTACGCATTGCTTCCAAAATTCGGGAGGTACATGCGCCGCCGGATTGCGCTGGGACAAGGCCCACGGGGAGCGTTTTAAGGAAATCGGGGAGGGACGAATTTCTTCCGACGATTCCAGCGCCATTGCGCTTCGGAAAACCGCGGCCTGCCCCTGCAATCCTTCCACCAAGGTACGGTTGTCGGTTAAATGCACTTGCGGCGATACCGAGAAAGCCAGTACATCAGCCTCGCCGAACGGGATTCGATTCCGATTCAGCAGGACGAAATCGCTTTTAGAACCGGAACCGAAACGCGACCCTGCGGCGACGGGACTTAAAATTTTCCGGGCCAGGCTCAACAGTGACGGCTCAACGGTATCGGACACTTCCGAAAAGAGCAGCCACAGCGCTGCCCCGCCCTGCGCGGTCCGCCAAGCTTCCGCCAATTCCATCAGATCTTCCGATGCCTTGGATAACAAAACCGCCACTTCCAAGGCAACCGACATCCGCCGTGATTCCGATAATCCGCGCCGCAGCTCCGCCCGCCAATCTGGGGAAGCCATGCGAATATTAACCCGCAGGTGGCTGGGCGACAGACGCAACAGCCTTTCCAAATCCGCATCACTCAAGGCCTTTCCATGCGAAGGTAATCCGAATCCCCAGCGCGGCACGGGGCGGGACGGGAGGAGGCTGGGTCGAATCGCTATCGAGATCGTCCGGTTCGGAATGGATTTCCAACCTTCACCCAGTAACGTCAAGGTTACGGTTTGCCGAGTTTCCCAGCCCTCGCCGACGGGGAAAGGCTTCGGCCTGTCCTGGGGCGGAGCATAAGTTTTGAAGGAACCGTCGCTCCAATTGCGTTGATCCTCCATTTCGAAACCTTCGCCTTCAAAGCGGATGCGGACGGCCGATTCCGGACGTAACTCGTAGGTTAACTCGCGCAGATTCAGGAATGGTTGCTGCGGTTCGATCCTTTCGGGAAAACGCCCCTGGCCACGAGTACCGTCGCCGCGCAGGAATCCCACCGGACGGCCGCAGGATTCCGACAGGGGATGCAAGGTGCAAATCGCCGCCCGGTTTAAGCGCATTTCCCCGAAGGCCCGGCCGTGGGCCTGAAAGCGTATTTCACCGTCGGCAGAACCCGAAATTTCCACCTCCCAGATGAAACGAAAATCATCCTGGTGTTGATGCATTGCATATCGGACCGAAAAATTATCGGAACCCGTTTGGATATCGGGTCGTTCCAGCCTGGCGGGCAGTGTTCCCCAATTGGAATCGCGAAGGCTGGTATAAATGCGGCGGACCACCTCGATTTGGCCGACGCGAATTCGGCGCAGTTGGCCTTCTTCGAACAGCATGGTGAGGGGGCCGGCGGAAAGCACGGTGGAATACGGCATATAACCCGGACCGCCGCAGCGCAACGCGGGAATGGATAAGGCAGACATGCGGGGAAAATTAAAAATAATGGGGCATGCCGGTGTTCACTGGATTAATCACCGGCGGATGGGTCTGACAGCCGAGCCCGGCGAATGGAGCCTTCACCGAATTTATTCCGGACCGCATCCATGGCGGCATCGACATTGGAGGAGTGTTTGGGAGTTTGGAAAAGCGAAAGTTGCTGCGGGTCCTCGGAGAAATTGGAGAGTCTCACTCCGATCAAACGGTATTTCCGATTTTTTTTCCCACGGGTGATTTCTCGGAAAAGATCAAGTACGGCAGCATGAATTTCCGGACTGGAATGAGTTGTTTCGGCCAGGGACTTACCATGCGATTGCCGGGAGAAATCCGGGTTTCGCCAGACAAACGTAACTGTCCGGCCGGCAAGGCCGTCCTTGCGCGCCCGCCGGGCAACCCGTTCCGATAAGTCCAACAGGCAAGTTCCCAACACCTCGGGATCACCGCAATCCTCCTCAAAAGTCATTTCGTGCGAAATACTTTTTTCCCGGACGTCGGTTTCAATGTCGCGATTGTCACGGCCCTGCGCAAGCTCCCAAATATGGATCGCGAAGGATTCCCCGAATTGGCCGATCAATTCGGCCAGGGGTTTGCTCCGCACCTGGGCGATGGTATAGAGGCCGACCTGGTGCAATTCCGCCACGGTTTTTTTTCCGACACCCCACAATCTGTCCACGCCCATCGGGTCCAAAAAGGCGTGCGCCGTTCCAGGAAGCACCACCATCAACCCATCGGGCTTGCGATAATCCGACGCCAACTTCGCAAGGAATTTGTTTTCCGCGATACCGACCGACGCATTCAATCCAATCCGATCGCGAATGGCCGCTTTCAAACGATGGCCGGCTTGTTCCGGAGGTCCGAATAATCCTTCGCTCCCGGACATATCCAGAAAGGCCTCGTCCACGGAAAGCTGTTGCATCGACGGGGTGAACTCCGCGAGGACATCCATGATGCGCCGGGAGTATTGGCCATAGACAGCGTGTCGACCGGAAACGTAAATCCCGTGCGGGCAGCGACGGCGGGCCTGCGCCACGGGCATGGCCGAATGGATGCCGAAGACGCGGGCTTCATAGGAAGCGGAGGAAACGACTCCCCGGGCAGAGTCCACGCCGCCGACGATGACGGGTTTGCCACGCCAGGCGGGGTTTTCCAGTTGCTCCACGGATGGGTAAAAAGCGTCCATGTCCACATGGAAGAACATGCGTTCGGGGAAGACCCGGTCGGTTTTCACGGCCATGTACCCTCATGCCGATGCTGATCCGGCTCAAAGGAAAAGGTAACAAGCCGGCTGAGCGTCCGGTGACTGCGTTCCCGGCTTGCGCCATTGGAGCTTTTTCAACCCGGGTGGCTAACGGGTTCTCAACCGGGAGAGCTACTTTGTATCCGCATGAAACTTTTCGCCCTGTCCGATCCGCATTTGTCCTTCGGCGCTCCCGGAAAATCCATGGATCGGTTCGGCGAGGAATGGGTCCGGCATCCCGACAAAATCCAATCGAATTGGGAAAAAGTCGTCTCGCCTAAAGACATTGTCGCCGTCACCGGAGATATCAGTTGGTCGAAAAAATTCGATTCTGCCTTGGAGGATCTTCGTTGGCTCGGCGCCTTGCCGGGCCGGAAAATCATCTTGCGCGGCAACCATGATATTTGGTGGCCCTCGCCATCGCTCCTGGAAAAGGAACTTCCGACCGGAATGCACTTCGTCCAGAACAACCATGTGCGTATCGGACCTTTCCTCTTTTTCGGTTCGCGACTCTGGGACACCGAAGAATACTCCGTATTTGATTTGATTGAGTGGGATCCCAAGAAAGGCCCGATTCCTGGGGTCAAGCACAGCTCTGATTTGGAGGAACAGGAACGGATTTACGAACGCGAACTTCTCCGCCTCAAACTTTCGGTTGACTCCATTCCCGCCGGATTCGCCGGAGTACGCATCGGGCTGGCTCACTATCCTCCGCTCAGCCATACCCTGCAGCCTTCGCGCGCGTCCAAATTGTTTGCCCAGGGTGGAGCGCAGCATGTTCTATTCGGGCATTTGCATTCGGTGAAAAAAGAATTCCAAGGCCGCGCCTTCGGGGAGCTGGAAGGCGTGAATTACCATTTGGCTTCCTGCGATTACCTTGATTATGCGCCCAAGCTCATTTGCGAGGCTTGGTAATCGATTCCCTTTGAGAAGGGTTAACGCGAATGATTAACGGCTGGATTTTCCTCGCGCCAACAAATCGGAACTGATCTCATCCAGGAAGAGCCAGCCGTCACCGACCAAGCGGAGGGTGTTACCCTCCACGACAAGCATGCCGGCCTTAACCCACTTGTCCAAGGCGGATGAAGATAATTCGAATCCCAATCCCGCCAATTGGATTTTATCCGCGCCCCGGGCCTGCCGCAAGCCCAGCATTAACGCTTCGGTAGACTTCTGGTCCGATTCCAATACTTCAATTCCCCACGCATCATCCGGAAAATCCGCGGCTCCCCAATCCAGGTAACCTGTAAATGACCGGGGTGAAACCATGCGCCGCCCATGGAAATAGGCATGCGCACCCGGTCCGAAAGCCAGGTACTCGGCGCCGTTCCAATACCCTTGATTGTGCAAGCTGGGTTTTTCCGGCTTGGAGAAATTCGAAACCTCGTAGCGATGATATCCGCGCCCAGCCAGCAAGTCGACGCCGGCCAGGTACATTTCGTTGTAAATCCCGTCATCGGGCAGTACCAAAGTTCCCAGCGCCTGTTGTTTCGCGAACTCGGTTCCATCTTCGATGGTCAGGCCGTAGAAGGAAACGTGATCGGGATCGAATCGCAGGAGTGTCTCCAAGCTGGACAGGAACGATTCCTGGGTTTGCCCTGGAACCCCGAAGATTAAATCCCCGCTAAACTGAAAGCGGCCATCCTCGCGAACGGTTTGCAACGCCAGTTTGGCCGTCTCCACGGTGTGCACGCGACCCAAGCGCGTCAATTCTTCCGCATGAAAACTTTGGATTCCCAGGCTTAGGCGATTGAAGCCCAGCCCATGGTAGAGATCGAGTTTTTCGCGTGTAAGGCTACTGGGATTGCATTCAATGGACATTTCCCTGAGCAAGGAAAGATCGAACTGTGATCGCAAGGCCGCCACGATGGTATTCATGAACTCCATCGCCAACAAGGAGGGCGTCCCTCCACCGAAGAAAATGGTATCGACGGGACGACCCTTCGCTAAGGGCGCGCGCAAGCTTATCTCCCGCAAAATGACTTCGGCCCAACGCCGTTGCTGCACAGCCGGCAATTCCCAGCTGGCGAAGTCACAGTAATGGCACTTCTTTTCGCAGAAAGGCACGTGTATGTAGAGTTGGAGCGCGGGAGGCATGCCGGTGAAGGTATAAAAAAAGCCCCGCTCGTTTGCGAGTCGGGGCATTCAGGATTTAATGTTCGAAAAATAACGGAAAGGTTCGCGGCAAACCTTTAGTCGGCCTGATTCCTCAGGAATGCCGGAGTTTCATAATCGATATCCGGATCCAAATTCTGATAGTGTCCCTTTTGACCCAGAGGGCCCGGTACGGCGGGATTGGCGGGAATGTTACCCGCCAAAGGTCCGGGCGTTACATTCCGACGGCCGGTTAAATCGGCGGAATCATTATATACGACGCGATGCTCATCATCGCGCGGTGTCGCGGGTATGGCATGGAAGCCGCTGCGCGGAGCCGGTTTGGCGGGGGTGCGAATCGGAGGCACATCTTGCATCGGTTTAGGGGCAGGCGTTTGGAAGCCGGTCAAGCGTTCCACCGGAGCAGCCTGATTGTGCTCCCCCATAGAGTCGCGATACGATTCCGAGGCATTGGGCATGGCCGGCGTCGCGGGCAAGGTGTGCAACGGTTTATTTTCGAGGTAGGTCGGATAGGATGGGTTCCCAGCGGGAACCTGGCGGCGGGGGGGCTCCACGGCGTTCAACTTGGGGCTCAATTGCTTGGGCAGCTGATGCGTTTGTCCGAATCCCGTGGCGATGACGGTGATGGCGATTTCATCTTTGAAATCCGGATTTATCACCGTACCGAAAATGATGTTGGCGTTCGTTTCCGTGCCTACCGCTTCGTAAATGAAATTCATGGCGTCATTCACTTCCATGATGCCCAAATCTTCGCCGCCGGTGATGTTGACCAGGACACCCGTAGCGCCTGCGATGCTGATATTGTCGAGCAGGGGCGAATGGATGGCGCGGTCGGCCGCGATGGTGGCGCGGTTTTCGCCGGAAGCCTGGCCCGTTCCCATCAAGGCGTCACCGCCTTGCGACATGACGGCGCGAACGTCGGCGAAATCCACTTGAATGTCGCCGTGCTTGAGGATTATTTCGGATATGCCGCGCGTGGCCGAGCTCAAAATATCGTCCGCCATCTTGAAAGCTTCCCGCAAAGGAGTGCTCTTGCTGACCACGGAAAGCAATTTCTGATTGGGCACGACAATCACGGTGTCGACGCTTTTGCGCAAGGCATCGAGGCCGGAAGAAGCATTTTTATCGCGAACGGGACCTTCCCACAGAAACGGCTTGGTCACGACGGCGACGGTCAGGATTCCCATTTCCCGGGCAATCTCAGCCACTACGGGAGCGGCTCCGGTTCCCGTGCCGCCTCCCATGCCGGCGGCGATGAACACCATGTCGGCGCCTTCCAATTGCGCGCGCACCCGTTCCCGATCCTCCTGCATGGACATCATGCCCATTTGCGGATTGGCGCCGGCCCCAAGTCCGCCCGTCAATTTGGATCCGATTTGGATCTTGACGTCCGCCCGGTTATGCTCCAGCGCCATCGCATCCGTATTTACGGCGATGAATTCCACGCCCTGCAATCCGGACTGAACCATGCGGTTGATTGCGTTTCCACCGGCGCCGCCGACGCCGATCACTTTGAGGCGGGCCACCGTCTTGACGCTGTCATCGAATGAAAAAACCATAAAATCTCCTTGCCCTAAAAAGTGTTACCGTCGCCGGTACCTTACTCTGCTAGACCACTTTAATCTCGTTAAACATATTGCTTGACCCAATCGGTCATTTTCCGCACGATATCCTTAAACCGATCACCTCCCTGTACGAAGGCCTGTTCCTCACGGTTCTGACTCGACCGCATTACGCCGTACTGGACAAGGCCCACACCGGTGGCATGC
The DNA here is from genome assembly GCA_017881725.1 of Fibrobacteria bacterium. GTDB lineage: Bacteria > Fibrobacterota > Fibrobacteria > UBA11236 > UBA11236 > Chersky-265. The sequence continues at coordinate 9,321 of JADGQO010000087.1, forward strand.
ACGGGAGTGGCGACGGAGTCCACGAGGCCCCCGAAGCCCTTGGGAATGCCCAACTTGACCGGCATTCCGAAAACCTGTTCGGCAAGCTCCACAGCCCCGTGCATAAGGGCCCCTCCGCCGGTCAGGACCACGCCCGCCCCGAGCATGTCGAGGTAGTGGTTTTTTTGGAGCTCACGCATGATGAGCGTGAAGATTTCGCGCATGCGCGGCTCGATGATGGACGCAAGTACGGCGCGGCTGACCTCGCGTTGTTCGCGGCCCCCCACTCCGGGAACGGCGATGTATTCGGTGTTTTCGAGCCCGACGCGCAGGCAGGTGCCGTGGTTGCGCTTGATTTCTTCGGCCCGCTCCAAGGGCGTGCGGATGCCGATGGCCAAGTCGTTGGTGACGTTTTTACCGCCCAAGCCGATGCTGGCGGTATGGCGTACGCTATCCTCGATGAAAACGATCAGGTCCGTTGTGCCCCCGCCCATGTCGATGACGGCCGCGCCCAATTCGCGTTCGTCGTCTTCCAGGACCGAGTAAGAAGAGGCCAGCGGCTCCAGCACGATATCGGCGACTTTCAGTCCGGCCTTCTCGACGCTCTTGTAGATGTTCTGGGCGGAAGTGATGGCTCCCGTGACGATATGCACATCCCCTTCCAAACGGACCCCCGACATACCGACCGGATCCTTGATGCCCGGTTGATCGTCGACGATGAATTCCTGGGGAATGACATGCAGCATTTCCCGATCCATCGGGATGGCCACGGCGCGCGCGGCTTCGATGACGCGGGCCACGTCCTGTCGCGTAATCTCATTGTCCGTGCGGGATACGGCGATGACGCCGCGGCTGTTGATCGATCGGATATGATCGCCGGCGATGCCCACGTAGACGGACTCCACGTCCACGCCCGCCATGAGTTCGGCTTCCTCCACGGCGCGATGGATGCTCTTCACCGTCTTTTCGATATTGACGACGACGCCCTTGCGCAAGCCTTCGCTCGGGCTGGTGCCCACTCCGACGATTTTAAGTTGGCCATTGGGATCGACTTCGCCAATAATCACTCCGATTTTGGTGGTGCCGATGTCCAATCCGACTATTGGGTGTGCCATGGGATCTCCTTTAATAATAGTAACAAACTAGTTACGATCGCCTTAAAAATCTTTGACGATCTTCCATCCGATCCGGTTCCGACTTTTTTCGGAAGCCGGGGGGTAACACGCAAAGAACCCCTTCTGGAAGCCGCTTCCCTAGCGGTCGAAAATCGATCTCAGCGCACATACGCGAAGCCTTCCACACGCAAGTCGACGACCTTCGCGGTCTCCAAGGACGCGCTTTCACGTCGCTTCAACGCTTGCAGGAATTCCAATGAATTCAATGACTTATTCAGATTTTCAGTATTCAATTTTTCG
>JADGQO010000088.1 GCA_017881725.1 Fibrobacteria bacterium
CCAAGGTCACGGTCTGGGGAATGGCCCCGGTGGGATTGAACACGCGGATTTCACCCGTCATCATCTTGGCGATAAAAACGCGGCCGTCCGGCGCCACGGCGATTTGCACCGGGCCATAGCTTCCGCTCAAGGGGGTTTCATCCAATCCCATATGGATATCGGATAACAGGACCGCTTTGAATTCGCTGGCAGTCGGCTCGTGGCAGGTTGACTGCGCCGTCACGGCGGACGCGGCCAACAATGCGCCGGCCGCCAAGAGATGGATGGAATCATGCATTATTTTCACAAAAACCCCCGATTAATAAACGTTAATAAAAATAGGCTGGGCGGCCTCCCCACATAACGACCGATGTCCCCTGACTCGATCGCTGGCCGCCCAAGCGCGCTTGGAACCCCTCCCCCTCCAAGCGCGCAAAAGTCAATAATCTTAAGGCCCCTTGCTTCAAGGCCCCTGCGCCGGAAATCCGCCTCCCGGCTTCTGGTTTTCATACGTCAACTTTACCCAGTCGGCGTCGCGGGCGACGGAATGGATTTGCGGCTCATCCAGGGAGCCGACGAATTCATATCCCTGCTTCCCATTTCCATGCTTGCCCATGGTCACGGAAACGGAGTAGAGGAAACCGACGGGACCCGTAACCGCCTGGTTACCTACCGGCTTCCCGTCCACGTAAAGCCGCAACTGCGATCCGTCGTAGGAACCCGACACGCAATGCCAATTGCCGTCCAGGTTGACGGAGCTTTTGTATTCCACCTGCCACCACCCCACCGTCTGTCCCGCTGGAGGCGTGGGCGGCCAATAAAATAGGCGCAAGGTCCCGTCGGGGATGATGCGCAGCCCGTAGTTGTCGCCAACGCTGAGAATTTCCCCGCCTTTGACGCCCAACCCCTGGCCATTGGAACGGTACCAGGCCGAAAGGTTGAAGGCGTTGGGGTTCTGGAGCCCGGAGGTTGATTTCGGCGAAAAGATGAAATCGGCGGAATCGAAGCCGTGGCCCCCCGCGATCACCCCGGTAACCGAGGTGTTACGTAGCCGATCGTTGCCGTTGTTCCCTGCCCCCGTGGCGTCCCGATATAAACCGTCCTTAGTGGTGTCGGCGGCTTCTTCGCCCAGATGCCAGGCTGCGGCAATGCCGAACGACGTGTCGAATACCGGCCGCCCGTGTTTGGGTTTCGCGGCCGAGGCGTTGCCCCAATGCATGCTGATGGATTGCGTCGCCTCGCCGGCCCGCACAGTGTCCACACGCACCCAAACTTCGGCATGGCCCGCCGCCGGGTCCCAGGTTTCGATCTCCCAGGGCATCGGAGCGCCATCGGATTTGGCGAAGCGTAAATCAGATCCATCCGCTTTGGCCTGCGAAAAATCGAAAGCCGGAGAGCTTAGGCGCACCAACAGCGGGAAAGCGAATTGTGGTTTGGAAATCTCCACTCCCGTCGCCGACGTATTCAAGACCAGGGTCCGCGCGTGGGACCAGTTCCGGTAAGGCGGCACGAACACCGTTGCGGCCTTAGTAGCCTTAACGTTGGAATCCAGAACCACGCGGGCGCTGCCGTCCCCGTTGCAGTAGCTTACGGAAGGCAGAATTCCCGGCGGCACGGAATCGAGGACAATCTTCCCGGCGGCGCGAGTTTCGGAATCGACGCGGCCACGGATGGAGGTTCCGGGTATATAAACGAACCCAAGCCCGGAATCCGGGCTTTCCGGAATCGGAACCACCAGCTTGCAGGAATTATGCAAGGTATCCTTGGGCAATAGGATTTGTGTTTTTCCGGAACCCAAATGGATACCGGAGATCAGCAGGCGCTTTCCGGACTGGCCATGGTGCACGGAAAGGGTATAGCGTCCCGAATCCAATTTGGCGTAAGCGAACTTGCCAGAGGCGTCCGTCTTAACCCGCAGTGAATCGGGAATGGAATCGCCCCCTACCGGGCTGAAGTCTTCGGGCAAAATCACTACCTCGGCGCCCGAGGCGGCTTCGCCGTTCTCCATGACCAAGTTACCCGCCACGCGCGCGTTTCCGGTTTCGGTAGCGTCCCCGCCGCCGCCCATCGCCACATCCACCCAGCCGCAACCGGCCGCCAGCGCCAGCCACAACGCCGCGGTCCATGCCGACCATACAGCCCAACCCGCGCGCGACATCATGTCCGGTCCGCCTTGCCCACGGGAAAGAACTGGAAATTGAATTGGTAAACGCGGTCTGCATCGACGGCATTCTGGGCCAGTTCCATGATTTCCTTGCGGAAAGTCTGGATGCGCGTTTTAATGTTCTGGAACGCCGTTTCGCTGATGCCCAAAGTGAGCGCGGAAATGTCCCGTTCCTCCTTGACGGAGAGGTCATGCGCGTCTTCCGCCAGGCGGGACACCTGCTTGTGATAATTGACGACGTTGAGCGAAGCCACCTCGTCTCCCGTAGAGACCACGGCGCTGGCCAAGCTATACCTGCCTTCAGGATCCACGGTGATCATTCCCAGCTTCACCAGCAACTCCACGGATTGTTTCGCTTGCCGCGCCGTAATCGGCGGTATCAGGGAACGGGCCAGCTTGTTCCAATCGTGCCCGCCCTGCCCATCCTGCGCATTCCGGAAATCCATCTTCGCCGACAACGAGCGGACCACGGGGTGATACCACTTGGTATAATAAGCGTACTGCTCTTCTTCGACGCGGGAAATTTTCAATCTGCGCTTATGCGCCAGCATGCTTTGGAAATAATGATCCTTCACGGCGTTGGTTTTGGCCTGCGTGAAAGGAACCATCATTTTGAAATATTCGGTTTCCGCCTTGCCCAGGTTCAAGGCTTTACAGACGCGGAGAATCGATTCGGCGGAAAGGTTTTTGGCGCCTTTAATGAGCAATAACAGCCACGAGGTGGAATTCATTCCGGCCAGGCGCGCAAAATCCCGGTAGGTGAATCCGGACTCCGCCTTCTTGAAGTCGTAATAGTCCTTCAGGTAGGTCCGGTAATTGGTGTAGTCGTAGATATTTATCATTTATGTATTTGTTTTGGTAAACAAATTGGCTGCCCCTGAAGATAGGCGGATTTCCTCGATTGTCAATAAGAGGTTTGCAGGGGGGCGAACTTATCCTGCGAAAAGCTTATTTTTGGATTTTTAGAGGTATTTTTGATGAAATGAGAAACTGAAGCACCATCGAAACACATCGCCCTCTGAAGAGCGCGCATTCTCCGGTTATCCTCAATTCCAATAAGTGGTTTACCTTGGTAAACAAAAATTGGCTTTCCGGGGCGATTTCCAGGGCCTAGAGCCCCCACCCGGATCGAGCCTGCATAGGTCAGGGTAAATCACTGCACAGGCGCTACTTTTTTCCTGGCGGAATCCAAAAGCGCCGCAGCCGTTTCGCCGTAATACCGCAATAAGGTTTCCGCATCGGACAATTCCGTCTCACCGACGACCTCGTAATAGTAGCGGAATTTGGGCTCGGTGCCCGAGGGCCGCAAGAGGATCCAGCTTCGATCGGCAAACACGACCTTCAGCCCGTCGGCAATGTTCACCCGCTCCACGGTTTTGCGCGCTGGACCCACCTGCAAGGCGTCCCCGGCCTTGACCAATCCGCCTTCCAACACCTTCATCACCTCATCTTTATAGCGCTGCCAAGCTTCGACGCTGACGCCTTTGACATCCGCGCCGCCTTTTCCGGGATAAAAGTACCCGTAACGCGCACGTAACCCTACGTAAAGATCGGACAGGTTGCGGCCGCTTTGCGACATGGCGTCGAGCGCGGCCAACAGGCCCGCCAGGGCGCATTTCTCCAAGGTATGTCCCGTGAAGGAAATCCCATCGCTTTCCTCGTAAGCCATCACGGCCTGCCCGCCCGCAAGGGGCGCGCGGAAATTCTTGAAGCCGACCGCCGTCTCATACACGTTACGTCCTTCCACGCGCGCGATTTCCGAAGCGAAACCCGAAGACGGCACGGTGGTGGCCAATCCGCCCGGCAAGCCCCGGCGCAGGATATTGGCGAAGGCGATGGCGCCGAAGCGGTTCATGTCGATGTCCAGGTCCGCGTCTCCGAAGCGGATGCGATCGGCGTCGGGATCCAGGGCCACGGCCAAGGTGAGCCTACGGCCCGAGCGCTTCAGTTCGACGATGAGGGCTGCCTGGTTTTTGGCGTTGGGTTCCGGCTTCACGCCATGGAAGGAATAATCGTCGACGGTATTGAAAAACCGGATGGATCCGGCGGACTCCAGGCGGGACATCGTTTCCGGGCCGAGCAAGTCTTGAATATACCCCCGCGAGGAACCGTGCATGTTGTCCACGACGATGAACAACTCGGAGGCACGCTCGCGCAACCACGCGCGCAGCGCCGCAAGATTGAAAACCTTGCTTTTCTCCGCGACGAAAGCGGTGAACCGTTTCGCGCCGTCCACGGGCGAGCGCAAGGGCGCGTAATCGGCGGACGCGGGCGAAAAGCCGGCGGAGGAGGTTCCGGAGGAAGCAGTCGAGGCAGGCTGACCCGAAGCCTCCGGTCGCATCAGGGCGTTGGCATGCGTCTCGATCAGGGAGGTGAGATTGATGTCCGCGGGACCACCGTCGGCGGGATTGAATTTGATTCCCGCGTATTCCATGGGGTTGTGCGAGGGCGTGAAATTGATCGAGCCCGCAGCTTTCAATTCCGTCAGCAGCGCCGAACCGACGCCCGTTGGGCATTCTCCGGCGTCATGGATGCGGATGCCCTCGGCAGCCAATTCCTGCATGGCTGCAGCCTTAAAGGCGTCGCCCATATAACGATTGTCCCGGAAAACCAGCACGCCGGCGGCCCGCACCTGGCTGAAGTCACCGTAGCCGCACGTTGTAAGGAACTCTGGTGATTTCATCATGGCGATGATTCCGCGCGCCACCTTATGCACGTTCTCCAAGGTGAACCCTTCTCCGATGGCTTCGCGCCATCCGGAAGTGCCGAACACCACGGTAGTCGGAACTTTGGATTCCCGCGCCAAACGCCCCTGGAACTCGCGGATGGCCGTGATGGCCTCCACGCATCGCGTGCGCGTCACATTGGAAACTTTCACGGCATTGAAACAGGCGCCGATCAAATTCGCCGCTTCCCATAAATTCGGGATTCCGGCGGTCGGCGCAAGTTGCGCGCGGATTTTTCCTGTCCAATCGGAAGGCCATTCAGCAAACATCCCAGTCATATTTTCGATCAAGGCCCGCGCAAAGGCACATTTCGCCGCCTCGATTACTGCCGGACCCGTCAATTCCCCGCCTTGCTCTTTGCCTATCCCGCCTAAGCCGCCTTGCACGCCATTCGCCGTCGTCATTTCATTCCTTCCGATGGATTCGTCGTAAAAACTAGTTTACCTCTCATGGAGACGAAAGCCGCAAAGCCAACCAAAACCGATTCCGTCCGCCGCGTCGTCATCGTGGGAGGAGGTTTCGCCGGACTGTACGCCGCCAAGGCCCTGGGGCGCTCGCGCGGAGTCTCGATCCTCATGATCGACCGCAGGAACCATCATCTCTTCCAACCCTTGCTGTACCAGGTGGCCACGGCGGAATTGAACCCTTCGGACATCGGCGTCCCCATCCGGTACATACTGGCGGGACAAAAGAACACCGCGGTGCAGATGGATGAGATTATTTCCGTCGATCTTTCCACCCAGACCGTGCACACCTTGAACGCGACGCATCCCTTCGATTATTTGGTGTTGGCCTGCGGGGCCTCGCACAGCTATTTCGGGCACGACGATTGGGAAGAATCCGCCCCGGGCCTCAAGACCATCGAACAGGCGTTGGAAATCCGGCGGCGTCTTTTGACCGCTTTCGAAAAGGCGGAAAAGCTGGACGATTCCGCCGCGCGGAAACGCGCCCTTACTTTCGTGATCATCGGGGGCGGGCCGACCGGCGTGGAAATGGCCGGGGCCGTCGCGGAGTTGGCCGCGTCGATCGTGACGCGCGAATTCCGCAACATCCAACCCAACGAAACCCGGATAGTGCTGGTCCAGTCGCAAGATCGCGTGTTGCCGGCTTTCGCGCCGAGCCTCTCCGCCAAGGCCCGTCAAGCCCTGCAGGCCAAGGGCGTGGAGATCTTGCTCGGAAAAAGGGCGGAGGAAATTTCCGCTCGCGGGGTTCGCCTCGACAACGGATGGATCGAGTCAGAGACCGTTATTTGGGCGGCCGGCGTGAAGCCTTCACCCCTGAATACAAGCCTGGGAGTGCCGTTGGACAAGGAAGGGCGCGTGGTCGTCAATCCCGATCTCAGCGTGCCGGGCCATGCGAATTTTTTCGTGCTGGGCGATCAGGCTCGTTTCGACACGCCCCAGGGACCCCTGCCGGGATTGGCTCCCGTCGCGATGCAACAAGGGAAAACCGCCGCGCGCAACATCCTGCGCGACCTGGCGGGCAAGCCCCGGAAGAGGTTCCAATATGTCGACAAAGGATCCATGGCCGTGATCGGAAGGGCCTACGCCGTAATACAATGGCCGTTCCTGCGCCTGTCCGGCTTCCTGGCCTGGCTCTTGTGGATTTTCGTCCACATCATGTATCTGGCGGGGCATCGCAACCGCATCATCGTGCTTTTGGATTGGGCCTGGAATTATGCGACCTTCAAGCGCGGCGTCAGAATTATCACGCACCGGTATTGGAAGGAACACGGAGCCGGGGAGGAATAGCCGGTTTGCCTACAAATCCTTAACCAGGATGCCGATGTTCCGACCAGCTACTTGGATGGTTTCCAAAACTCGCCATCCCATTTTTTCAAACACGCCCTGGCTGATGGGGTTGAAGGCATACAATTTTGGATAACCCGCGACACTGGCCAACTTTTCGATTTCCGCGATCAGGGCCTTGCTGACCCCTTGCCCCCGATATTCCGGATTGATGTACACGGCGGACAACCAGGGAGTCAATTCCGGCACGCTGTCCATGTCCTTGGCCTTGAGCGACGCCGTGCCTAAGACTCCGCGCTCATCATGAGCGACTAAGGTAATCGGCATTTCGGTTTCATTCATGCGGCCGAAAAGCCCGCGTTGGATTTCCGTCAGCGTCAGTGCGGGAAAGGCATAGGACCATTCCTCATGAATCCACTTGGCGATGATGGGAATCCACACTTGGAAATATTTGATATGGCTGATTTGCATTTTCACCCGGTCTGCAATAATAGAATACGTAAAAAACCGGACGAATAGCAATATTATCGTGATGGAGGATATTTCATCACCTCGATGATTCGGTTTCGCCCAAATGGAAAATCCAGCTGGGGGTTACCGGATACGGAATGCAGTCACCTTGTCCGCTGAATTTTTATTGAGTACACTGGCCTTGCATGTTACCCCAGTCCTACCCATCACCTTCCCGGACCCGCCGTTTTTCAACAACCACGCAAGCGGACTCACGGTCTCGACTCCGGCGCGGTACTCACTTTATTTTTTTATTCGTCATGGCCTGGCAGGCCTTGAGCGCGCCCTCCCAAGCCCAGGTAACCTCTCCGGAACCCCTGCCCTGGAGCCCGTCCCGATTGATGCTGTGGTATGACCAGGACATGTCCGGCGCCGCCGGGGCCGACGATATATTGACTTTGCATTACGCGGTCTACCGCATCGAGGATAAATATTTGCCGCCCCGGCTTTGGAGCGAATCCTGGTGGCTGGGTAAGGCCGGAGGCATCGCCTATCGCCTCGCCAAGGGACTTTTGCTGGACGACAACATCATTCCCTATTACGCCGCCGTACCGCAGCATGAAATCTTCGGGCATGGTTTTCGGGCCCGGGAATTCGGGTTTACACCGATTCGATATTCCTTCAGTCCGCCGCCGCCCTTCGGAAAGGGAAACGCGATGACGGAATTCACCGACCCGGGTCCGGGCAACGTGTCCGTCGATCAGAATCTGGCGGTTTCCATGGCCGGCGTAGAGGCCTCGGCGGTCCTGGCAGTCAAGTTGCGGGGATACTGGGCCTTGTCCGGCGCGATGGATTTTCACGGGGCGTTGCTCTATCTGTATTCCTCGGGCGATTTGGGGAATTACCTCTCCGGCACGGATGAATCATTCTTGGATAGCACGAACACGGATTTTTCCAACGACATGCTCAGTTATGTCTACACGCTCAATACCCAAGCCGGCGCCGGGGACAGATCCCAATACCGGCTGCATCTCAAGCGCATGGAAAAGAACAGTCTCATTTCCTATGCCGATCCCTTTTACTGGTATTCCCTTTGGACCGTTCTGAAAACCGGTCTATGGTCCGGTGAATCGGTGTTTAAATATCCCGCCCTGCCCCTGGGCCCGGTACGTTATCTCCCTGCGGCCGGATATGGCCTGACGCCCTGGGGGCCGGAATACTGGTTCGACAATATCGCGGCATGGGATCGGACCAGCGTAACCTTGCGGATACGTATCGGGGATGATACTTTCCGAAATTTCTGGGGGACCGATTTGACCGCCGTCAACATCCTATCCTTGGCGGGCGCGGATTTGGATTTCTCGGCCCACCTTTGGAAACAACCCCGCTTGCGCCTGGACCCTAACGACCAGGGCGTGGTGCGCGATCGATTGGGAGGCGGTGGGGACGTTACCATCCTGTCTCCCACCCTTCCGACGCCGTGGCCCGTGCGCCTGGCGGCCGGCGGTGGATACAAAGCCTTGGGATTCGTCCCGGGCGAGGAGTTGGAGCAAGGCTTCAATTGGCGGATCGGACTGGACGTGGAACTCTGAAGAGCCATGAAAGGGACATGAAAAGGTTTGTGAAAGGGTCGGGCTAAATAAATGGTTTTATTCCAACGCGGGCCGACATGTCCTTGCAACGCGCGCGTTTCCCGACATTTGCTACCTTGAAACCCCGAGGCGGTTTGCGATCATGGCCATGAATCCAGTCAAGATTGAGGGCGATGTCGAGACGTTCCAAAGAAACGCGCTGCTGCTTTTCCTGTTCGTCATAACCGCTGCCTTCGTATTCGTGGCGCGCATCATGCTCATGCCCGTGCTCTTGGCTGCGATTTTTTCCGGCCTCACCTATCCGCTGTACCAACGCATCCTGTTGCTGACGGGTCGGCGTCCCGCTCCGGCCGCGATTTTGACCTTGGTTTGCCTGGCCATGATCACCATCGTGCCGCTCGCGTTTTTCGGGACCATCGCCTATCACCAGGCTTCGGAATTCCTTTCCACCTTGGACTTGCGCAACCTGGAGGCCGACTCCCTGGATTTCCTGACACGGCTCAAAGCGCGGTTTCCTCTCCTGCTCAGCGAATTGGCTCCGGAGGAGGCCGTGGGCAAAGCCGTGCAAAGCATCCAAACCGGATTGAAACTCTTCCTCAAATACGCGACGTCGCTTTCCCTGTCCTTCCTGGAAAAAATCCTCGGGATGTTCGTGACTCTTTTCGCCATGTTCTATTTCTACACGGACGGTTCCCGCTTCCTGCGCGCGCTGATCAAACTGTCGCCCCTCAAGGATGAATACGATGAAATCCTGATCGCGAATTTCGTCTCCGTGACCAAAGGCACGCTCAAGGCGAGCCTAGTGATCGGAGCCATCAACGGGACATTGGCGACCATCGTATTCTGGGCCACGGGATTGGGCTCTCCGGTTTTCCTGGGCGCGCTGATTTTCATCGGAACGTTCATCCCCGTCATCGGAGGCGGGCCGGTTTGGGTTCCCGCCACCCTTTACCTGATGTTGCACGGCCACTGGGGCGGCGCCATGGCGGTTTTGATCGTCTGCGGCGTGATCCTACACGGGATCCACAGTTTGCTTTTACCCGTGCTCATCGGCAAGGACGCGAAAATGCACAACCTGCTGGTCCTGATGAGCACCCTGGGAGGCATATTCGTCTTCGGCGTCATCGGCGTGATCATCGGGCCGATCATCGGCGCGCTTTTTCTCAGCATCTGGAAAATCTACGCCCAGGTGTTCGAACGCGAAATCGCGTTCAACCGCAAGCGCTAGGCTTAACGCGTAAACGCCAAGCATTTACGGCCCACCGACCGGCCACCAACAGGCTACCAACGAAAAACGCCGGCTTTGGGCCGGCGCTTCCATCAGATAAAATTTTAGAATATCGTCCGAAGCAATAGGATTTGGCTTAGGCTTCCATGGCCTGGAGATAGCCGCGGTACTTGCGCTGCAACTTCTCGAAAGCGCCCGACCCGCGCATGCGGCGCAGGGCCTGATCGCGCAATTGACGCACCCGCTCATGGGAAATGTTCAAACCCAATCCCACTTCGCGCAGGGTCTGCGGGGCGTTTTGATCCATTCCGAACAAGCCGGTGATCACTTGGGCTTCCCGCTCGGGCAGCTCCGAAAGGATTTCCCGGACTAGTTCGCCGGTCGCGCCCTTCTCCAGTTCTTCCTCGGGATTGGCCGCGTGATCGTCGCGCAGGATTTCCTGGAAGGTGGTCTTCGAATCCGCGCCCACCGGCGCGTCGAAGGACATGCCTTTTCCGGAAGTTTGCAGCAGGCTGCGCACCTCTTCATCCAACTCCCCGCCCTGGCCCTGCTCCTTCAAGGCCTTGCGAACGCGCAGGCATTGGTTGGCAGGCAAGCGGATGAGCGATCCGGTTTCATTGATGGACTTGGTGATGAACGCCTTCATCCACCACACCGCATAGGAAATGAATTTGATGCCGCGGGACGGGTCGAAGCTTTCGACGGCGCGGATCAAACCCATGCAACCTTCATTGACCAAATCCGGCAGCGGGATCGGGCAGCCGCGATATTGCAGGGCCACCTTGAGCACGAAACGCATATTGGCCTTGATGAGGCGTTCGCGCGCGGCAGTATCACCGCGGTGAAAACGCTCGAACAGGCGAATTTCTTCTTCGCGCGAGATCGGGCTGGTCTTACGGATGTCTTCCATATATCGCTTCAAGGACGCGTCATTAGCCGGGTATGTCATATTCCTCTTCCTTTTGTAAACGATGCTGCCAACCATTCCCTGGCGAAACCTGGACGGGATGACTCTTGCTTCCGTAGGCATGTCCCGGTTGATTTCCGCCGCGAAAAAATCGCTGGGCGGGAAAATCTTTTTCCAGGGCCTGGAGAAGGCGAAAGTTCCGGTTCCGAGGTTCGCTATCGATCAGGAACGAGGCGAATTCCAAAGCCTATATTTTAATACCGGACCTAAAGTACATTTTCCTTTCCTTTTCAACCCGTTAAGAGTGGGTAAAAAAGTACTCAAGCCTGGAAGGGACCAATACATCCCCTAAATCGGATAAAACAGTCCCATTTCAACCAAATTCAGTACTTTCCAGGTAACCCCACTTTGGGGGAACTTTTCCAAACTCTCTATTTCCCCCCAATTTTCTTGATGCGTTCGAAAAAAAAGACCCAGGGTTACGAAATCCGTCCCCTCCCTACCGCATCCATATCCGCCTCGGTGAGGTATTGATACACGCCCAAAACGCGTTCGCGGCTCCAGCCTGTGGCCAAAAGGCCTTGGAGGAATTCGACGGAAAGGCGCGTACCGTGGATGAACGGTTTTCCGGCCAGTACGGCTTGATCGATTTGAATGGGATTCGCAGGCGAAACCGAGCCACCTGAAATGTGCGCGTTGTTCATGGGCTCCATTGTAACGCGTGCCCAAGGTCCACGCAAGTAAACCTTGATTTGACCCGAGTTCCCTCGCATTAGGCGAATTCGGCGCATCCAATGGCGATATTTAAGTTGCCAGAAACCCAAGGATCCCACGAAACATATGCGTTACCCAGGTGTGATGCCTCCATCAAATCCTGAAAAAAACCGTTCTTGTTATCTTTTCCAACGCTTTTCAGCCGGTTCGATTGCCGGGTAACTTTTTGCCTTGATGCGGGACTAATCGTATGAGTGGAAACGGTCCATCGGATGCTTTCGAGGAGATCAATTCCGAGGAGTTGCTGGCCGACCTTTTGTCGGGAGGGGGAACGGGGCAAAAAGCCTTCGCGCGACTGGTCCGGATCACGCATAATCGTTTTCTGGGCTTCATCCAGCGTCACTTGGCTTCCCCCGAAGAATGCCGCGAGGTACTCCAGGAAACCTATTTGGCCGTGCACAAGGGCTTGCCCGGTTTTGCCGGAAAGTCCAAACTCAGCACCTGGGTATATAGCTTGGCGCATCATAAGATTTGTGATCGGCTGGCCGATCGGGATCGGCGGCACCAGGAACTGACGGAGACCCATGAAGGGGCATTGACTACGGAGGCCAACCAAGCGGATAGGCTCGCTCCGGTGACGGCATGGGACGCGGCGCCCGATCGCGTGGCGGCCCGCAGCGCCGTGGAGACGCTGATTGGAAAGGCCATCGAAGCATTGCCGCCGCAGGCGCGGCTGGTCTACCAGCTTCGCGACGTGGAGGATTTGTCGGGAGAGGAAGCGGCGGTTCTGATGGGAATCACGCCGGAAAATGTTCGGGTTCAATTGCACCGGGCACGGCGTCAAATCGTCGACTGGGTGCAGGAGAAATTGAGCCGGGTGGGAACGGAACGATGAGCGGCTGGTTTTATAAAGTGGCCTACCCGTGCGAACAAGCGCGCGAGTTCATGTACGATTACTTGGACGGCCAGTTGCCCATGTTTAAACAATTCCGGTTCCAAATCCATTTGAACGGATGCACGGAATGCCGCGAATATTATCTGTTGTATAAAAAAGCCGCCCATGCCTATGAGTTCCGGAAGGAGAATCCACCTCCATCGGAATTTTTGGAACATACGCTCGACTTCCTGCGCAAGGAAGGCATAGTCGGGGATGATGACCCCGCCACGGCGCCGGAGTCTAATCCCGTCGTTCAGTCCTGACTCGGCGACCCTAAAAAAATCGTAGCCTTTCGATCCCGAGTGCGCCCGTTATTGTTAGCCCGATTGCTGTGGAACCGGAGCCGCCTGGCCCGCCGCAGCCGTATGTCACGGGCGGAAATTACTGCTCTGCAAACCAAGGCTCTCGATAATCTCAGGTCCTTCGCCTACGCCCGATCGCCCTTCTACCGCCGGTTTCACGCCGGGTTGTTCGATGCTCCGCTGGAAGCTTTGCCCGTGTTGAGTAAATCGACCTTGATGGCGGAGTGGGATGATCTCATCACCGCTCCCGGCATCCGCCTGCGGGATGTATCCTCGCGTCTTCTCGAAGGGAAGCGAAATGAGGAAAGTCCCAGAGCACAGGGATTGTACCGAAACCGGTACGTCCTGACGGCGACTTCCGGCACGACCGGAGGCCCCGGAGTTTTCCTGCATGATCCCGCCGAATGGGCCTGGATCCTGGCCTCCTATACGCGCGCCAACGATTGGGCGGGTATTCCTGCGGGCCTCCATCGCCGACTGCGCCTGGCCGTGGTCAGCACGCGCACGCCCTGGCATCAGAGCGCCCGCATCGGCGCCTCCCTGGACGGGCCGTGGGTCCCCAGCCTGCGTCTGGACGCGACTTCGCCGATCGCGGAGCAATGCGAAGCCTTGAACCGTTTCCACCCCCAGTCACTCGGCGGTTACCCCTCGGTGCTGCGCCAATTGGCCGCCGAGCAGTCGGCGGGAAGGTTGCGCATCCGGCCCGACGCCGTTTTCTCCGCCGCCGAGGTATTGGATGACGACACCCGGGCACGTATCAAGGCCGCGTGGGGCCGAGAGCCTTTCGACATCTACGGTGCCACTGAAACCGGCTGCCTCGCCTCCGAATGCCGGAATCACCGCCTGCACCTGTTCGAGGACATGGTGGTGGCGGAAAGCGTCGATGAACGGAACCGGCCTGTGCCCCCAGGGGAGGTGGGCGCCAAGCTGCTGGTCAGCGTGCTGTTCAGTCGGACCTTGCCACTTATCCGTTATGAGTTGTCCGATTGCGTCGCAGTGTCGCCGGAACCCTGTCCTTGCGGTTTTCCGTTTATGACTCTGTCCGGCATCGAAGGCCGCATGGAGGAGGTCATGCGGATTCCTCGGCTGCCGACCGGGGAAGGAGTAAAGGTTACGTCGAAGGCGGTTGCCGGGACCGGCGCTCCAGGGTCGGCAGATACGGTGGAAATCCATCCCAACGTTTTCCATAACCGCCTGGAAATATTGCCCGCACAAGGCTGGCAGGTGGAGCAGACCTCGCGGGAGGGAATTCTGATACGGGTAACCGGCTTGTTACCCGGCTTCGATATGCAACCCGTTCTGGCCGGTTTGGACCAGGATATCTCCGCCTTGGGCGGCAGAGCCGCGCTGGCCTGGGAACACGCCGCTGAACTGAAGCGCGGACCGAATGGAAAATTGATCCTGGTGAGCGCGTTCAAGCCATATGACCCATGATGACGAGGCGCAGCGCATCCAGGCGCAATTCCGCTGCCGCGATATGCCGAAGCGTTTCCCGCAGCCATTGATCGGCCGCGTCCACATCGGCTTGCGATACGGAGGGGTTCACCGCCATTAAAGCCTTGAGGCGATCGCGCTCCGCGCCCAAGCGGGCTTCCGCCTCCTTATGCGCTTCCTTCTTGAGGGAAGATTGCTTGAATGAGGCCTTGATCGCTCCGGCATCGAGGAGTTTCGGGACCAACTTATCAAATTGATCGTGGTGTTCCTCCAACAGTCCGGTGGGCGCTTGTTCCAACTCGGCCGCGTCCAAACGGGGCAACAAGTGGGAAATGTCTTCCCCCGCGCCATCCACCAGGATGCGGATGGGACAGGGCGCCAGGAATCGATCGATATGCAAATGACCCGGAGCCGTCGCCTCGAGGATGAAAATCACTTCCAGGGCGAATCCGCGCGACGTGCCGCCGCCGTGTCGGGGCGCGTCCCGCCATTCCACGAATCCCACCGTGCCTTCGATGCCGCCCAGGATCAAATCCACCGCCCCGCGCACCAAGGGATGATCGGTGGTCAGGAAGGCCAAGTCCTCGCGCGCCAACGCTTCGGCCCGATCGTAGGTGACCGCCAGGCCCGCCGCAGGAAGGCCCGGGAAGAAATCCACTTCCATGCGATCCCCGGGAAAGAGGAAATAGCCGCGTTTCGGTTCGGTGGTTTCCGTATCAACGCCGAAATGATCGAATACTTCTTCCAAGTATTCCTCCAGGCCGCCGTCCTCATCCTCTGCCCGAATCTCGGCGATCAGGGAACGCGCCAACTCGGGACGATTGGAATTGATTTCCAAGAGCCGATCCCGTCCCTGTTCCAAGGTCTCGCGCACGCGCGCGGCCAGCGTACGGGTCTTCTCCGCCAAAGCTTGCGCCGTTTGCTCCGCCGCGAAATCCGCCTGCGCAGCCTGCTCCGCCACTGCTTGCGCCGCTTGCTCCGCGCTGAGAACGTCCTCCGCCGAGTCCGCCGCAGCCACAGGATTACCTGCTTCGCCACCCCGGATTTCCGCCGCCGCCGCCAGCCGGCATGCCTCCATCACTTCGCTGAATTGCTCGGCGTGAAAATAATCGGAACCCAATACCGGGCTGCGGAAAGCGTCCATGCCTTCCTGGTACCATCGATACAGAACTTCATGGGCCGTGCCGGTCACGTAGGGCGCGTGGATGTGGATGTCCGAGGTTTGACCGATGCGATCGAGCCGTCCGATACGTTGTTCCAACACGCTGGGATCCAAGGGCAAATCGAACAGTACCAGGTGATGGGCGAATTGGAAATTGCGGCCCTCGCTGCCAATCTCCGAACAAATCAGCATGCGCACCCCTGCGGGGCCCCCGCCCCGGGCGGAATCTGCGTCCGAAGGCAACGCGAAAGACGCCGCGTTCTTGTCGCGCGTGGCCATGGTCAGGTTTTCGTGGAAGGCGGCGAAGGTCACGGACGAGAGCGTGGGCAGTATGTCTTGCAAGGCGAATACCACGCTTTTATGCGAGCAAATCAAAAGGATTTTTTCCTCGCCCAATTCCTGAAACAGGCGCAACAGCCAGTCCAAGCGCGGATCCTTGCGCCAAGCCCGTTTCAGGAAATCGGCGGCGTCTCCGGGATATCCCTTGAGGTCTCCGGAGGGGTAGGCCGCCGGACCGTTCAGGTAACGGACCAGTTCCGATTCCGTCGCGAAAGGCCCTTCCCCGGTCTTAGGTAACCCGCCGGTTACGGCACGCGTGAACTCACGGTGCTCCTCGTTGTTGGCCAATGGCACCGCATGCACGATGCGCTTGGGAAACCCTCCCAGGGCGGAACGACGGTTGCGGAACATGAGGCGTCCCGTGCCGTGGCGGTCGACCAAGTCCTCGATTAATTTTTTCTGAGCGCCCGGTTCGTTCCGCTGGTACGCCTGGATAAGGGTCTGCAAGGCCGCGTCGCCCGCGAAAAGCCGCGACAGTCCTTCTGCCGCGACCGTGTCCGGACTTTCGGAAGCCAGAATGCGATCCACCGTTCCGGCCAGGTTTTGGTATTGCTCCGCCTCGCGCAGGTAGCCTGCAAAATCCGTGAAGCGCCCGGGATCCAAAAGCCGCAAGCGGCCGAAATGTCCCGTCTGTCCGAGTTGGATGGGCGTAGCGGTCAACAGCAGCACCCCGCGGCTGGCCCGGGACAGGGTTTCTACGGCGGCGTACTCGGGAGATTTTTTTTCCTGCGACCAAGCCAAATGATGGGCTTCGTCCACGATGAGCAAATCGATGCCCGCCTCGGCCGCCTGTTTGACGCGCTTGGCGGAACCGGCGAGGAAATCCACGGCACAAATCATGGTTTGCCGGTTCAGGAACGGGTTCACCGTCGCGTCGCCTTTTTCCTCGGACCGGAACAAGTCTTCTTCGATAACGGTGAACATGTGGTTGAAGCGCCGGTACAATTCCACCATCCATTGATGCACCAGCTGCGTGGGCGCGATCACCAGCACGCGCGTGATTTGACCCGTCACGTAAAGCCGATGGAAAACCAGTCCCGCCTCAATGGTTTTGCCCAGGCCCACCTCGTCGGCCAGAAGCACCTTGGGTTGGTGGCGCGAAGCCACTTCATGGGCAATGGAAATCTGATGATCGAGCAACTCCATGCGCGCGCCCACCAGGCCCCGCACCCGCGATCCCAGCATCTCGCGCCGGAACTGATGGGTCCGGTAGCGCAAGGCGAATTCGCGTACTTTACCGACTTGGGCGGCCAACAGGCGTTTGTCCGGATCGGAAAACGCCATCTGATCGAGGAGTTCCTGTTCCGGCAAGGTTTCCCCGCCGCCCGCATAGGTAAGCAGGCCGCCCATCTCGCGGATGGTTTGGATCACGAAGACCGTGTTCGATCGGGATCGGGCGCGATCGCCCGCCTTCAGGCGCACGCGGCGCAACGGCGCATTGCGATGCATGTATGTGCGCACCACGTTGGCGGCGCGGAATTCGATTTTCACTTCCCGGAATCCGGCTTCCAGAATGATGCCCAAACCCAATTCCGGTTCCGAATCGCTGATCCAACGTTGTCCGGGAACAAATTTCCCCTTCGCTGCCGACTTGATATCCAAACATCCTCCTCAATCGCGGGACCGCATGCTTTGACGCGGCCAAATCCGACGAACGGCCCAAAAGATAAACCTATATTTTCCCGGCTGCAGCGTCCGACCCGGCACAGGCCCACCATCTCCGGATCGATTCGCCGCGCTGACCGGAAACCCGTTGGAAGCCGGCGACGTCGAACGGCCTCCGGCGCCCGGTTCGGTCCGCATTCTGAACGCGCCGGAAATCCGCGGGATTGGCTTAGCGGGAGACTAAGGCCCCCGATTCCGGAAAATCCAGGCGCCCAAATCGCTGAATTCCAAAATCTGCGCGACGTTTGAAATAATTTCGGACTTGCTCATAAGTGAACATTCATTTATTATAGAACCATGCGCACGCGCGACCCCAAAAAAGAAAAAGCCATCCGCGACCAGGCCTTGGCCATGATCGTCAAGAACGGCTTCGACGGGCTTAGCATGCAAAAGCTCGCCAAGGCCGCGCGTGTTTCCCCCGCCACCATTTACATCTACTACCGCAATCGGGACGACTTGATCCTCAAGCTTTACTCCGAAGCCGCCGCTAAAATGTCCGCCTTTACGTTGGACGGTTTCGATCCGGGCATGAGCTTCAAGGACGGCCTGCGCGTGCAATGGCGAAACCGCGCCCGGTATTTGCTCGAACATCCCCTGGAAGCGCATTTCCTGGAACAAGTCAAGTTTTCTCCCTTGCATGATCGCGCCCAGCAAACCCAACATCCATCCTTCACGGAATCCATGCGCGCTTTCCTCAAAGGCGCCATCCGGCGCGGCGAAATCGTGCGCGTACCCGTCGAAGTATACTGGTCCGTGGCCTTCGCGCCCTTGTACCAACTCGTCAAATACCACAAGCACGGACACGGCCTGTCATGCACGGAACCGTTCATCTTGGATGAGAAAACTCTTTCGCTTACTTTGGAATTGGTTTTAAAGGCCCTAAAACCCTAAGGATTACCGCCATGGAAAAGCCCGCGCCCCTCTTTACGCCTTACCAAAAATTCGTGATCGCCATGCTGGCCTTCCTGCAATTCACCATCGTCCTGGACTTCATGATCATCGGCCCCTTGGGCGCCATGCTCCTGAAGGAAATGCACATCACCACGGGGCAGTTCGGGTTGGTGGTCTCGGCCTACGCCTTCAGCGCCGGGCTTTCGGGAATCCTGGCCGCGGGCTTCGCGGACAAGTTCGACCGCAAAAAAATCTTGCTGTTCTTTTACGCCGGATTCTTGATCGGGACCTTGCTGTGCGGCATCGCGCCGACCTATAAATTCCTGCTAGGGGCGCGCATCGTCACGGGCGTATTCGGCGGCGTCATCGGATCGGTTTGCATGGCCATCATCGCCGACATGTTTCCCATCCAGGTCCGCGGGCGCGTGATGGGCTTCGTGCAGACGGCCTTCGCGGGCAGCCAGGTGCTGGGGCTACCCTTGGGCTTGTTCCTTTCCAACCGTTGGGGCTGGCATGCGCCGTTCCTGATGATCGTCGCCGTCAGCGCGGCGGTGGGGGCGGTCATCGTGTTCAAACTGAAGCCCATCACGGGGCATCTCCTGGTGCAAAACGACAAGAACGCTTTCGTGCATTTGTACCATACGGTCCGCCAGGGCCGCTATTTGCAGGCCTTCGCCGCCACCATGCTGCTCTCTACCGGAGGCTTCATGCTCATGCCCTTCGGCAGCGCCTTCAGCGTGAACAACCTGGGCATTTCCATGCAACATCTGCCTTGGGTCTACTTGGGCACGGGCATCACGAGCTTCGTGGCCGGACCATTCATCGGACGCTTGGCCGACAAGTTGGGAAAATACGCCCTGTTTTGCATCGGTTCCGGATTCGCCATCGTCATCGTTCTGGTCTACTGTAACCTGGGGGTTACCCCGCTGGCGGGCGTCGTGGTCATCAATATCCTGCTCTTCGCGGCGATCACGGCGCGCATGATTTCCTCGCAGGCCTTGGTATCCGGCGTGCCGGATATGGGCGATCGGGGGGCGTTCATGGCGGTGAACAATTCCGTTGCCCAGTTGTCGGGCGGTGTCGCATCCTCTTTGGCCGGGCTCATCGTGGTGCAAACGTCGTCCGGAAAATTGGAGCATTACGGCATCCTGGGCCTGGTGGTGGCCGTGGCCATCGCCGCCACCATCGCCTTGATGTATCCCATCCACAAGGCCGTGCAAGCCAAAGCTGTGAAAGGTCCGGGACAAGGCCCTGGGCCTGGCCTCGGGCAAAGCCGGGGACCCGGAGCCGTTCCGCATCCCGTGGGCGTTCAGCGCAGCAATTGATTCACGGCGTTGAACAGGGCCCGTACATTGGCCTTGATCGTATCCATGTCTTTGCCGCGCCCCAAGGCGACGGCGCCCTTGGGTTGGGCCGTGGCCGTGTCCTTTCGCTGCAACTTGATCTCGGATAAAGCGTAAGCGGCGAATTCCAGGTGCTCCACGTCCAAGGCCATTTGGGTGTATTCGATCAGATGGAAATACAGGCCTATCTTCTCCAAGGCCCGC
Source organism: Fibrobacteria bacterium (assembly GCA_017881725.1). Lineage (GTDB taxonomy): Bacteria > Fibrobacterota > Fibrobacteria > UBA11236 > UBA11236 > Chersky-265. The sequence continues at coordinate 19,786 of JADGQO010000088.1, forward strand.
ATGCATGCGTCAATGGGGCCTGTGCCCTGACCGATCAAGATTTGCGACTTGCCCTGGTGCTCCACTTCGAAAGAGAATTCTTTCTCGGTCGGTTCCATTTTGAGTCCCTTGAACACCAATGGCCCCGCGACGTTCAGGATTTCCTGATCGTAAACCTTCAAGATTTCGGCGTCGGAGAGTTCGCCCCGCCCGTCCTGCTCGGACAATTTTTTCATGATCGGTTGGATGGCGGCGGCTTCCTCGATGGAGATGGGAAGACCCAGGCCGCGCACGATTTCAAAGACGGCGGTTTTGCCGCTTTGGCTGGTGAAACCCAGGCGGTCGCCTTCCTTGCGTCCGATCATGGAAGAGTCGATGGCGCGATAAGCGCCTTTCTTCATGCCCTTGGTCTTGGACGCGCCGTCCTGATGGATACCGCTGCGGTGCGCGACGACGTCCGTGCCCACCAACGGCGCCTTCTCGTAAATCGGCACGCGCGCCCATTCCGAAACCCGCAAGGCCGTCTCATAGATTTCACCCATGTTGAGCGGCACGTCCTCGCCGCAATTGGCCAGGGCGCAAGCCACCTCGTACATGTTGGTATTGCCCGCGCGTTCGCCCAGGCCGTTCAAGGCGCATTCCAATTGGGTCGCCCCGGCGAAGTAACTTTCCACCGTCGTCGCGGTGGCCATGCCCAAATCGTTATGGGTATGCACGGCGATGGTGACGGATTTCGGCAATGCCGCCACCACCTTTTCGACCATGTCGACGAACAGTTTGGGTCGATAACGTTCCACCGTGTTGGGCAAATTGATCACGCTCGCCCCCTCGGCGATCACGGCGTGGAAAACCTCGATGACGAAATCCAGGTTGTCCATGGAATCACCGAAATGCTCGGCCGAAAATTGCACCGTTCCGCGTCCACCCATGACCTTGCGGCAATGCGCCACGGCTTTCACCGCGCGTTCCTTCACCTGGGCCGGCTGCATGCGCAGTACGTTTTCCATGGTGAACGGACTCAAGGCCAGGAACGTATGGATGCGCGGCTGCGCGGCGTATTGGATGGCGTCCCACACCATTTGAATGTCGCGGTCGACGCAACGCGCCAAGCCGGAAATCACGACATTATCCGGGGACAGCTTGGCCAAATGCTCGCAAGCGGCGAAGTCCATTTCGCTCGCTCCGGAGAATCCCACCTCGATGCCCTGCACGCCCAGTTTGAGCATTTGCCGAAACACCACTTCCTTCTCCTGCAGGTTCCAAGGATGCCTCAGGGCCTGGTTGCCGTCGCGCAAAGTGACGTCGTAAAAGAACGGTTGCCTGGTTTTTTGTTCTGTGTTCATCTCGAACTCCCTTTCATGTCACGACCCCTCCATCCGTTCCTTCGAGGGGCCGCCGATCCCGTGCGTCCGAACGCATTGCGTCTGAACGCGTTGTGCGTCTGAACGCTCCGGAACCGCCAACGAAAAAGCCCACTCGAAGGAGTGGGCTTTTTTCAAAACGCTTACACTCCTTGCTAGCCGATTAGGTCTAGAAGGAGGCTAAGGTTTATACGGATGGTTCCATTGGACATGTGACTATGATAATTAAAATCCCGATATCGCGCAAGAGAAGTTGCCAACCTGGTCGATTCGGCTCAATTTCACCCGGTGAACCGTTTTCGATCCCGTCGATTCGAAGATTAGAACCCCGCAGTTACGGTTGCCCCCGCCAAACCGGGTCCAAACTCCGGCCAAACGTTGAGGCTCAAGTTGCGGGCACTGGTTTTCTTGAATACGTGTAAAGTATTGGCCACCGACACCACGCGGTTCAACGCCAATGCGCCCAGCGCGAAGGAGACGGCTACTTTGGACGCGCGGTAATAACGCAGCGTCGCTTGGAAAGTATTCCAGTTCCGTGTATTCTCGGGATTAGCCGAAGTTCCGAAGTCCCAATAATTGTCCGGCACGGCCTGGATATCGTAATTTCCGTCACGCTTTCCCGATAATATTTGGGCCAGTTCGTAACTGTCCTGGCGATGCTGTTTTTCCTGGTAGGATCGATAGTTCGCCATGGTTTCCAGGAAGCCCTGGCTTTTCCCGGAAGCATCGATACCCGCGAATTCCGATGCGTAATTCCTGGCACTTTGCAAGTAGCTGTCCTTGGCCAGGAACGCCACGTACAGGGACGCCCAGAAGCCCGCCTCGGCCAGCAGGAAAACCTTGGCCGAAGACTTTTCTTGCAAATACCATTCCCCCGCCCCGGGCAGCGCGACTGAATACAGCATGGCCAGCGGCAGGGATTTATGCGCGTTCCGCGACTGGGCCGGATCGATTTCGATGGTAAGTTCCTGTTGATTCGAGTCCGCTGCGGATGTCGGCGAGGCGATCGCCGGAGCCGTGGGCTTGGAAAGAGCGTCCGCTTCCGTTTTCACGGCGGACCCGGAACCTTTCCCCACCGTGTCGTTTTGGACTTGGGGTGAGGGCCCGGATTCAAATTCACCGGGACTTTCCGCGCGCGGATTTCCCGGCCAAACGAAAATGGCGGCGGCGAAGATGAGGAGCGCCGGGGTAACCTTTAAGCTACGGCATGGTCGAGTCGGAGCCATCCGTGAATCAGAAGCTCACGCGCGCATTGACCGTGGGCGCGGGTTGAAAATCCACCCAAGCCAGGCCGCCGTCCAGGTGGACGCGATCATACCAGGAGGTTTCCGTCTGGTACAAGCCTTTGTTGTGGTACCGCGCGGAAAGCGCCGCGTCCAGAGCCGAGATGATATGGTTCACGACCATGCCGCCCAGGAAGTAGGCTTGCATGCGCGCGTAATCATTGGCTTGGGCGCGCAAGGCGATGTATTTCTGTTGGTGATCCGTGATCGGCAGGCCCGCGTCGCCGGCAATCTTGGTCCCGTCGGGACCCACTTTGAAAAAGGTGGAATCGGCGTAGCTGATAGAACTGGTCGGAGTAGTCGCATCGTCCCACCCCGTGATGAATTCAACTTCCTTGCCCAGCACTTCATAAAATTGCTGCGGATTTACGAATTGGGCCCGCCGATGGGAAACGGAGTCGACGCTCCAGTCTTGATCGTTATATTCCCTTTGAAAATCGCCGTAATTCTGGGGCGCAACCGCCGGGTCGACGCAACCGCCAAGCAGGCGCGTACCCGTCGGAGTCCCTATCTCCTGTACGGACTGGCAATAGGTATCCCGATGATTATTGCGGCCCCCCAATTTATCGGTCGCGCCGGGAACTGCCTGGAGCTGGATTTGTGCTTCATATCGGGATTGCCGCCAATAGGTATCCGCGAACTTTTTGTATTTGGTGACTTCACGATCCTGTTTCGTGCCTACGTAATAATGCCACCCGGAGAGCAATGCGACGTCGGTCAGGAAATAAAACGCCCCGCGTGAATAGTTCATTATACTGTGGCCGACGTACGCCTGTCCCAATCCCGGCAGGATCAGGGACATGAACAATGCTTTTTTGGGCGACCGGTAACGGCCTTTCAATTCGTCGATGCTGTTGACCGTGGTTTCGCGGACAATCCGAGTGCGTTTTTTGGCTTTGAAATTTTTGGCGGAATCGAGCGCGACGCTGTCGGCTACAGCGCTGTCGGCGGCAGAAC
>JADGQO010000089.1 GCA_017881725.1 Fibrobacteria bacterium
CAGGTCCGGGGGGTGGACGACCAGGGCAAGGAAGGCCTGTCGCGGCTGGTGAAGTTCAACGTGCGCAACGCGCCGACGGTGGCGGTGAGCGCGCCGGCGGTGGACGCCTATGTGCGCGGCGTGGTGATGGTGAAGTTCCGGGCGACGGCGGTGGCTCCCGACACGATCAAGACGACGCAGATTTCCATCGGCGGCGGCGATTGGGTAGCGACGACGACAGACAGCACCTATGCGCTGGACACGCGCGCCTACAAGGACGGCCATTTGCTCATCCAAGTGCGCGCTTTCGACGGCAGCGGAAAATCGGCCCTGACCTTGCCGCGGGAAATGTTCGTCGATAACTCGCCGCCCAAGGTTTCCTATCCCACCGCCGTTTATCCCGACAATGCGCCCACGGCCCGCAAAGGCGTGAGCGTGGTGTTCACGGCGCAAGGCTTGGATTTGGGATCCGGCATGAACAAGGATTCCGCCGTGCTCTTGACCATTCCCGCGCTCGGCATCAAAGGCACACTGCTGCATGACGACGGCCAGGCTCCCGATAAGGTCGGCGGGGACAATGTCTTCAGCGCTTCCGTTGCCATCGACTCCGCCGTAAGCGGCAGCGCGGCCTCTACCATCTATACCATCCGCGTCCGCGACGCCCTGGGCAACGACTCCACCGTAACTGGAATGTTACTGTTGGACAATTCGCCCCCCGCCCTTTCTTTCGCAGTCACGCCTTCGCCGGACGGCGTAGCCGGCTCTCTGCAGGGCAAGGTGTACGTTCCCCGCATCCTGATGCTGGGGCAGTTCTCGGATTCCGGCGGCTCCGGAATGAAGAGCTTGGAAGTGTTGGTGCGCAACGACAGCGGCGATCATGTGAACAACAGTCCGGAAGGCATCGCCCTGGTGGACGGCAAGTTCCGGCGCATCATCGAGCTGGTGGCGGGCGTGAACCATATTTTCCTCATCGGCATGGACAAGGCCGGCAACGTGGATACCGTGCAAGCTCAGGTAACCTACGTGGTACCCAAGGAGACGCAATTGGTTACCAATCAAGGCGGCAGCGTGTTCGGAGCGGACGGCAGCGGCGTGAACATCCCCGCGGGAGTGCTGGGAAGCGCCAAGGAAATCACGGTCACGGTCGCCGATCCCACCCAGGAGCCCAAGCCCTTGGATCCGAAAGTGAAATTGCTGGGAGTGCCCCATGAGTTCGGGCCGGACGGTTCGGTCTTTCCCTCGCCCGTCACCGTGACGCTTGCCTATACGGACGCGGACCTGGATCCCAACCAGGACGGGATTCCCGACTTCGACGAGAGCAAGCTCACCATCGTGTTCTGGAACGGCAGTTCCTGGATCAAGGCCGGCGACGCGCGCATCGATCGAACGCATCGCACCGTCAGCGTGGCAGTCAACCATTTCACGTTGTTCGATTTGGCCGAGGACGCGTCCACGCCGGTCTCCTCCGTGGTGGCCTTCTGGGACAAAAATCCCGTTCCCGGCAATTCGGAATTCATCTACAAGGTGCCGACCCCGGGCAAGGTGTCCCTGCATATCCTGGACATGTCCGGCGACGTGGTGAAAACGTTGATCCAGCCGGGCACGGCGGTGGCGCAATCCGGCAGCGTGCGCTGGGACGGCAGCAATGTGCGCGGCCTGTCGGCCGGCGCGGGCTTATACGTGTATGTCTTCAAATACGCATCCGACGACGGGAAGGTGGACAAGTTGATCCGCAAACCCGTCGGCCTGGTAGGAAAGTGAGGAGGGTCGCTCCATGAACAAGAACCATATCGCCCACAAGGCCGTCATCGCGGGTATGCTTGCCGCGGGCTTCATCCATGCAAAGCCTTTGGATTTGCAAATGGGCTCGCGAGGGTTCGGCATGGGCGGGGCCTTCGTGGCCATCGCCGACGATGCGACCGCCACCTATTGGAACCCCGCGGGCCTGCCGCAGTTGAACTCGCTCACTTTCTCGGAAACGAATTGGTTGTTGCAGGACATCCCCGGCCTCAACGTCAATTATTTCACGGGAGCGATTCCCATCTCGCAAGTCGGTACGATTTCCGGAGGCTGGTTGCTGCAATACGCCAACCTGGAACAAGGCGAGCCGGGCACGGCCTTGCATACCTCCAGCGATTGGTATGAACACGCCTTCTCCTTGGCCGCCGGCCGCGAGTTGTGGAAGAAGCTGTGGATTTTCGAAAACACCAGCCTGGGCTTCAGCCTGGACCGTTATGTTCTGAACAGCGGGGAACTGAACGGCGCGGGCACGGGATTCGATCTCGGCTTCCTGACGCGCTTTCCCTACGGCGTAAGGTTCGGCTTCACGGCGCGATCCTTGGGCGCGGATATGATGGGCGATAAAATCGATCCGGAATACCGCATGGGATTGGGCTATGTGTGGGAAGGGCAGCAGCGCCACAAGGTCACGGTGGATTTCGATTTGGCCAGCAAGGAGAACGTGGAGTATCAGAATTCCACCGATCCCGTGGCGCGCAACTATAAGGGTTTCCTCGGCGCCGAGTATGCGTTCCATCGGGAACTATGGTCCGTGGCCTTACGCGCCGGAGCGAATTCCATCTTCCTCAATTCCCGGGACGTGACGGCATATACCGGCGGCATCGGTATCGGATTCCGCGGCGTCGCGGTGGAATATGCCTATCAATACAATACCGATCCGGATTTGTCCTTGGGGCAGTCCCATCGTTTCACCTTGGAATTGCGCCTGGGCGATTTGCTCAACAAGGGCGAAGCCGCCAAAGCCCAATGAAGACGGGGTGATTCCACCCCATTAAGCGCGGCCTCAAATTAACGCGTTTCCATGAGGATAGCCGGACCGGAGCCGGGGCAATCCCGAAAAGTGGGGTGGTTTGACCTCAGCGTGTTTGGAACGAAAAACGGTTGCATGCGATATTCCTGGCGATTGCCTACATTATCGAAATGGCATTCCACTTGCTTCATTTTCCAAGGTGATTACGGTGCAGGCAAGCTTGAAAGGACGCCCATGAACAGATTAATTGTCGCTTTGAGTTTATCCTTGTCCCTGGCCGTAGGAGTCTGGGCCCAAGGAAAGCCTGTGACACCTGCGCCCCCGGTGCAAGACAGCGTGGGCAAGTCCAAGTCGGCCTCCCACTACGCCGATGCGATGAAAAATCTTCCGCCCGGCGTGGCCGAAAAAATCTCCATCGCGCGGGATGCCGCGAAGGCCGCTAAAGACAATATCGATGCGATGAAGGCGCAAGGCAAAACGGCTGCGGAGGTTCAGGCGATGATTACGGAAAAGCGGGCCGCAGCCTTGCTCAATTTGCAAAACGTCTTGGATGCCTTGAATGGATTGCCGGCCTCGGTCAAGGAGCGGGTTACGCACGCCAAGGATGTGACCGCCAAACGATTGCAGGAGCGCGAGGCCGAAGCCAAGCCCTCGCCATAAGACATCGCCATGCTCCCGCAATTTTATAAAAGCGCCTTGATGGTCATTACGCTTGGCGTGTGCGCCCGGGCGGACGATAAGCCCGCGACGCCCGTTCCCGCTGTTCCCGTTGATCATGCCGCGTCGGCTGCCCTTCCGGGCAAGGACAAGGAAAAAGAAAAGCCGCCCGCCCAAGCCGTCAACCGCAAGGCCTATGACGATTTGTATTCGGAGATACTCAAAACCTTGCCCCAGGATGGGAAGGCGAAGGTCGATTCGGCGCGACGCCTGGACAGGAGTCCTTCCGTGCAGCAGCATGCCGTGGGCGCCGGCCAGGGGCGGGACCCCGAAGCGTTGCAAAAGCATAATCGCGATCTCCAGGAATTGCCCCCCGCAGTCAAGGCCCGGGTGGATAAGGTCCTGACGGAATTGGATTCCCGCCGTAAGGAAAAAGAAATGGAGTTCAAGGAACTGAAGCAATGAAGGTGCCGCTTGCGGGGATGGCCGGACTCCTGTTCGCCGCCGTCTTTTCTCCTGCCCAAGCGGGCGTGGTGTCCGACGTCAACATCGGGTACGCGGTAACTCTGCCGCCCAACTGGGTGCAGTTGAAAACCAAACCCATCCAGCACTATTTCCGCGACTCGACCAAGCAGTATCGATCGCAAATCAGCATCCTGCAATATTCCCTCGACAAGGTCACTTATCCAACCCCGGATACCTGGACCCAGGCCCAGTTCATCGGGTACATGCTGAGCGTGGAAACTTCCGCATATCCATTCGGCGCCGTCACCTATTTTGATTCAACCTCCGCCGCCAAACTGGGAACCCATTGGGCGCCGGAAGCATTTTCAGTACTGTATCCCGCGGACGGGAATCCCACCTATTGCGAATACTTGCGGTATTGCGCCAACGGGGATTTCGGCTATGAGATTTACGCGATCGGCGACTCGACCGATATGGCCAACAACGTGGACTTTTACGCCGGGATCATCGCGACCATGCAATTATCCACGCCGACGGCCGGTTTGCCGCCGACCCTGAAAATCGGAACTGCCGCGGCTTCGGAGCCGAAGGGAAAGTTCTTCGACCTTAACGGCCGTTCCCGCGAAATACTTTATCGGACCAGCGGCCCCGCGTCGGCGGAAACGCGGCGAGCTTACCGGGTCCAGCGCGATAATACCCTGATATATCCAGCCCCGCGTTGATTTCCCTCATCGGCGGATGGGAAACCCGTCCGCATCCGTGATTCCCAATCTCCTGCGTGGAATTGTAATTTTCACCAAGTTACAATAACCCCAGATGATGCATGCCTACTTCGGTATCGGGTCCGTCCTATCCGGTTTGTTATCGATGCTGGTGCTGACCCAGGCTGCTTGCGCCCAGATCGACACTCCGCTACCGATGCCTGTTGTCCCCCAATTGCCCTACCAGGTCAAGGCCGTGGAGGGTTGGCAGGCTTTGCAAGGCAACCATTCGGACTCGGCGGTGGAATGCTTCATGGAGGCGCGCGACCTGGGCATGTCCAAGGACAGCCTGTACTATTTCCTGGCGGAGTCGGCCCGCCTGAAGCTGGCCTATGACACCGCTCTCACGTTCAATCTCAGCATCGTGACTCCGGCGGCTGGTCCATTCCGGAACGCAGTTTGGAACCAGCGCTATGTCCTCTACGTGCAAGCCGGTTTGCGGCGCGATGCCGAAGCGTTGGCGGATTCTTTTCCTGTTCCCAAAGTCGGAGTACGCGCGCGCGCGCAGACCTTCGATTTCAGAGTATCGTCCGGATACTTTCGCGAGGACAATTATCCGGTGCACGAGCTTCCTTTCGGACAGGATTTAAGCCCCCCCTTCCTGTCGAAGGGTTGGCAATTCCGGAATCGGGCAGCTTGGATCCGGCCTTTGCCCATTTCCTCCGCGACGCCCATCAGCGCGGGTTTCGCCTACGATGCGATGAAATCCTACGCCAAGGACTCCCTCGATTACCGCATGGGGCTGAGCCTTAAGGCGGATAGGATTATCTTGGACAGCTTGTCGTTGGCCGTTTCGGCCGAGGGAGGCCAGGTGAGCGGTACGGGTTGGGTGACCGCCTATAAATTGGAGGCGGCCTACCTTTCATTTTCCGGAACCGGCATTACCTTTCTCCAAGGCGGATATGAATCCGAATGGACGGGAAGTTGGGGGCGGCGATTTGAAGGCTTATGGATTTCCCTCTACCGGGATCTTTCCTTGACCACGGGACGGGGTTTTAATTTTTCCTTGTCCGCTTCCGGAATCCGCGTGGGCGCTTTGCGCGAGAGCAACAACCAACCGGTTATGTACGTCGATGACGTGACCAAGGCGAAACCCGTCCACTTTCGCGATGGTAACTTCCAAGATACCTTGCCCGGGCAAGGTATATCGACTTATCTCCAATACACTTCGGCGGTCGGATCGCGAACCATCGCCGGAGACGCGCCCCAGAGTTTTCTGGCCGTGCTTCCCAACCTGGGTTATGCATTCACCCTTCCCGGAAAACTCACCTGCGAGTTGGCAACCTCCAACGCGCTTAACTTTTTTCCGGAGGCGTACACTTGGCAGGACGCTCCGGTCCCGGTAGGGGTTTCACCGACATCGGTGAGGTTCCACGGTTTGGCGCTCAACCGCGCCGATGGGCGGTATTATGCCGCGTACATGACCATAATAAATGGAGGATTTACGGAAACCTACGCCACCGTCCCGATGCGGGAAAAGCGGACCTTTCGCGTGGACAGCCAGGCGGGAGCCGATCTATCCTTGCGTCGTCGCTTCAACCGATGGGGCTCGCTCGCGGCGGGGGGAACGATAAAAAAGAATTGGTCGACCCTTGGGACGGGGGCGGTTATTCCCATTCCAGATTGGGACGCGGGTATTTCCTTGACGTGGAACCGGAGCTGGGAATGGCTGTGACGCACAAGTCCGATCGCATGGCGGCTTCGCACCCGATGTCCTCGTTCGCTGCGGGACGGCGCCTAATGCGATTCACTGTGGTTTTAGCTGCGGCGGCCATTTTCATGGCTTGCCAGGGACAGGATTTGGAAAAGGGACGCGTGTGTCTGAATCTCGGCGACTATCCCATGGCGCTGCGCTTCTTCTCCCAGGCCGTGGAAAAAAATCCAGAAGGTTACGAGGCCCGCCTGGGGTTTGGCCGCGCGCTGCTACAGAAAGCCGCCGCGGAAAACGATAGTGCGTCTTGGAGCTATGCCCTGATCCAACTCGAAGCCTGCCGGAGCTTGGATCCCTCCCAAGATTTGGACGGCCTCCTCGCTGAGGCCTACTCGGAAAAGGCCCGCTCCCTGTTGGCCCGCCGCGATACCGTGGAGGCATTATCCGCATTGTCCCGCGCCATCGAGCGGGATCCCGGCAACCCCCAGCCCGTGAATTTGGCGGGCATCGTTTACGGCAAGCTCGGGGAAGGCGGCAAGGCGGAAGCCCTGTTCCGCAAAGCGTTGCAATTGGACAGTGGCGACGCGTCCGCCCATTTCAACCTGGGTATGATCCTGTGGCAAAACGGAGACGCTTCTGGGGCCCATGGACATTGGTTCAAAGCGTTGCAGGCCATGCCCGGCGACGAGGACGTGCTGTATTGGTTCGCGTTGTCGGAAAAAAAATTACGGGGCTCGCCGTGATCCCGCGCCTGCCCAAGGGATTTTCCCATCCCATCGCCATCGGGGAAGGATCCTTTTCCTCGGTATACCGGGTGCGGCAGAAAAGCCTTGATCGCTGGGTGGCCATCAAGGTTTTGCAAGAGCGGAACTCGGAGCGGCGGGTTAAGCTTCTTAACGAAGCGCGCAATCAGGCGCGCATGTCCATCGCCTCCATCCCGGCCGTGTATGATGCGTTCGCGCGCGGCCAGCGGGTTTTCATCGTCATGGAATGGGTGAAAGGCGTTTCCCTCCAGGCCATGCTTGATAAGGGGATCCCTCGCAGCGAGGATCGCATGGCTTTGGCCGGGGACTTGGTGGCGGCCCTGGCCGGATTGCACCGGCTGGGGTATGCCCACCGCGATCTCAAGCCCGCCAATATCTTGATCTCGCCGGAGGCGGGAATTTATCTGGTGGATTTCGGCTTTGCGAAAAAAGTCGGGGAGGGATTGCAATCCATGGTGGGTACGGTGAAAGGCACGCCGGCCTACATGGCTCCGGAAATCTGGCGGGGCGGCGCGGAGGTGGACTTCATCAAGGCGGATCTGTTCGCGCTGGGAAAAGTATTGCAGGAACTGGATCCAGGCCCCGGCTGCGGGCCCTTGATCGACTCATTGCTGGCCCAGGATCCCACTGCGCGGCCGGAATCGGCCATAAGTCTATGGCAAGCATGGCAAGCGGCGGGTTTCGGAACCGCCGATTCGCACTGGAAGGCCACGGCGGGCCAGGTAACTTCTGAGTTACTCTCGAAACGGCTTCTGCAATCCGCCCAGCAACTCCTTTTCGCGGGCCGGGAAGAAGAAGCGTATTGGATTCTGGTGGAATGCCTGCAGGAGGATCCCGATGCGGCGGAGGCCCTGACCTTAATGTCGCGTTTCCCCGCGCTTTCCCGGACGCGTACTCGCAACCGCTGGGCCGGCGCCGCTCTGGCAGCCATGGTACTCTTCGCCGCGGCGATGATGTCGGCTTATTTTTTTGGAAAACGGTCGGAGCGCCGCATCCTCCATCCGGCGGCAGAGTCCAACGATCACGCGAGGGCCTTGTTGCTTTCGCGGCGCGCCTTAGGCGGTTCCTCGCCCGGCATCGCGGGCATACCTGCGAAGTTCCGCGAGTTCTCCCCTCGGCGGGGCACCTTGACCGGGATCCTTTACCTCTATGCGCGCCCCGGCTGCGACAGCTTGGATCTCGACGGCAGCGGCGTTGACACGATGAGCGCGACGGCCGGGCTGACAACCTCCTTCGGGGAGCACACGGTCGTTTGTTTCGATAAGCACGGCGTCCAGCTCAGCCAGGAGCGGGTTTCCCTGCTTCCCTTCCAGAGGAAAATCATTCGCGCCGGCCGGGCTGCGGCGAAAAGGGGCTCCGCCACATGACCAGCGTTTCCTTTCCATTACTGCGTAACGAGGCCGATGGCGTGGAGTTTCCCGTTGGAGGAAGGGTGTTCACCTTCGGCGGCTCCAAGGAATGCAATCTGCCGTTGCCGGGCAAAGGCCTGCCGGGAGTCGTAGGGCATCTCTTGTTCCGGGAAGGGAAGCATCTGTTGCAGCTCCTGTCCCAGGATGCGACGGTTAAGGTGAACGGCGTCAAGGTTTCCTCCCCGGTGGCCCTGAAGCATGCCGACGGATTGGAGATGGCCGGACTGCGTTTCCGGTTCTTGGAAAAGCCCGCTGCTCCGGATGCGCCTGAAGCTAAACCCGCGCCCGCGTCCGCGTCCGTACCCGGCGACCGGCAGCCCTTGGCGGATCTGATCGAGTCCGTGGTCGCTCTCTTGAAGGAGAAGGACTCCGACGTTTTTCTTTCCCTGGTGACGGGAGTATCACGCCTGTTACGTTGCGACGCCGCCCGCGTGGTCGAGGAGGATTGGAAATCCGGCGAGCGGCGGACCCTGGCGCGCTATCCGGGCCATTCGGGATTGGAGCGGTTTTCCAATCGCGCCATCGATTGGTCGCGGGAATCGGAACATGCCATCCTGGTCCAGGAAACTGAATGGGAGGACGGTAACTCCTACAACTCGCTGCAACAGAACGCCGTGGCCTCGGTGCTCTGCACGGCCATGCGGGAAGAAAGCGGCATCATCGGATACCTCTACATGGATAGGGTGGGAGGCGGTTCGCCTTTCACCGAGGCCGATCGGCGGATGTGCGACTCGCTGGGCCGCTTGTTCGGGGAAATCCTCAGCCACCGCCGCGCCCTGAGCCGGCAGCGGGACGTGATCGCGCGCCTGCAAAGCGGTACGCAGAGCGGGGGCGGCGGCATCATCCAGGACAGCCCGGCCATGGCCAAGGTCATGGAACTGGCGCGGCGCGTGGCGCGTACGGACGGAACCGTTTTGATCCGCGGTGAGACGGGGACCGGAAAGGAAATGCTGGCGCGTTTCATCCACCAGCAATCCCAGCGGGCGGAGAAGCCTTTCGTGGCCATCAACTGCGCGGCCATTCCCGAGAACCTGATCGAGTCGGAGCTGTTCGGGCATGAAAAGGGAGCCTTCACGGGAGCCGACCAGAGGAAGATCGGATTGTTCGAATCCGCCGAGGGAGGCACTTTGTTCCTGGATGAAATCGGCGACCTGCCCTTGGGCCTGCAAGTCAAGTTGCTGCGGGTGCTGCAAGAGTCGGAGATCATGCGCATCGGCCATTTGAAACCCATCCGCGTCGACGTGCGGATTTTTTCCGCCACCCATCGCAAATTATCGCAAGAAGTCCAACAAGGGCGTTTTCGCCAGGATCTTTTTTTCCGGCTCTCCGTATTGGATTTGGAGCTTCCGCCGTTGCGCGAGCGCGGACAGGACGTTTTGCTGCTGGCGGAATTCCTGTTGAAAAAATTCGTCGGCCAATTCGGACTCCCGGCGAAGACGCTTTCTCCGGCGGCGCGGAACAAATTGCTGGGCTACGCCTTTCCCGGCAATGTCAGGGAATTGGAGAACGTCATCCAGAAAGCCATCCTGCTTTCCAACGCCCGTTCCATCGGCGCTGAGGAAATCCAAATCGAGGCCGAAGACCCGGAAACGTCGCATGCTTTACGCGCTTTGCCGACCTTGAAAGACGCGCGGGCGGCTGCGGAAAAAGAAGCCATCCGTACGGCCTTGGAGAAGACCGGCGGCAATATCTCCTTGGCGTCCAAGTTGCTGAACATCGATCGCAAATGGCTGATGAAGATGATGGAGGAATTGGATTTGGACGCGGACGATTTCAGGGCCTGACGGCTCCAGATACGAAAAAGCCCCCGCTTGCGCAGGGGCCTCTCATGCGGCATCGCTCTAAGATTAAGGATTAGCCGGGGATGAACGCGGTGTCGGGCAGCGGCGTCACCGGCGTAATGCCTTTTACGTGACCTTCCGTGTCGACCGGCGGGATTGCAGGCGTAAAGCCTTCCCCCCTGCCTTCGCAGTCGGAAACCGTGATGGTTTCCACGCATGCGCCCAAATGATCGCCATGGGCCAGGTGGGCCCTGACGGCCGGGGCCCCGACCGTGATGGTATGGGCATTGGCGGGATTTCCCGGCGGGATATGGCAAATCGTCACCTTGAGCGGGTTCAACGGCGGCATGTGCGATTGCAGGCTGCCGTTCCCCTTGGGGGCGTCGGCACAGGGCTTATGCGGCCCTCGCTTGCCGTGCGTTTTCGCTTCGGTACCTTCATCGCTGGTCGCCAGAGCGCCTTGTTCCCCTTGCGCGCCGTTGGCGCTTCCGGAGGAAAGGGCCGTGGTTCCCTGCGTATCCGACGTCGTGGAACCGCTCGTAATGCAACCGACAAGGAGCGATGCGCCGGCTAACCCGATTAGCGCAAGATTCCAGTTCAATCCGAGTTTTCTTTTCATGTGATCTCCGTTTCGTAGCGACTTAAAAAATATAATCCCGAGCGCATCGCATCGACCACGAAATTTTCCGGTAAGATGGAACGATTATGGGAATTCCACCGCCGATTGGGGTGAATCCACCTCAACATTTATGCTGGTAGAACACGGTTCGCAAATATCGCTTGGGATCGAACTCGGGGCAAATCGCCGTGATGGATTCGGTGGACCCGATAATGAGCGCGCCATCCTTGGCCAGCGACCGGCCGAGATTTCGGAACAAACGGATCTTGTCGGCTTCGGTGAAATAGATGGCGACGTTACGGCAGAATATGATGTCGAACGCCGCAGCCGATGGAATCGGTTCCAGGAGATTGCCGCGCCTGAAGCTCGCGAGGGCGCGCAATTCATCGCGCACTTTCCACCGGTCCCCTTCCGGCACGAAATGTTTGGCCAGCATTTCCGGAGGCAGGCCGCGATCCACCTCCAAGCGCGTGTAATGCGCGTAGCTGGCCTGGGCCACGGCCTTGTCGGAAATGTCGATTCCGAGGATGCGGATATCATAGCCATGAAAATCCTTCAACAATTCTTTTAAGGTCATCGCGGCGCTGTAGATTTCCTGTCCGGTGGAACAGGCTGCGCTGAGGATGCGTATTGGGATCGGCTTGACGCCCGCCTTGTTGCGTCGATCGATAAGATCGGGAATGAGTTTGTGGCGCAGGAGATCGAACGGCGCCGTGTCGCGGAAAAAAGAGGTTTCATTGGTGGTGATGGCGTTGAGGACCTTGGTGCGCAAGTTGTTGGCGGAATCAGCCTTGACCTTGTCCAAAAGCTCGGCGTAACTGGAAGAACCTGTGTCCCGTAGCAGGCCCGCCAGGCGCGTTTCAATCAAGTACCCCTTGGAATCGTCCAGGAAAATCCCGCAGGTATCATGGATGTAACGGCTCCATACGGCCAAATCATCCTGGCGCAACGCAACCAAGTTCATGCCTTGCCGCTCTTGAGCGCCGCGACGATAAGTCCCGGGATGGAGTCCAAGGGCGCGACGACATCCACGACGCCGGCGTCGACGGCGGCTTTGGGCATGCCGTATACCACGCAGGACGACTCGTCCTGGGCGATGACATGGCAACCTTGCCTTTTGAGAAGCTTTAACCCCAATGTTCCATCGCTGCCCATGCCGGTCAAGATGACGCCCACGGACTTCCCGGGGAAAAAATTGGCCACCGAACGGAACAGGTAATCGACGGCGGGGCGGCAATTATTTTCGGGAGGATCGTCGGTGATGCGAATGACCTTGGCGCCGTTCGTTCCCGGACCCAGGCGCATTTGCTTTCCGCCGGGCGCGATATAGGCGGTATTCAGGGCGAGAACGTCGCCATCCGCGGCTTCCCGCACCCGGAGAGCGCATTTGCCGTCCAGGCTTTCAGCCAGTGAGCGGGTGAATATCGGAGGCATGTGCTGGACGATAAGTACGGTAGCGCCCAAGTTACCGGGGAGGGCGGGCATGAGGGACGCCAGGGCGTTCGGGCCGCCCGTGGACACGCCGATCAGGACCAGTTCCGGCTTGGTTCCGGCGGCGAGGCGCGCCATGCGTTTGCTCACTTCCCCGATGCCGAACATTGAGGAAGACGGGCCCGTAATGGGTGCCGGGTTGAGGGACGCGATGGTGGCGGGCAGCGATGAGGATCCTGATGCGCCGCCCAATATGTTTTTGACGCCGCGTCGCAGGGCCAGGGCTTTGATGCGGGGCGCAAGTTCCGCTTTCAGCGTCGCGCAGCTTTCCTCCGGGCTGTTGGTATCCGGCTTGGTGATGAAGTCGAAGGCGCCTTTCTGGAGGGCTTGCAGGGTAAGCCGTCCTCCATGAAGAGTCGACGCACTGACGACGATGACCGCCGGTTTTTCCGGCAGGCCTTTGAGCGCGTCCAGCACGGATAGTCCGTCCATTTCCGGCATGTCCAGATCCAAGGTCATCAAATCGGGTTTCAATTCCCGGATTTTTTGCAGGGCCAATTTTCCGTTTTGCGCCTGTCCCACCAATTCAACCTCGGGCAACGTCCCCAACACGTCCATCATCACGCGGCGGAACAGGATCGCATCATCGACGACCAGGACTTTCATGGGCGCCGGCTTGGAAAGCGGCGAGGTGGATTAATCGGATTTGATCGCATTGGGCTAGCCTACGCGATTCCGTTCGTGCCGGAGGATTCATCCCATTGGAACAGGGCTTGCGGGTCAAGGATGGCCGTCACGCGGTCCGTGTCGCGCCAGATGCCCTGTAACTTTCCGAGCAGCGCGGGGTCCAAATTCGCGAGCGGAGGTTCGATCCGGTCCTGGGCTAAAGCGATGGCGTCGCCCACGGCGTCCACCAGGAATCCGTAGCAATCGCCGCGATGCTCCATGATCAGCAGGCGGTTTTCCGGGCCCAGCTCCACCGCACCCAGTCCTAGATGCGTGGCCATGTCCACTAGGGTCACGATGCGGCCGCGTAGGTTGCGGATGCCGACCACGCCCTGCGGAGCCCCATGGACATGGGTCATTTCGCCGACCTTGACGACCTCCAGGACCGCGCGGGCGTCAATTCCAAAGTTGGCTGGACCCAATGCGAATCCGGTAACCAGCATCCCGTCATCAAATTCGTCTTCACTCGCCATGGCATTTCTTTCCCATACGGATAAAGGGCGGAAAGTGATTCATCCCAAAAATCCCGAATATTGCTTGTCCATTTTCACGATATGATCGACCAGCCAGGTCTGAAGCGTCTGCATCATCGCGGAGGGAATGGATTTGTCGCCCTCGTGCCAGCGGGATTCCATGGCCACGACGGTTTGCAGGAATTTTTGGTGCGCGGATTTTTGCGCGTTGAGTCCGGGATAATTCGCCTTTTCCATAAGCGCCTCTTCCGCGTGGAAATGGTATTCGACGTATTGCTTCAGCCGGTCCAAAAGCTTTTGCACGGCGTTGTCGCCGCGCTTTTCGCGCAGCGCGGAGTGCATGTCGTTGATCATGCGGACCAATTTCTTGTGATCATTGTCCATGGCCGCGTCGCCCACGGAAAATTCTTCGCGCCAGACGATTAACGGCTTGCCGGTGCCGAGGGCCGGTTTGCCCGCGTTGGATTCCAAGCCTCGATCGCTGAATTTGAAATTGCGCAACAACTCGTTCTGTTGCCCGGAGAGCTCAAGCAGCTCGGCTGCGCTGGCCTGTACCTGTTCGCCGCCGGAGCGGATATGCCCGGCTTCGGCATCCACGCCGGCGATTTCCTGGGCCATGGATCGGGATACCGACGCGGTTTGCGAAACGCGCTCGTTCGCGTCCGCCACGCCGGAGGAGGCCTGCGCGATGTTGCTGGCCACGTCCTTGGTCACGGCCGCCTGCTCCTCGATGGCCGTGGCGATGCTGGCCACCAGGTGGCTGACTTCCGAAATGACGCCCGTGATTTTTTCCGCGTCGGCGATGGCGTTGGCTGCGGAAGTTTGCACGCCGCCGATTTTATTCTTGATGTCTTCGGTGGCCGTCGCGGTTTGCTTGGCCAGCTCCTTGATTTCATTGGCGACCACGGCGAAACCTTTGCCCGCGGTCCCGGCGCGCGCGGCCTCGATGGTGGCGTTGAGCGCGAGCAAGTTGGTCTGGGAAGAAATATTAGTGATGGTTTCCGTGACTTTTCCGATCTC
Organism: Fibrobacteria bacterium; assembly: GCA_017881725.1. Lineage (GTDB taxonomy): Bacteria > Fibrobacterota > Fibrobacteria > UBA11236 > UBA11236 > Chersky-265. The sequence goes on from JADGQO010000089.1 coordinate 14,507, forward strand.
CTGGGCCGCCAGTCCCAATTGTTGCATGAGGGCCGCGACCGATGCGGCCTGCTCGCCCGCCTCGGAGCTGATGGAGCGGGCCTTCTCTGAATTGGAAGCGATTTCGCCGATGGTCGCGCTCATTTCCTCGGTGGCGCCGGCGACGGAGGTCAAGTTGATCGACGCCTGTTCCATGCTGGAGGCGACGGAGGTGGTGTTGGCGCTGCTTTCTTCCGCTGCGGCAGCGACGGTCGTGGTTTTACCGGAAAGGTTTTGCACTGATCGCGAAGTCTGCGAACTGACCGACGTGAGCTCGGCCGCCGAGGCCGCCAGGGTGTTTGCGTTCTCGGCGATTTTGCCGATGATGCCTTCCATGGTTTCCGCGAATTGGTTGACGGAGCGGGCGATGTCGCCGATCTCATCCCTGCTGTGGACGGCGATCCGCTCGGTCAGGTTTCCCGTGGCGATTTCCCTCACCCCGTTTTGGATGTTTTTAATGGAGGATAAGATCATGCGCAGCACCAGAAAGAAGACGATCGTGGAAACCGACGCCGTGAGGATGAATAACGCCGCCAAGCCCATCTCCATGGCTTTGATTCTTCCCTCCGCCGCCTTCTCCGTCCGGGCGTTCTGGCCATTGGTCAAGGTCGCCACTTTTTCCATTTGGGACTTATGTTCGGAATACAGTTCCGACAGTTTTCCATTCAGCAAGGCGTCCGCGGCCGCTTTGTTCTTGGCTTTGATGGCCGGGATATATTCGGTTTCCACCACCTTAAAAAAAGCTTCCGCAGGCGGAATGCCCTTTTGCAGCAAGGCTTCCTTGATGCCCGGTTCCCGGGCGATCAATACGGGATCAACGGACCAACGAACGACGTGGTCGCTGAATTCCTTATGAATTTGGTTGATGAAAACGTCGGAGAGCTCGTCCGTTTTCCGCGAATCGTCGATACCTTGGCGCATTTGCATCACGTTCAGGTATGCCTTGACGATCATCAAAGGCGGAGGCGCCACGTCCGTCAGCAACTCGTTGCCCTTGGTGATGTCATGAAACATGGCGCTGTTGATCTTGACGGTGTTCAATGTCCAGAATCCGGCGATTGCGAATATGAAAAATCCCGCCGCGCCGACGCTCGGCGCGAGGGAAAATTTAAAGAATAATTTCAGATTAGCCAGCATGGGTATTTCCTTTCAAGACGGCGAGCGAATGCACGCTCGCCAATAATTGTTCCCTGTCGAGTTTTGCTTGGTATTCGGTAATGCCGGCGGCTTTGCCGCGGGCGACGTCTTCTTCCGCGGCCAAGGAGGTCACGGCGATAATGGGAAGCTTCGACGTCCGCTCATCCGCTCGGATGCGGGCCGCGAGCCCGAGTCCGGTAAGTCGGGGCATTTCGATATCGGTCACCACGATGGACACGTCTTCGGTATTGGCCGACAGCAGATCCCAAGCCGCTTCGCCGTCGGGCGCGGCCAAGACCTTAAAGCCGTCTTCCTCGAGGTATTTTTTCACCTGGGCGCGGAAGAAATCGGAGTCCTCCGCCAGCAGCACGGTGATTTGTTCTGATTTCGTATGCGCGCGCCTGGCTTCACGCGGGGCGCCCCATTCCGGAAATACCGAGTCGACGAGTTCGTAAAGATCCGCAATCAAGGTCGTATGGCCGCGCACCAGCGCGGACCCGGTGATTCCCTTTTGTCGATGGGTGTTCTGGTCGATGTCTATTTTGTCTTCGATTACGTCGACGGGCATGCATCCTAAAAGTCCCACCTCGTGTCCGTTCGCGCTCGAAACCAAGACCACCAGGTTTTCTTCCTGTTCGATTCCGTCTACTTGGGCGGTATCGGAAAGGGCTACCAAAGGGAGCGAATTACCTCGGTACTGCATGCTGCGCCGGTTACCCAACCGCTCGACTTGGGCGGGCTTGATCTGCTCGATGCGTTGCACGAGATCCAACGGTAGGGCGCAATGCTCACCGGGTCCGTTGCGGAACAAAAGCAGGGTGTGCGTATCCTGGGCGCGCAGGGCCTCGGCGTCCACGGCCAGCTCCTGGGCGCGGGTGGTCGCGGACAGGGGTACCAGTCCGCCTTTGGCGGCCAATCCCGGGATGTCCAAAATCAAGGCGACCGTGCCGTCTCCAAGTATGGTCGCGCCCGAATATTCGCGCAGATGTTTGAGCCGCCGGCCGAGCGGCTTGACGACCACCTCCTCGGTTTCATGAAATGTTCCCACCACCAAGCCATAGGTCATTACCCCGGTGTTCACGACGGCGATTTCCAGGGACGACACCGATCCGCGGCGGCGATCGCCCGCGCCGCGCTTAAAGGTTGGGATTGCCGGGCCTGCTGGAACGGTCGCTTCCAGAGGCGTTTCTGCGAGCTTATGATGCGGGGAACGACGATCGGCCACGCGCACGCGTCGGTCGATTTCCACTCGTCGAGTTAATGGATCAACATAGGTGGAGACCGCTCCTATGATATCCACCAGATGAGCCAATGGTAGGATGCGGTCGCGCAGCAACAGCACGTCCCGATCGCCGATCACTTCGACGCGCATTTTGATGTCCTCCGGCCGCAGACGCAGAAGCTCCTCGATATTGGCTTGGGGAATGGCGAAACGCTCGTTGGCCGCCGAAATGATCAGCGAGGGGATGATGGCCAAAGTTAGGGGTAGCTTGATTCGGAAGGTGGATCCTTTTCCCACCAGCGAAATGATTTCCACTTGGCCGCCCAGTCGATCCAGGTTGGTTTTGACCACGTCCATGCCCACGCCGCGCCCGGACACGTCGGATACCTGTTTGGCCGTCGAGAGTCCCGGGAGGAAGATCAACGCCTGTTTGTCGCCATCGGACATCCCGAGCAGTTTTTCGGCCGTGATTAAGCCTTTGCGTAAGGCCGCGTCGGAGAGTCTTTGCGGGTCCAGGCCTTTGCCGTCGTCGGCGACTTCCACCACTACCTGGCCGGCGTCATAACGCGCCGCGATGCGGACCGTACCGGCCGAGGCCTTGCCAGCGGCCAATCTTTCCTCCGGCGATTCGATGCCGTGGTCCACGGCGTTGCGCATCATGTGCGTGAGCGGATCGGAAAGGCCTTCGATCAAGGTTTTGTCCAATGCCACGTCTTTCCCTTGGACGTCGAGGATGATTTCCTTGCCCAGGGACCGGGATAAATCGCGCACCAGGCGGGGAAATTTCGCGAACACGTTGTTGATGGGCTGCAGGCGCGTCTGCATAATCACGTCCTGTAACTCCGACGTGACCTGGTTGATCCGCTGTTCGGCCGAGGCCAACATGGCGCCGTTACCTTGGGCCACGGCGGCCCGCACTTGGTTGCGGCTCAGCACCAGTTCTCCGGCCAGGTTCATCAGGGTATCCAGCAAGGCGACGTTGACGCGCAAGGTGTCTTCCACGGACGATGCGGTGGCCGGTTTAGGCGAAGACGGCTTGGGCAGTCCGTTCCGAGCATTTTCGATATCGACTGAGCCCGGACCCGGACCGGCCGCCTTGATCGGCCCCGCCGCCGTCGTGACCGCGGCCGTACTCACCCATGGCGGCGCGGGGGGATGAGGCCCGTCGAGGAATTCGATTCGATCGGCGGGAAGGAATGCGAACAGGGCCGGGATCAATTCCGGATCCAGCACGGTCGCGATCACCAATTGCGCCGGGACCCGATCGGCGGGAGCATTTTCCAGGCCGCCGATAACACCAGTGTCCAATGCACAATCTAGGATTTCGGCCGTCGTGCCTATGTCATGGAAAAATCCCGCCAAATCCCGGCCCTTGTTTTCCAGGTCCTCGATCAAATCGCAATGAATGCGGTACACGTATTTCGCGCGCGCGCGGGCCTTTTCAAGGTCTGCGGCCGTCGGGACGAACCAAGGAAGTTTTTCTCCGGAGGTGGCGCGCCAATCGGGTTTCGCGCATGTATCCACAGTCGCCGCAGCATTCCCCAGTGAAGTCGGACCGCCGCCAGGGTTTAAAGTGCCGGCTCCCGTTCCATGGGATGCGGCCACGCCCGGCAAGGCCGGGGCCAGCGCCGCGGCCGGGGCATGGGCCGATGACAGGGATGTCAATCCCGCCACCAAATCCGCGATGTCGGCGGATTCGCTGCCGCGCGTGTCGTTGATCATGACGCGCAATTGATCGAACGCGGCCAATAAAACGTTGGTGATCTCGGCGTTGGGGCTGATTTTCCGGGAGCGAAGCATGTCGAGCACGGTTTCCGACTTGTGCGCCAATTGCTTGACGTTTTCAAGCCCGAAGAATCCGCTTCCGCCCTTGATGGAATGCGCCGCGCGGAAAACCTTGTTCACCAAATCCTCGTTGATATCCGCCCCGCCCTCCTCGATCACCAGCAGGTCCGCCTCGATGGTGGCCAGGTGTTCGCGCGACTCCTCGACGAAGGCCTTCAGCAGCGCGTCATTGTCATCCATGGGAAACTTCCGCGTTGACATCGACATGCAGCCGGTCCGCCAGGCGCAAGTGGGACAATAATTCCTGGACGGCGGAATTCGCGTTGGTGAGTCGAACTTCGCCTTTGCCTTTAAGCCGTTCTTCCAAGGCGATGAATAAGGCCACTCCGGAACCGTCCAGCGCGCACAGCGCCGCGCAATCGAATTCGAACTCGGTCGCTCCGGATTTGATTTCTCCCGATAGGATGGGCTGCAGGCCTTGGACCTGGGAACGGGTCAACTGGGGCTCCAAGATCACTCTCGCCTTGCTCCCCGATCGAGTCGAAGAAAATTCGCTCAACGCTCGCTCCTCTCCGGAATTCCAACAGGCCATCAGGCGGCGCAAAGAATTCTTCCGGCAGGACTATTTTATTTCACCGGCGGAAAGGATCACCAAGATATTTGGTGATGATTGTTTTGCATTTTTGTCAGGCATTGACGATTGTCAAACCGGTTGTAGATCCGTCGCGTTGGGAATGTCCGAGCGGCAGGATAACCGCGAATCGCCGCTCCACTTTGCGTTGCACCCAAAAATCCGCAAGCGGCGCAAAAAACGAAAGGAGTCGGAGTCGGATTCGGCGTCCGGTTCCTACGGTAAAGCGGACCCGAATCCAGCCGGAGCAAACCGATGCGAAAACCCCCGCCGGTTGATTCAGGTTCGCGACGACGCATGGAGTAACTAGCGTGTTACCCTGGATATCCAGCCGGAGGTCAACTTTTTCTCCAGGCAACAAAGGAAGGTTGAGGGTTCCGTTCGCAATTAACGCCGCGAACCCCGTCATGGAATAATCCAGGAACAAAGCGGGATGCGACGCGGCCATTGATGACGTTGAAGGCGCGGCACGCTTCCCGGGGGAAGACGGGTCAGGCCGAGTTCATTTCGGCCTTTGGCTGTTTGCGTCGGAGTCACCGGGCAAATATCTATCTTATCCAATCCCTACGGTCCTCCTAATCCTATTGGCTGGCGTAGTGAAATCTCAACTATTACTTCAAATCCGGTGAAACGTGACCAACCCGCAGGCATCCAACGAAGAACGGATTTATTCCAATAAGTTGCTTCTGACCTATTGCCGATTTCTTGAGCGCCAATTCGGCCCTGAAATACTGGACCGGATTCTCGATCAGGCCGGCATGGATCGTATTGCCTTCGCGGACTTGAACGGCTTTCAGACGCCTTCCACTTTGATTCGATTGCGGGACGTGGCCAAACTCGTCACCGGCGTTGAGGATCTCGCCTATAAAGCGGGCCGCTCCCTGGCCGAAATGATGGGGCCAGTAAGCGGCTTCATCGCCGGCATTACTTCACCGGAAGTCGTCATGAAAAAGATCGCCAAAGTAGAGCGAGCCATGGCCCTGAAAACCCGCCCCGAAATCAAGTCGGTAGGGGCGCGCAAATATGAAATTGTAATCCATTTCCGCGACGGCTTCCGGGAAGCGCCCGACGCCTGCCGGAACCGGATCGGTTGTTATGAAAGCGCACCGCGCTTTTTTGGATTGCCCTACGCCAAAGTAGAGCATCCGGAATGCGCCTTCCGCGGCGCGGAGCATTGCGTCTATACCGTCACCATGCCGGAATACCGGTTCATTTATTTCCGGCACCTAGCCATCGCGTGCATGCCTTTGGTTTTGGTTTTCCTCGCGCTTTATCTTTTCACCGGCCACGGCGACTGGGGTTTGGCATCGTTGGGCGCTGTGATCGCCAGCCTGGCGGGGTTCGCGCTCGTCAAGCATTTCACCGCGCAGAATTCCTTGGTATGGAACGAGTTCATCAACGATGGGTTGACGGAACAGAATCGCAGCCTGGAAAACACGCTGACTCAGATACAATCCCTGCATCAACTCACTTTCAATCTCAGCCAGACCATAACGGTGCAGGCCATTTGCGACCAGGTGGTTCAGAACCTGGTACAGGATTTCAAATACGATTCCAGCCAGATTTGGCTGCTGGACGAGGACCTTAAAAAGCTTTCTTGCCGGAGCGCCCGCGGATACGGGAGCGATTTGCAAACCTTCATCATGAATACCCAATTCGAGTTGGGCGTCGATTGGGATAATCCCTACGGGCTTTTAGTCCAGACGCTGGAAGACCGGAAAACCCTGGTCGTCAACGATGTGGAAGAGACGTTGCAAAAGTTGACGAAACGCACGCGCGATTTCCTTTCCGCCCTGAACTTATCGTCCTTCATCATTACCCCGCTGTTCGATCATGAAGCACCCGTGGGAATCCTCACTGCGGAAAACCACGGCGAAAAGAAATTGGACAACAAGGATCGGCTTCTGTTCCAATCCATTTCGAACAGCGTGGCGTCCTCGATCGTCAAAGCGGATCTTTTCGAATCCATGCAGCGTAAAATCGAACAGCGGGGCCGCCAACTGGAGCTGGCGCATCATGAGCTGATGGCTGCCAAGGAAATGGCCATCCAGAGCGAAAAGCTTTCCAGCCTGGGCCAGATGGCGGCGGGAGTTGCCCACGAAATCAACAACCCGCTGAACTTCCTGGTGAATATTTTTCCGGATCTCAATCGGGACATCCAAGCCTTGGATAAATTGCGGCGCATGTATGCAGCGCAGGTGCGGGACCCCGGGGTCTTGCGCGAGGCCGAGGCTATATTGAAAGAATCCGATCTGGAATCCCATCTGGAGGAAATGGATTTCGTATTCGAGCGCATCAACAAAGCGTTGTCCAAGAGCACGCGCATCGCCAACAGCCTCAAAGTATTTTCCCGCACCTCAAGCAAGGAAACCATCGGCCCGGAAAAAATGTCCGAACTGGTGCGTGACGCGATGGAATTGATTCCGCAGAAAAACCGCGGCGACATCGGCATTGACGTCTCCATTCCCGACCATCTGGTGCTGCGGACCAATCGCACGGAAATCGAGCAGGCCATCATCAACATCATCAACAACGCCATCGATGCGATGCAGGGCAAAGGGGATTTGGCGATCCACGGCCGCCAGGCGGAAAACAAAATGGAAATCGAATTCAGGGACAGCGGCCCCGGCATTCCGGAGGCCCAATTGAAGAAGATTTTCGATCCGTTCTTCACCACCAAACCGCCGGGCAAAGGCACGGGACTCGGGCTCACCATCGTCGCGGAAATCGTCAAGAAGTACGGCGGGCAGATCCAAGTGGAATCCGTGGTGGGGAAGGGTACGACCTTCCGCTTGGTTTTCCCGTTGGCTTAAGGCTACCTACCAAAAAACTCCCGACCGTGAATTACATCTTTGCCGATTGAGTCGTCTAATTCGCAGGGAGGATTGGATGGCAAGGCGCATGGTTCCTTTGATTTACGGTTCGAACATCCTGTGGATATGGGCCTGTTTGGCCTCGCTTTCGATGCTGGTTTACGCTCCTATGTTGCTGGATGCGCCGGGATCGGAAAAATCCGTGCTCTTGCGTCTCGCCTATTTCGGCTTGATATCGTTTCCCATCTCTACCCTGGTTTCCATCTTGGGAAGCTGGTTGGCTTTCTCCAAGAAATTGTTTCGCACCACGGTATTTTTCATGTGGATGCCGGTAGGAAGCATCGCCTACACGGTTTCCATTTTCGGGATCCTGGAAACCGTAAGCAAAAGTTCGCTGGCCAGCAGATTCCCCTTTCCCTGACGCTTTCCGCGGTTGGCTATCCAGGTAACTTCGGAGGTACTCCGGCGAAAAGCGCGGCGACTTCCGGAAGCGCCGAGGCGGCGGACCAGGCGGCCATGCCTTCCTTCCAAACCATGGTGTCCGGCAGGATTTGACGATCCATCGCCATTTGCCGGAGTTGCGCGCTATTGAAGGGTCCGGCTTGTTGCCCGCCCAGCGCCACGAAAATCGAAACCGAGGGCAAGGGTGGAGGCATTGCGGCATGCGGCGCCAAGGGAGGAGGGGTCGGCGACCCGGCTACGCCTGCGCCAGGACCCGTGCCCGCGAAAGCGCTCGCCATTTGACTGCCCAGCGACAATCCCAATCCCGCTCCGGCCAAAGTTCCCGCGAGGCCGCCGGGCTGGGAAATCGCCTCCCCGGCCTTGTCCGCGACGTTGAACTTCAGATACTGATCCACGTTGCCGACCACGCCCATGCTGCTGCGCTTGTCGATCATGGCTTCCACTTCCGGAGGCAGGGAAATGTTCTCGATCACGAATTGCTTCACGGCCAGGCCGTAAAAAGAGAGTTTTTCCGTCAGCGCTTTTTCCACCAAGGCGGACAGCTCCGCGTATTTCGCCGCCAAATCGAAAGCGGGAATCTGCGCTTCGCCCAAGGCGTCGCTCAAGGCGCTGACGATGGAGGCCTTGACCTGGGTTTCCAAATCCTGCGCCACCACGGTCTCGAGGGTGCCCACCGAGGCCTGGAAGAATTTGGCCGCGTCCTCGATGGCGTAGGCGTAAGCGCCAAAAGCGCGCAGGCGCACGACACCCAAATCCTTGTCGCGCAGCATTACCGGATTGGGCGTCCCCCATTTGCGGTTGGAAAGCGTGACGCGATTGATGAAGTAGACTTCCGCCTTGAACGGCGAGTTGAACCCGTATTTCCATCCGCGCAGGTCGGAAAGCACGGGGAGATTCTGGGTCGACAGGGTGTGCGTGCCCGGACTCAGGGTATCGGCAAGCTTTCCTTCGTTCACGAAGATGGCGGATTGGCCGGGGCGGACCACCAATTGGGCCCCCATCTTGATTTCATTGCCGCGTCGCTCGAAGCGATGGGCCAGAATATCCGGGTCCGGCGCCATCCACTCGACGATGTCAATCAACTGCCCTTTGATGCTGTCGAATAATCCCATGTTCAGCCTCCCAATTTCTTCATGAAGAGTTAAATGTTCACCGCTTGGCGGCCTTAACAGCGGCCTGCATGGCGAAGCGCACTTTTTGCGCGTCGATTTTCTGCCGCCGGGCATATGCCATGAGCAAAGCCTCTTCCGGTTCGCTGATGCTTCCGTCCGACGCGGCTACCATGACGAAATTGTTCAGCCACTGCAAGGCCGTCGCCGGGTCCAACTCTTCCGCCAAGGATTGCGGTTGTTCCTTGGCCTTGCGCAGGAGCATATCCACGAAAATAGGCCCCAAGCCGAAATGGCGGGCGAACTCCCGAATCGTCGTTTCCTCGGATTGGGAAATCACGCCGTCCTCCAAGGCCGCGGTGATGATGGCGGCCAAGATGCGGATCTGCGCCCCGGGATCGCTGCTTCCCCCGGAGGATCCCGATGCGCCTACCGTAGCGTTCAAGCTACGTGACGCAGACGTTACCCTGGGAGGCAGAATCCGGTCCGCCAGTTCCAAGCCCCCGAAACCGGAGAGAACCCAATTGGCTTGCGGGCTGGAAAGCACGTTGTCGCAATAGGCGCATTTAGCCTGATCCGAGGCCTGCACCGGACCGCCGCAATTGGGACAGGTAAGGCTGCTGAGGTCGGCTTTGCCCGCTTGCGCCTGTAGGGATTTGGAAAACACCAGGATTCTCTCCTGATGCTCGCCTTCGGCGCGCGGGTTCGGCGAACCGGAATATTTTACGCGCACGCAGGCTTGTACCATGCCTTCGGTGGCCGCGAAGCCCAGCAAATCCACCGCTCCGACCGCCAAGCTGTGCAAGGGCGGCTCGCGCTTTTCTCCGCCCAGTGATTTCACCAATTCCGGTGTCGCGAAGCTGTTCAAGATGGCGAGATTTCCGCGGTGCAGCGCGCTGTGGTAGCGGATGAAAACCACCGAGGCGCGATCCTCCAGCTCCTGAGGCGAAAGCCATTCGCGCGCATTTCCACCGGCGGTCTCCGGCAGCTCCGCGTAGAAACGATCGAGATCTCCGCGATCGTCCCCGCGCCATTCCACCGCCTGGGTGATTTCCGCTAACACCCAATCCAGGGCGCCGGAATTCAAAACCGCCCCGCAATGCCCGCAGCGGCTGCCTCCGGCCGCTTCCAAGGCCGCGCCGCAATTCGCGCAATTGGTCAAAGCCCGCAAGGCTTCGGAGGATTTTGATTGATCGGCGCGAGCGGAGGGATTGGAATCCGACGTCCGATTTTCAGGCGTCCCCTCGATTTTTGCCAAGCGGGTAAAAGACCAAATCTCCTCGAACACATCCTCATCGCCACCGGAAATCACCTTCCCGGTTTTGGCGTCCAGGTCCGTGTCCACCCCTGAGGCGCGCATCAGGAAAGACACCGACTGGTACTTGCCGAAACGATCCTCGTGAACGATGCGCGTGTGCAATAAGGCGGGGTTATTCAGATGATTGACTTTGCCTTGCAGCCGGTTCATCTCCAATTGGATTTGGAATCGGTGGTAAACCCCGTCGGAAATCACCGCGCGCATGGGATTCATCGATCCCGAACTCCAGGATTGTTGGATTCCGACAAACAGGGGATCCAATTTTGATTGCAAAGCCAAAGCCGCTTCCGATCCCGTCGGCGCCGGGCGCCGGATGGTTTCCTGCAAGCCGCCGTCGAGCGTCGCGCCGAAGGCGTTATTTTCCTTCAGACCCTTCAAATATTTCCGCAAGTAGTAATACACCAGGAACACGATGATGATGAGTACGATTTGCGATAGGATGCTTCCGCCCCCACCCGTATGGTAACCGCCCGATGCGTAGCCCCCACCGTTGGAATGGAAAGACGATCCGCCGCCGCCGCCGGAAGAGTGGCTGCTCCCGCCGCTATGATAGCTGTTTCCGCCTCCGGCCCGGGCCAAAACGTTTTGCGCAAAAAACAATCCGGCCGAAACGACAATCAATGCGGCGTGTGAGGCGTGTGTGGAATATTTGGCGTAACCGGGGCGCGATATCATGTCCTGAGCGCTGTAGGTTGATGGTTGGCTAGAAATCATATTCGGTCGGTCCGTTGGGGTAGTCACGTTCTGAAGGGTAGAAATTACCTGTTTGCATCCGGAATTTCCATTAATGGGGATGAAACTTGGCCATTTCCGGGTCCATCGCCAAGTCCGGAGGCGCTCCCTTGGCTGCTCGCAGGGAGAATACGTTGGTTAATCCGTCCATTTCAATTTGGAATCCGTAACGCACGGAACCTTTCTCAAAATTGAATTCCGCGGATTGGGAGAGCGCCAGAGGAATGCTGCGGAAGGGAAAAAATAGTTCCACCAGTTTACCACCGATACTGCCGTCAATGGTGACTCTCCTACTCCACCAATGATCGATTTCAGGCGGGATATGATCGAGTTCGGGCAGGATATCAATTTTGGATTTTTCGAAAATGCCGGCTCCGAAATAGTTCCAAAGCCCAAGTACCGGAATTTCCCAGGTGAAATGAGTGGCCAAGGGAAAATCGACGGCGTTATAGATGAAGTGTAAATACTCCGTGCGATTTCCGCCATAAAAGCCAAAAGCGTTTCCGTCGGGGAGAGTTGTTTGGTAAAATTCGGGTTCGGCTTGCATCGCCAAGCCACCATAAACGAATGTGTAGGTTAACGCATTTTCAAGCGGCAGTGTCTGGCGCGCGAACCAATTCATGTATTCGTTTCTATGGGGGTATAACTCGGTCCAGCCGATTGATAACTCGGTCTCTTGCAACGGATGGACGGCGGAATAGGCGTATGCCGGATAGTAGACATAATTCAAATACGCCGCGGCTTCGTCTTCCTGGCGATTCAGGATCCAAGCGTTGGAAAGTGATTCCAAGGTTTGGTTGGTTTTCATGGTCGCGAGCTGAGTGGTTTTGAAGGTATAGGTATTCCTCAACTCCAGGGTCAGCAGATTCGCGACGGGAAGATCCCAGGGAGCCGGAAAATTCGCCGCGACGGTCAAATCCAGATTGCGACTGACCATATCGATGTATTTCCAACCCGGGATGGAATCGAGGTCGCTTACATTCTCACGGCGGTTGGAAACGGACCACAGCGTTTGAAAAGGCAATTGCCCGTTGACATAATCCAGGTTGAAGCCGGGTTCATCCGAGGCGAATTTGTAGCCCAGTCCGGCTTGGAACGAATGCAATTGCAGCGGATCTTGGAGTATCATTCCCGCGCCGAGACCCAACGCCGGGAAATTCTGGAATACTAATGGATAAGCAATCAGGGGGCGCGTTTCCAGAAGGGAATGGTATGGCCTCTCAACCTTTAGCTTTGCATCCCCAACGGTGGTCGGAAAAACCGGAGGCGCGGAAGCCAGAAATCCGGGTGCTTGATAAACCAGAGCGGAATCGGAAGGTATGATTTTAGGCGGCGAATCCGTCAGGGGACCGGGATACACAGGCAGCGCGGTAGGCCGCAAGGCCCATTGGCCGGGGGCTCCGGTTTGCGCCAACGTGGCCAGCGTGCTGTCATCCGTGCGGTGCAAATACAAAGTCCCCAGAGGATAGGTCGCCACGGGCGTAAGCAGATGGCTTCCACGATCCCAGGCATCGATTTGCATCAAGCCACCACGATCGCGAATCACACGCAGGGAGCCGTCCGCCGCTTCCACCGGATATTCGGCGCGAGCGGAATCGCCAATCAGTTTTTTGAATCCCGAGTCCGCACGGGTGAATCCGAATTCATAAATTCCCGTGCGTCCCGCCGTATCCGTGCCGTTGAAAAGCAAGCCCCGCTTGGATTTGGAAAGGCCGTAGAATCCGACCAGCGAGTCCGAGGCGATATCGCGGCACGCGTCGCCCTCCTTTGCCGAGCTCCTGCCCAGGGCGCAAATGGATAGGGATTGTTTGCCATGCGCATAGTGGGAGAATGCCAGGGAATCCGGGCTTAGGAAAACCGGATGCGCCGCGCCGTCGCTGACGAAACGAGACGCGCCGGATTCGATATCCATCACGAATAATTTTTCCACCGGCGCTCGATCCAGATCGAAGTAGCTGCGAACGTAAGCTACGTAACGTTTGTCCGGGGATAGGTCAAATACGGGATTGAGGAATTCCGGTCCGATTTGGCGTACGCCCGAAGCATCTTTTTGATACAAGGAGACATCGTCCACTTCCCAGTTTTTTTGACCCGTGAAAAGGTAACGTCCATTCCCCAAAGTTTTCATTTCGAAAACTGCGGCGAAGTTTTGCACGCCTTCGGCCAAGTTGATCGGAGGATGGCGGGGCGGGTTCGGCAATCCGGCGCGCGCGGAATCCAAGAATTCCTCGTACAGGACATCGACGGGTCGGCCGGTCAAATCCAACAATGCCGATTCCAAAGGCAAATAATCAGCCGTGAGCGGAGAGAGCAAGAATTTGATTTCGGTCCAAATGGGGTATACCGTGATTTTCCGCATCAGATGGGGCAGGAAGCGTGGGCCTTGGTTCCGGGTGAGAAAACGCAGGAAGGCATGGCCTTGCTCATAGACCAGACGTCCGCTTAACGGATCGTTTTTGGTATAGGTGGCCATGGCCGGATATTCTTCCAACGCGGAGTTATACAGGACATGCGCGAAAAAGGTGTTGCGCTTGGCGTCCCAGCTTTCGGCTTCGTATTGCGCCAGGCCTTCCAAAAACCAGTTCGGAATATGCGACAACTTGTACAATTCGGAGTAGATGCCCCAGAAGGGTTTGCGCAACCCGAGAAACGTGATTTCATGGGTCAATTCATGCGCCAGCACCCTTTTCATCCAGGCGATTTCGCTTGCTCCGATGACTTGGGCCGGACGGGTGTAGATGATGACTTGGTGACCCAGGGGCGAGGATAACCCATTCGATTCATCCGGTATGCCGGTCAGGATGAAAGTGATGGGAATGCCGATTTCTCCGACTCCCAAGTCGGTCCGAATCTTAATGTAGGCCTGCTCCAGGAAATCCCTGGCCAGCTCCGCTTGCGGCCGCACGTCCTCATGGAAAACGACATGGAAATGCGGCGTGTCGAAAATTTTCCAATCGACCCGGCGCGCTTCGTTGCCGAAGCCCGGCGAAACCGATATCAGCAGGGCGAGTGCCCATAAACCACGGAGCATGGATTCCCCTTAATTCGAAATGGATCAATTAAATGCGCTTCAAGCGTAAATGTAAAAAAGGGGACGTTAAGGGATGTTTGAATTTCTGGGTATGGTTAGATAGGCCACCAGGCAGAGAGATAGACCGCTGACCGGCATGAGGATTGCCGCCGTAAGCGGCGTGACCCATCCGCGCAAGGCGAGCGCGAGCGCGAACGCGTTATAGGCGCCGGAGGTCCAGAAGCAGAGGCGGATGCTGCGCGAGACGGAGCCGGCGAGCGTGAACAAGGATGCCAAACGCGCCGGGGTTTCGGCGGTGGAAAGAATGTCGGTACCGGCGGAAAGATCGACCGCTCCGCCGCCGATGGCCATGGCCAGGTCGGATGCGCCGAAAAGAAGACTGTCGTTGAATCCGTCGCCGACCGCCAGGCAACGGCCGAAGCGGCCGCGATAATGCGAGGCCCAATTCCGCTTGGCTTCCGGACTTAAGGACGCGTGGACATTCTCGATGCCGCCGGCGGACGCGAAGCCCTCCACCTTGGCGGCGTTGTCGCCCGACAGCAGGACAGTCGCAATGCCGCGCCCGCGCAGCCAGGCCATCAAATTCCTGACTTCCGGTTTGATCTCTTCCGTGAACCGGACCAAGGCCGCGAGCCTGCCGTCGATGAATAACGCCGTGTCCGCCGCGGGTTGGTCGCTTTCCTCCTCGCGCGGAGATTCCGGAACCGGATAACCGATTTTTCCGAACGCCTCCGGGTCGCTATGCCAGGCTCCGAAGCGGCAAATGCAAACCTCCCCGGTGAAATCCGGTGGGATAATTTCCCCGTATGCGTCCAAACCGGATAAGGCCCGATCCTCCGGCGCGGTTTTGCCCACCAATCCGAAATGAGCGATTTCCAGGATGCTCGTGAACGGCGCGGCGATATCCGGCTCTCCGTCCAACGCGCGGCATAAGGACAAGGAAACGGGATGCAGGGAATGCTGGGCGAGGGCTTTCACGCGGCCCAACGCCTCGGCTTGCGCGTAGGAATTTTCGGCCCAAGCCTTTGTCCATTGCAGGGAATCCACGGAGCGATGCGTGAAGGTCAAGGTGCCGGTCTTATCGAACAGCACGCAGCGCACTTCCCGTAAGGCCTCCAGGGTGGTTTGGGCACGGAAATGAAAACCCATGGCCCGCGCGCGTTTAAGCCCCAACCCTCGGCTGATGGGCGCGGCTAGAGCCAAGGCGCAGGAACAGGAAACGATGAATACGCTGGCGGAAACGGCTAAGGCATGGATAAACCCATCCCGAACATGCAAGGCGAAAGCCAGGCATCCGAAAGCCGCCACCGCCAGGGTGAACCATTTCGCGACTCGGCCCGTGCCGTCCGCCATGGGCTGCCTACCCCGCGCGAGAGCCTGCAGCTCCGTGCCCAGGCGCGCGATCCGGGAGCCGCCGGTTTGTCCGGACGCCTGCATCCAGGCGCGGCCACGCAGGTTTTGATAACCCGCGAACAGCGCTTCGCCCCGGGCTACCCGCGTAGGCCGGCTTTCACCCGTCAGTAGGCTCGTATCCATCCACGCGTCTTCCGCCTCCAGGCTGCCGTCCACGGGCACGAAGGCTCCCGCCGGAACTTCGAGCACGTCGCCGGCGGCGATGTCCCGGGCGTCGACGGACACGAGTTCCGTTCCGCGCCGCACGCGCACCAGCCCGGGCCGCAAGGCTTCGAACCATCTGCCTTTCAGCGCCAGGCCCGCTTCGAAACGGCGCACCGCCCAGCGCCCGACGAGCAGGAAGAAAATCAATCCGGTCAGGGAATCGGAGAAATTGGATCCGCCCGCGCGCAAGGCCGAAGCCCCGGACAAGGCGAAAGACAGCAGTATCCCGATGGTTACGGTAACATCCACGTTAAAACGGCGGCCGCGCAACGCGCGCCAAGCGCCGGAATAAAAGGGAAACGCGCAATAGGCCACTGCGGGTATGCTGAGGGCGAAACCCAACAGACTAAAGGAATCCATCCATACCTTGGGCATGCCGCGGAATGCGTCCATGTAGATGCCGATGGAAAAGGCCATGGCGTTGACGAAGCAAAAGCCCGCCACGGCGATGCGGTACAGTAGGCTGTAGTCGGGTGCGGGCCGTCCGGGCGCCGACTCGGATCGGGGCTTGAGCCGATAGCCGAAACGCGCCAACCGTTCGAGGATGCCGCGCAAGGACGCCTCCGCGACGTCGTAATCCAGGAACATTTCCCCATGCACGAAATCCACTTCAAAGCCGCGCACCCCGGAGGTTTCGCGCAAAAGGTTTTCCAACAGCCAGGCGCAACCGGCGCAGGTGATCTCGGTGCATTCCAAGGTGAGGCTGTGGCGCGTGCCCTCCCAGCGGCCTAAGGAAATCAGCGCGCCGGGTTCGTCCAACGACGCCAAAAGGTTGTGATAGTCCGTCCCCAGGTTGGCGCGGGGGGCTTGTTTCCCGCTAAGCGACAAAAGCTCGCGGTAGGTTCCGAATTCCGGACCGGCCAGCACGGCATGGATTTGCCGGCATCCCTCGCAGCAGAAAACGGCTCCCTCCGCATCGCGAAGGGAATTCTGGAGTACGTTCAGCCCGCAATGGGCGCAAGGTATATCGGCGCCTGGTGCGCGAATGAAATCGCCTGGCGCGGCGCGAGGCGCGTGGAATCGTTGGTTACTTGGAACGGATTCGATTGGATCGGAAGGCTCCTGAGCCATGTCCGGAGGAAAAGGCGATGCCTTTCCGATCATCCCGGCGACCTATAGTTCAGCGAGGTTTCCATGACCGGTTTGCCGTCTTTTTCCCAGGAAAGATGGACAATCCAATTTCCCGGCCGTAAGGCCAAAGGCGCGCCGCTCCACGATTGCATTCCCTGGGGCGTAAGACCCGAAGCCTTCAAATCCAGGTTCCGATCCAGCCGCTCGTCGTCGGGTCGATAAAAATGCGCGCGGCAAATTTCCGCCGGTTCGGCAACCTTGCCGGCCGTGACACGCCACCCGGAATCCGTGGTCTGTAATTCGGCCGCGACTCCCGGTTTCCGAGCCAAGGCGTTGCGGGCCATGACATGGTCTTCGTCCAAGCCGGCGTCGTAATAATCCGATCGCACCAAGTCATGCCGTCCATTGGATGAGTACCAAATCAGATATCCATTCGCCACGAACATGGCCGTGAACATCACCGCCACGGCGATGATCCAAGTCACCAATCCGGATCCTTTTCTTCCATCGTCAGATTGATTCGCCATGATGACCTCTCATTTTATTTTCCCCACGGACCGGCTAAGCGGACCGGGAGTATTTCCTTCACGCCGTCCCCGCTGACAACCAGCTGCGCGTCCGTCGTTCCACGCCGGAAATCCGATAGCGGCGCGGTGATGTCCACGGGCAAATCCATGGATTGCCCGCCCGACAAGGCGAAGGAGCGGTCTGCCCAATTGAAGGCGCCGAGAGGCGCTCCCTCCCAGGCCATGCTTAAGATACGCCGCCGCGAACTGTTGTTGCGCAAATGCAAGGTGAAATTGTTGGTCACCGAATCCGCCCCCTGATGGACGTAGGGGGAAACTCCCCGGCGCACGATGTCCAAGGCCACCACGGGACGGCTCAACACCAAAGTCGCGGAGACGGAAGCCAGGATGACGACCAATACGGCGTAGGCCAGGAGGCGCCAAGGCTTGCCTCCCGTCGGCTTTCCTTGCAACTCGCTCAAGGAGGCGTATCGAACCAGGCCGGCCGGCTTTTTCCAGGCCGCCATGGTCTGATCGCAGGCGTCGATGCAGCGCGCGCAGCCGATGCATTCCAATTGCTGCCCCATGCGGATGTCGATTCCGGTGGGGCAGACCAGCACGCATTGCATGCAGTCCGTGCAGTCGCCCAGGCCTTCGCGCGAACCGTGCTGGCCCTTGCCGCGCATTTCCCCCCGCTTGGCGTCATAGGCGATGACGGAAGTCTTTTCGTCCACCAGCACGCTTTGGAAGCGGGCGTAAGGGCAAAGTATGATACAGGCCTGCTCCTTGAAGAAGGCGAAGATGAAATAGAACACTGAGGTGAAAGTCAGCACCAAAACCAAACCCGGCCAGTTTTCCGCCGAAGGATGCGTGATGGCGTAAAGCAGGTTTTGCGTGCCCCAGAAATAGGCCAGCGCCGTATTTCCGATCCACAAGGAAATGAATAGGAAAACCGATTGCTTCAGGGCCTTGCGCCAGAGCCAATCGAAGCTTAGTCCCGCCTGGTCGCGCTGCTGTCGACGCGCGGCCTTTCCCTCGATGAGCCGTTCCACCGGTCCGAACAGGAATTGCAGGAATACCGTTTGCGGGCAAGCCCAGCCGCACCAGATGCGGCCGTAGCGGGCGGTGAGCATGAAGGCCGTGACCAGGCAGGCGAAAAGCGCGGGCAGAAAAAGAGGCAAATCCTGGGCCCAGAAATGGCGCGTGCCCAACAGCACGGTGCGTCCATACCAATCCACCCGCACTAAGGATTCTCCCCGCCAATGCAACCAGGGAACGCCCAAATACAAGGCCAGCAGCAACCACGCCACCCACCGCCGGTAGCGCGTGAATCGTCCGGTGGTTTCGCGGGCGTAAATCCAGAGCCGCCGGCCGTCCGCGCCGATGGTACCCTGGGCTTCGCCGATGCGGC
>JADGQO010000014.1 GCA_017881725.1 Fibrobacteria bacterium
CGCAAATCCTGAATCCGCAAACCATCCGCCAATACCAGTTGGAAGAGAGAGCCCTCATCGCCAGGCGCTTGAATTTTTCCAAGGACCAAGTCATCAAGCTCACCGAAGCCATGCGCTTCGGGGATTTGTCCCTGCCGGAAAAAACCCAGGAGCTCAAGCTGGGTTTACAGAAATTCCATAAGGACGATCGGTTTTTGAAATGCGTGAATATCGGCGATCTATTGGTGTTGAACCTGGAGACGACCTTGGGCAGCAAGCTGGGGACGGGGAATTAGATTCAAGAACCCAACCACGGAATTCTCAAAGATCATTTCCGGTGTTCCAGTAAATTGAGGACCTGGACGGTTTTACTTTCCCCTTCCGAAAGCATTGCAGGCTTGAATCCGGGGTCGGGATGGTACCAAGGTTCGGCCGAAAAAAATGCAACCAGGTCGGGATCGGAAAATACATAACCGTGCCGCGCATAGATTTCATTACGCATCAGCCTCAGGTCCCGCCTCTTTTTTGTGGATGTGAATTCGTTGAATTTTTGGTCGTCCCCACCGCAACAAACCGTATCCCAAGGCGGATAAAAATCCAGCACAAATCCATCATTCTCCTTCGGCTCGAAATTGTTGAAAGAGAATTCAATGCGATTGTCGCGAATGACGGTTTTGATTGCTTTGTTCGTTCGCGAGGACGGTTTCACCCACGCGGTGGAAAGCAAGTTTTTGAAGTCGAACACGATGGTTCCCTGCCCTATCTTGCCTTCCCATGTCCGCCCGGTGCCGAGGACATAATAAACTGATTTCTCCCGCGTCCCATCGCAACTTGTATACTTGGAGGTGTAACGATTTTCAATGATCGTGGTATCCTTGGCTTTGAATACCGTTGACCAGACAAACCAATTCTTAACCATATCCGGCAAGGTATCCTTGCCATCTATGTCAAGCGTGGCCTGTTCCTTCATGTGGACTTTGATTTCCTTCCCATCGACCCAGGTCTTGAAGTCCATGATTTCTTCGGAGGCCTCGGGAGGAGAAACCCAAAAATTCGGAAACCCGACATCCCGTTCCATTTTATCGCCGCGATTGAAAAACCAGAATTTGCACTTCACCACGGCGGAATCCCGGCCCATCTCTACGTCGACCCGTTCTTTCGCCATCTCGATGTTTTTAACGTATTCGATAAAAACGTTTCCAGCGTCCGTGCCAATGCCGCAATCATCGCCGGAAGTGATGGAAAATAAGAACACGGTTATGCAAAGAATCGATTTCATCGGTATAAACATAGACTTGATCCAAAGGGCGATCAAACCTCCGCGCTACTCGCGGATTACTTTCAGCGTCCGATTTCCTTTCGGGCCGGCCACGGACAACAAATAGACTCCCGTCCTCCGCGCTTCCTCTAGGGTAACGCGCATGTTTCCCTGCCCATTGCGGACGGCCAATGCCTTTCCGGATAGGTCATGGAGCCGGACTGTGAACGCTCCGACAGTACGTACTTCGACCGCAAACTCTGACCCCGGCGACAAGTCGATTTCCGGCCCCATTCCGCCCGCGCTAATCGCGCCGCCGTTGGGTCCCGAGCCTTGCGCTAATCCGGTGGTTTCCAGCTTGGGCGTCGTTGGGCGGCAGGAGCCGGTGTAATCGATGCGGATGATGCTGGTGTTCGAAGTTACGGTGCGGTAGCCGGCATAGCTGACCACGTAGAACGCGCCGTCAGGACCGGCTTGGAAATCCAACGGGGAGTTGAAGGGGATTTTCGAGAAAACCTGATCTTCCGCAGTTTTGGTCTTCCCATCGTCACTGATGGTGAGGGCAAATACTTTGTTGGCTCCGTTAAAATCCGTGACCAACCATTTGCGGTGGAAATGCGGGGGCATTTTGACGGAGGAGTTCAGGTCACCGTCGTATCTATAGATGGGACCGGTGATGGCGCAAGCGCGCGGGTACGGGTAGATGGGCGCGATGGCCGGGGGCAACGTGTCCAGCCCGGGGGCATAGCCGTTCCAATTGCTTCCGGCGGGGATGATGGGTTGGGCGGCGTTGATGCCCGATTTCGTCGCCTTGGCGCCGGCGAAAAAAGGATAGCCGAAATTGCCGGGCGCGGTGGCCAGGTCGTATTCCTCGGTTTTGTCGGTCGCGGCATTGGCGCCGTTGATGGTTTTGCCGTCCATATCGGCGTCATCCGGGCCGACATCGCCCCAGACCAGCCAGCGGCGCACGGGGTCGAGGGACAGCGTGTAAGGATTCCGAGAGCCCATCACGTAAATTTCCGGTTTGGTTTTTCCGGCGGGATATTTTCCCGTAGGGAACAAATTGCCGTCGGGAATGGTATAGGTCCCGTCCGGCTGGGGATGGATGCGCAGGATTTTGCCGCGTAAATCATTGGTGTTCGCGGAACTCCAAACGGGATAGGCGTCGGATCCGATCATGTCGTTCCCAGTGCCGATCCACAAGTCTCCGTATGCGTCGAATTGCAGGGCGCCGCCGGGATGGGCGCTGCCGATTTTAATCGGGATGCTGAGCAAGGCTTTTTCCGATCCCATGTCCAGATGCGCGTTGGCTGCGTCGAGCGTGAAGCGGGAAATGCGCCAACTGGTTTCGCTGCCGCCTTTGAAGGTGTAGTACAAGTACAGCCAATGATTGGTCTTGAAGGAAGGATCCAGGGCGATGCCCATGAGTCCGTCCGAAGAGGAAGACCCAATCGTCAGGTTGAACGCGCCTAAGGTTAAAACCTTGTTCGTCCGCGAATCGAACTTGCGCAGGTTTCCGTATCGCTCCGTGAAATAAACGTCGACCTTGCCCTTGGCGTCTTCCCCCGGCTGGGCGAGCAGGTCGAAGGCCATTTTCATGGGTTCGTCGATGGTATCGGCCGAGCGCGAGACCAAGGTCGTGACCTTGAAATCCGCGTCGGTCAAATCGGAGCAGCCCGTCCAGGTCAGCGCGGAGTGGGCGGGAGATACGGTGCCTTCGAGGGCGAGAAGCAATAACCCGAATTTAACCCTGTTAGCCTGCATGTTACCCCATCGGAATGATCACGAGCGGATTTAATCGATAGAACCCGGTACTCCTTTAATAAGCAAACGCCGGGTCATGGTCAAGCCATTTTTCACTTTACATCAAGCGTTAAAGTACGGAAATACGACGGAGAGCGATCTTTTTTATACTGCGACAGTAGTTTATTTCCTTGGCAGTAGTTTTTTTTCACATTCGCGCAACACGATTTTTGCCCAATATTTATCAAGTTACCCGCTATATTATACCTGCTGTTTGGGTTGGTATTCATACTGGAGTTCTACTAATGAAAATTTGGCCTTCGATTTATTTCGCATTACCGTTCGCGGCGTTCGTCTCGGCGGTCGCCGACCAGCCCCCCATTTCGATCCCCGTCACCAATGCGCCTTGCCAGGATGGCCCCAAGATGAACGGCGCCAAGCCCGATACCGTCAACGCGGCGCCGGATTCGGAAGGATTCGTCTCCATCTTTAACGGGGCGGATCTCGCAGGTTGGTGGGAGGACTGCCAAACGCATACAACCGACACCAAATTGGGCGGAGTCTGGATCGTCGATCCCAGCCAGCATATCCTTTATTCGCGGGAAGAAGGCGCCAATGGCGACATTCTCGTCACCAACAAGAAGTATGATAATTATGAAATCATCTTGGACGTCTGGCCCATCTTCGGGAATGACGGCGGGGTTTTCAATCGAGTCACTGCATCCGGTTCCTGTTGGCAGTCCGGCATCGATTATATCCAGGGAAGCAGCGTGGGCGGCAGCTACAATGAAAAATCCTGGATGCCCGGCAATCTGAACGACGATCCGTTCCTCTTCGGGGGCAGCCCCGCGAACCCATCCATTTCGACTTGGACTTCTTTCACCAAGGATCTGAACCCGACCAGCTTCGGCTGCTCTGCCGGAGGTTGCGTCGCTTCCGACTTCGAAAAGGTATGGGACGTAAACGGATGGAACCAGTTCCGGGTGAAATTCTACGATGGCTTGTCCGTTGGCCGCAGCGTCACCATGGAGAATTTCTTCCGTAAAGCGGGCTCCACGAACTGGGTTCCCACTTATAAAAAATCGCTGGCCCAGGTGACGCCCGCCGGCCCCATCGCGTTGCAAATCCACGGCGCCGGCCGCTGGAAGGCGGGAACCTATAATTTGTACCGCAACATCAAGGTCCGTCCGCTGAACACCGGTGGAACGCCGTTAATTCCCACACGCATCAATCCAGCGCGAAGCCCGGCTGCGGCGCCTTCGCTGAAGCTGATGAACGGGATGCTCACCGGTAGCCTGGATACCGACTATGATATCACCATGACCGATGTGCGCGGACAAATCATGGAAAAATTCCATGGCGCAGCCGGGAATTTCCGTCACGCCTTAGGCAGAGCGCCGCAGGGCGTCCTCATCGCTGAGCTGAGAAACAATCGGGGTGTAATCCACCTTCACTTCAGCCGCATTTAAACCCGGTCCCGCCAAACCTTCGTTATGATCAAACCGTTACGCTTGCTTGCGGGCCTGGGCCTGTATGCCTTGCCGTTCAGCAGTCATGCGGTTTCCCTGCAATTGTACTCTAAGGCTTGGATCGATGCGGGCCGGATCATGCGCGCAACGGATATCTTGCAGACCAATTTCAACGGCAATTGGGAACAGTCCATGGGCATGCAGGTGAGCGGCGCGGTGACCTGGGCGAAAACCTGGAAGGCGGATTCGGGTTCGGCATGAACCAGGTCTACCATTCGCTGGGAAACCTGGAGTAGGAAAAGTTCACGTTGTCGAAGTTCATCAATTACGTCTCCGAGGCTAGGGGGACTACCCCGGCGGCCAATATTTTCGGCGGCATGATCAGCTACGGCATTGCCGGATGGAAGAACGATCTGCTCCTGATTTCGGAAACCGAAAACCGTCCCTGCTTCGATCTCTCCATAGCGGATATCGCCTCGTGGCAGCCGACGCCGGCCCTGCAATTGGGCGCGGGCGTGAATTTCTATCGCGTTTTGCCGCGCAACCAGAAGAGCGATTCTCCACGTCAACCGTGCACCAATGCCGCCACCAACTACGTGCAGATCGATGAAATCGATAATGAAGTCTGCTTCATCCAGGACACCGTCGCCATCGACCCGGCAACCCAAACCGCGAGGGTGGACACCGTTTACGGATCCCTGTCGGGGACCAAACTCATGGGCCGGTTCCGTTTCGATCCCAAGGCCTTCTTCCCGAGCGAAAGCTTCGGCGCCGAGGATTTGAAGCTGTACGCGGAAATCGCCGTCATCGGACTGGATGGTAGCAAGGCGTACAAAGCCGTGTACGGGGATTTGCGGTATCGGTTGCCGGTGATGGCGGGGTTCAATTTTCCGGTATTCCATTATCTGGAACATCTTTCCCTGGAAGTGGAAAGGTACGGATCCCGGGTGAAGGATGATTTGGGCTGATTGCAAGCGACTACGGGCAATTTCCAATCACCACTTCCCGTCGTGAACAGCGCGGGATTGAATTTGAGCCGCGATAATTGGAAATGGTGCCTGCATGCCGCGAAGACTTTCGGGCATTTGCTAATCAGCTTCCAGGGGGCCAACGATCATACCCGTCCCGGCGGAACGCTGACCTCGCCGGGCTCCGAATGGGAAACTTATTTCGTCACCCCGAAAGACTGGTATTGGCTGGCGAGGCTGGGCTTCTTCTTTTAGCCGACTTCCATCGAGGGAGATGCGCTGTCCTAACGGAACAAGATGGAGAATTCCGCACCGACGCAGGCGCACGCAAGCGCGTTATTCCAGTTTACGCACCAGAACCCGAGTCCCCTGGAAACTCGCTACGAAGATGCCGCAGGGAAAGGAGACCAACTCAAAGCTCGATTCTCCGGAAACCCGCCGCGAAAGTATCATCCGTCCCGACAGATCGCGCACCACCAACTCGCCTGCGCCGCGCAGCAGAAGACGATTGCCGACCTGCGCCAGAACCGACTTGCCGACTTTTCCAGCCGGGAAGATGGCGGTCGTCTTAGCCAGGATGGACACGTTGTCCAGTTGCACGGTGGTTCCGGCGGTACCGGGGCCGCCGATATCGAAGGAGAGCTTGCCCGAATCGGTGGAGTCCGAGACGAAGGTGTAGGTGTAGGTCGCGCTCGTGTTGCCGATGCTTACGCTTTTGTCGAAGGCGCCCAGATTGGCATAAACATGGATGTTCCGGGCCATGTTCGCCGAGGCGTCGAAAGCAATCGTGTAGGTCGTGCCCTTCACGAACGGCACGGCAGTCTGGAAAATTTGCACGCTCCAGGTGTCGGGGCCGCCGTTGGTCACCGCATAGGAGAATACGCCGTCCTGAACGGAGGGGGTCCCCGCAGCCCCCCCGTCCGGACTCCAGGCCGATGGCGTCCATCCGGTGGTGCCGTTGGAGAAGTCGCCGTTGTTGATCAAATTCGACGCCGAGAGGAAGACCGCCTGGACGGTATGCGGCGCGTCCATGGTCACGGAAAGAGTCGCGTCTTTTCCCGAACCGTCCCGGGTCCAGCTGCCGAAGGTCCAGCCCTCGGCAGGTACGGCGGTGAGGGTCACCACGGTTCCGCGGGGGATGAGCGCGGTGCGGATCGAACGGTTCACCGAGCCCTGGCCGACCACCTCGACTTGAAGCGTTACGAGGTCGGTGGTGGGCAGCGAGACCTGGGCGTCGGTGGAAACCACGAAGTGGGTCGCCGAAGTGGCCGGCAAGGTGTAGTCGAAACCGGAAGCGGTAACGCCGGTGGGAGCCGGGAGCTTGGTGATCACGGAATCCGTGGAAAAGCCGAAGGCCACTGCGGACTGCCAGGCCTTGCCGGAAAGCGCCAGCGTCACGGACTTGGCCGTGGCGGACTTGTTGATCGCCACCACGTGCAGGAGCTTCGGGTTCTTCGAATCCAGGCTCGCGTAGGTGGAGAAGATCGTGCTGTCGGGATTGTCGGCAGCCACATAGGTGTCTCCGAATCCGTTGCCCTTGCCATCGAAGTTGCGGTAGAGGCGGAAGGCCGCCTCCAGATGTCCCGAGAAGGTCGTGTGCACGTTGGCCGCCTCAAGGTCGAGCTTTCCGAACACGCCCAGCACGTCGGCTTGGGCCAGCGCTCCGGACCAGTGATTTTCGCCGCCGTAGTTGTACTCGGTCAGGGCCAGGCGGGTACCCGGCCAGGCCGTATCGATGGACTTCAGGGTGCGGGCGAGGATGTACACCGGCTTGTTGCCGGTCATCCCGGTCACCCAGCTGTTCTCGAGGTAGGCTGTATCCCACAGCGAGCGCGGGGCCTGCAAGCGAGCCTCGATATCCTTCGCCGTGCCGCCATTGATCTGGCTGCCGTCGTTGATGCGCGCGTCACCCTTGTCCTCGGGGTACCAGTGAATGGCCAGCACATCGATCAACCGCTTGCCCGCTGTCGCCGAACGCGCCTTCATCTCGCCCAGGAAGGCCGCAACGGCCCAATCGTATTTGGAAGAATAGGCGCTCCAGTCGGAGCATTCGGGCAAGGAGTTCGGAGTCGCGGAATAACACTTCCACATCTCCATCGCGCCGAAGCTCTCCGACCCCAACACCTTGGCGGAAGGGTCCACCGCCTTGATCGCTTTTGAAATGGCTTCGCTCTTGTCCAAGAGCTCTTTGAACGTGAGGCTTTGCGGATGGATGCGCGCATGCGTCGTGGGCCAGAGCGCCGGTTCGTTGTCCAACGAGTAATAGGGCACGCCGTCCTGATCGGCACGACCGAACTTCGAAACCAGATAGTTCACCTCCTCGTCCATATAGACGAGGGAATCCGTCGTGGAGGGCGTGAGGGAGAAGGCACTTCCCTTGGCGAAGACCACTTTCTTCCAGCGGCTCGAGGGGGCCGCCTGGTCGGCGGTAACGGGGCCGTTACCGTCGGCCGCGACGTAACCCGCCATCTGGAGCTGCACGATGGGTTTGCGCCCCAATCCCAGGTTGCGCTCTACGAAGTTTCCCACGGAACCGCCACTGCCCGCGGGGGTGGGAAGCGGATTCTGGGTCATCCAGTTGTCGCTGTTATGCTGCCAGTCGGATCCGGCGTTGGAGTAGTTGTTCTCCCAGTTGTACCCGGTCATACGGTTGCCGCCCATGCGGTCGGATCCCAGCATCGCGGAATCGGCGGCCAGATAGCTGGCCTTCCCGTTTGCCAGGGAGTTGATGCCGTAGATGGCAGGGTTGATGGCGTGGCCCGGGCTGTCGGCATGGACCTTGATGATCAGTGCGGCGAATGCCGGTGCGGCGATCGCGACGAGAGCGAGTAAGGCGAGAGGGATTGATTGCTGCAAAGGTTTCTCCCGGAGTTGCATTGGTCCCACCAATTTGGGGAAACTTCTGAATCCGCACCAGGAGAATTTGCGCTCAGGCGTTTTGTGGATAGTCCAAAACGTCCCTCACGGCCGCGCCTTTCCGAAATAGCGCAGGTCGTCCAAACGGAATTCCGCCGCTTGGAAGACGATGAATTGCAAGAAGCGCACCCGTCTGGAATCCACGGCCCAGCTGCGTCCCGCGTCGATCGGCGCCAGGGCCGAGGCCACCACGGCGTGACGGGTCCAGACCGAGTCCGGTGTGAGAACAAAGGCATGGCTGGTCACCCCACCGCCCGTGTCGGCAACGAACTCGACGCGGACCGTTCCTCGTCCCTTGATCCAGAACACGAGACTATCGAGCCCGGAAAGATCCACGGGATCGGCCTGGGTCGGCCCGAAATGGAAACCGACCAGACCGTAGCCGGTCGATGCCGAGGTGAAAGAGAAGCCCGCGCGCAAGCTCGCGCGACCATCGTGTGCATCCAGCGTATCTCTCGTTAAAGCGATGTCCCGAGTTGACTGGCTATCGGCGCCGAGCGATGCGACATACCACCAGCCTCCGCCGATGAGACTACCCAGGCGCGTGCGGCTCTGGGCCCCTTCGAAGTCATCCAACAACCATCCCGCTTCGACCTCGAGTTCCCCGCCGGAGGCAGGCACGAAAAGATCGCTCGTTTCCCCGTTCATCGAGGTCGCCCGCACCCAGAGGTCGGCCGACGGCCAATCCGTGAGGGCCGCGTAACCCGAATCATCGGTCGTGACCGTGCGCCCCAGGCCATAGGCCTTCAGGACCGCCGCCACCGGCTTCCCCGACCGATCGCGCAGGCGCACCTGTCGCGCAGACCGGGCCTCCGCCAGGATCCGACCCGGCGACTGTCCGTGATCGACATCGATCAAGGCTCGCACGGAATCCTTCCCCTCTTGTCCCGCCACCTCCAACCGAAAAGCATTCCCAACCGGTTGTCCGATACGGAAGAACCCCGTGCTGTCCGTCGCTGCCGTTCGCAGCGCGCTCGAATCCAGCGAGCTACTCGCACGCAATCGCACCGAAGCGCCCATAACTCCTTTGCCCGAGACACCCACGACCAGCCCTGAAATCGTCTCGCCACCGAACCCGCCACCCTCGGCCGTAGTAACTTGCGTGCTACAGGAGTCCAGCAGGCCAATCAGACTGAAGAGGCCGAACAGTCCGAGCGCAACCAGCCACCTCTTCACGAGTCCTTCCTCCCGTAACCTAAAGGGAAAAACTCCAGGTTAAGTTGCATGACCCGATCAGGCGAAACGTCCTTCTCGGCAAGCATCAGGAAGCGCTGCACCAATGCGCGTAGCTCGGCCCGCATCGTCTCCAGGGTTGCCGCCGATATCGAGAGCGTCGCCCAGCCATGGTGCCGCTCGGAACGGGGGAAACGCTCCAACGCATCGCCGCCCAGCTGATGGACTTGCTGCATGAAACCCAGCGTGGCCGACTCCGTATAGGTCGTACCGGTGACCAAACGCGGATCGGTACGCACTATCCCCCGAGCCGTCCGGTGCGCCAATCCGAGCTCAAGCAGAAGGTCGAGAGAATCGCGGACTTCCCGAGCCGTAGCGGCTGGAATCATGCGCTCGCCCCACTGCGCCTCGCCCCCTTGAAACGGATCGATACCCAGCATCTCGCGCAAGGCCGCATGCCGCCACGAAACCAGAAAAGCGTCCTGGTCCTCGCGCAGTTGAGTCGAAGGGGTTCCATTGAGTTCCCGCAGTCGCTGAAACAGGATGTGTCGCTGGGAAGGCACTTCTTCCTGGTTGCAAGAGACCAGGAGGAGGAAGTACTCGCGCTCCCGGCCCTTGAGACCGATACAATCCGCGAAGCCCATCGCCATCTCCATGGAGATATTGGACCTGCGCTGTAAGACAAGACTGAAAAAAGCATGCGAGCGATAGCCCACCTCGCGCGCCAGGACCCGGTAGGAGAAACCCTTTTCGCGCCGCTTGCGCGCCGCGTACCAGTCCTTCAGGTAAACCCGATAATCCAGGTACCCGAAGACATCCGGCATCTCCACCTCATCAGATCTCACCATGGCACAATGATGCCAATTTCAACGGTCATCCGCACTACCCTTCTTCGCAGACGCGGACTGTCCACAAAACGAGGGGGGCGACCTTTCCACCCGATCCCGGCCATTGATTTTATTGTAGTAAGGTTGATATTAAGCAAAAAGCCCGGCTCTTCTTGCGAAGAAGCAGGCTCTTTCCCCTGTTACCTCTACTTGTTCCCTTTCCCTAATCGCACTCCATCGATTCGATGGAGGGAAGCATTCCAGGCGCCTCCCGTGATCAGCCCGGCTTCGATCCCGGCCACGGACCGGTGCCTGCCCTTGCCTGGGCCTCGCCCCGGATCCCGGATCGACGTGGTGGCCGAAATCCCTTCCTTCCATGCCGCCGTTGCGGCCGCGGATGTGTTCACGGCCCAATCCGCTTCCGCGCTCTTGGACAGGTTGAACCACATGAGGCCGAAGATGCGCGGGAATTTCACCGGGAGCACGGCGAACATGTCCTTGATCCAGGCGGCTTTGTCGCCTCCAAGCTCCGAAGAGGAGAACTCGGGGATGAAGAGCGGCTTGTCGATCCCCGCCAGGGCCGTATAGGCGGGACCGAAAACCTGTTCGAAGGTCTGCCACTGCGACCAGGATTGGGCGGTTCCCCAGTTGTAGCCGTCGATGGAGATCATGTCGACCCAGGCGTCGCCCGGATAATGCCCGGCGAAGGTCGCGGTGCCGGAATTGGTGGCGTTGGTCGTCCATACCCACTTCACGTTGGCAACCCCCTCGTCCCGGAAAATGGAAACGATGTGGCGCCAGGCGTCGATCAGATTCTGGTCGGTATTCCCGGCCCCGGCCTTGGCAATCCCCCAATCGTACCAGTCCCCGTTGGCCTCGTGCAGAGGCCGTAGCCAGATCTCCTTCCCGTATGCTTTCACGTCCTGGGCGTATTTGCGCAGATAGGCGTCGGCGGCGCCGGATACGATCTTCGGGGCGGAATATCCGTTCGGCATCCAAGTCACCACCAGGCGTGCCCCGCGCTTATCGGCGACGTCGGCGAAGGTCCGGGTCCAGGCCCAATCGTTCGCGTCCCAGACGACGAAGAGGCTGAGTAGATCAACCGGCCGCCCTTGCAGGGCCTCGAAGGCGGCCACGTTCTGTTCCGTGGGCTGGGGATAAGTCCCATCGCCGCCTACGAAGGCCCCGATCTTTAAAGGCGCGGCGGCGACCGACGCAGGGCATAAGGCCAGACTGGCTAAAATCTGGAGCGTGAGAATCCTCTTCGCGAATATCCGGAACGGCATGAGTCCTCCTACGATGGCCCAACCAAGCTAGCGGAGAAGGCCGAAAAGGCCAAGGTGGAGAAGGGGAACTTGGAGCCCAACTGTATCAAGTGTATTTTCAGGTGCATGTCCCGCGAACGCATCGCCCGGCTTCCCAAGACCAAATCCACGGCGTCAAGCCGCGTCGGCGACCTTGCCGGCCGCATCCTGGAAGGGCTGGGAGCGGAAAAGGACAGGAAGCCCCATGCGCCATTGCCGTCGATCCGGAGCCTGGCCCGCCATTTCGGGGTCTCCGCCAATACGGTCCAGAAGGTCTTTCGGACCTTGTCCGCGCGGGGAGATGCGTACGGGCTTCCGGGCAAGGGGTATTACTGGGGAACAAGCCCGGCGCCGTTCCCGGCCCTTCCGCAACGGATGGCCGAGGCATCGGACCGGATCGCAGAAGCTCTCAAGGAGGACTTCCGCGCGGGCACCCTCGATCCTTTCGCCCCGCTGCCCGCCCAAAAGGCCCTGGCCAACCGCTACCGCGTCTCCACGCGCACCCTGCGCAAGGCGCTCACCGCCCTGGAGAAGGACGGGCTGTTGGAGCGGGACGGCCGGACCTATCGCTTCAAGTCGGATCACGTCGCGCATCCTGGCAGCATCGTAATCCTGGTAACCCGTTGCGATCAATCGGGACGGCTCCTCCTCGATAGCGAGCGGGAGTTGGAATTCCTGAAAGCGGCCTATATCGAAACCCGCGCCCTGCGGCTGGAATTGCGGGTGATAGGCTATGGCCCAAAGGGCGGTCTGCTCGATCGTCAAGGACGGAAAGTCCCGCTGATGCCCGCCGGAAGACCGGTCCTGGGTGTCCTGGTCTCCACCTGGCTGGTTCCCGATGTCCTCGGGATCCTGGCGTTATTGCGACCCCATCGCCTGCCTATCTCGGTCTGGTGGGAGCACTCGTCCGAAGCCTTTTCCAGGATGCGCTTTCCCCGGAACGCCGTCCTTTTCAACTTGTCCTTCGGAGAAAGGCCCGGGGCCTTGATCGCCGAAACCCTGCTCGGCCTAGGCCATAAGCATGTGGTTTTCCTTTCGCCCTTCCATGCCAGCGCCTGGTCGCAGCAGCGCCTGGAAGGCTTGCGGAAGCGGATGATGAAGGTGCCCAAAGGCCGGGTCGCGGCCGTGACCAGCGATGCCCATGCCAGTCCCTGGTCTTTCCAGGAGGAAGCCTGGAAGGAATTGCGCGCGGGGAACCGCGACCTGGAGGCGAACGATCCCAAGGTGACGCAACGGAAAAGCCGGAACCTGGCGCGACGAGTGCGGGATATGCTGGCAAGCGCTCCGCAGGACCCCGACGCCACGGCCTGGGTTTGCGTAAACGATGAAGTGGCGGAAATCGTTTCCGGCCTCTTCCGGAAGCGGGGCGCCCTGCCCGCGCCCTACCTGATCTCCTTCGACAATACCGCTGCGAGTTATCGACTGGGAATCGATTCCTTCGCCTTCGATGCCGGGGCCCTGGTCCGGGCCATGCTGTTCCACCTGACCCGCCCTTCGGCCGCCGTTTTCCCCGGACATGAACTCGTCGATTTGGAAGGCCGGGTGGAAAGGAAGTAGCTCGCCCGACGGCTACATCTATTTCGGTGAACCCCCGATTCAGGGCGCTTGAAGCCGTAAAACAGGCATGCCGCCCTTTTCTTCCGCCCCCTTGAGATTGAAGTCGGTACCCGAAAACCGGAACACCGGGGATGAAAACCGGGAGCTTGCCGGCGAAACCTGAACCCGCCGGTCCGTGCGTGAAGTCGACAGCAACGTCGGATCCGAAAGGAAGGCGTATTTTATCCCCGTATTGAAATCCGTGTAATGCGTATAATCGCCGTACATCCACAGCAGGCTCCGGCGCGGATTGGATTGCCCGGGTACGGCCCATGGGATGATCGGACGGACGTTGTTCTTGGCTGATTTCGAGGTGATGGCCTCGCTGGTCCAGGTGGTGCCCATATCCCCGGTGTACCAACGTTCGATTTCGAAAACGCCGCCCACGGTTCCGTTCGGCGGACGGGAGAGGAATACCTCTGAAGGATCCTGGGGATTCAAAATGATGCCTCCGGAATACTGCGGTTCCCGCTCCGTGGTGCCCGGAGGCGTTTGCGGGAACCAACGCCCGGCGGCGCACATCTGATTGACAATCCATTTGGTCCCGTTCCAGCGCGCGTAATAGTAACGGTGATCCGAATCCGAGGGCATCACGGAAAAGACCAGGACGGGACGGTTTTGCCCATCCAGGGCAATGTCCCAAATCCACGCTTTGCCCTTAGTGGATCCGTCATCGTCCGAAGTCGTCGCTGTGGGATGCCAGAATTCGACTAATTCGCAGTAGAAGATGATTTTATTACTACTTACCCGTGCCCCAATCCATAATAATCTTCCATCCGCGTATGCACGGTAAAGATGGATGCGGCCATTCAGGATGGTGTTTTATCATGAAGGCGACGAATTGTTGCGCCGACAGAACATTATTCCGCGCAGGCGGAAAATCGCAGCGAGGTCATGACCATGGCCCCGGGTTCAAGGCATAGTAACGAGGCGGTTACCCTCCGGAGAACCGACGATTAAAAGGCCGCGAGGAAGGCCATCGAATTTCATCCACCCCTTGTCCTTGGCCCGCGCGAGGACGCGGCCATCAAGCGTGCGGATGGATATTTCCGCGGACCGTGCCCCCGCATATACCCGCAGCTGGCCGGCGAACGCTTCCATCCGGAATGGGGCCGACCCGGCTCGGGCCATGATAGGCGTTGGGCGCGAATTGCCATCGGGATCCGACGGCGGGGTAAGGGTTCCGGTCCAGCCTTTTTTCGAAAGGACCAACATCAGATAACCGCCCGAGACCGTGGCGTTGTTGGGCGTGAAGTCCGCCATGTTTTGATCGAAGGTCCAATTCCCACGGGACCAACGTTGGGTGTCAAGGGTGTTGAAGTCATCGGTCCATTTCGGCGTGAAGTTCGAACCGTTCGGACCCTGCCCCGGGGTATAGGCGGAATAGGCGATCCAGTTGACCGTTTGGGTGACGGGAAGTTTTTCCGGGTCGAGCGCGCCCGCCCAGTCGACCGCCGTGGTCGCCCACAGGTTCATGCGGTAAGACGCAACCTTGTCGGAAAGATCCTTCACCTGGGGCTCGGAGCCCAGATTTTTCCGGAGGGTTTTGCCGTCCATGCGGTAAACGATGGAATCGGGCGTCCAATCCAATACATAGGTGTGGAAACTTTTGGAGAGATCCGTCGCTGAAGTGTGGAACATTTCCGATGTCGTTTTCGCCGCAGAATTTCCGGTGATCAGATTGGATTGGAATCCGTTGCCGTTCTTTCCAATCACTTCGATATCGATCTCGCGCCAAGGCTCGGGCAATCCGAGATAGGAATTATTGTAGTAGGTGAAGAACGAAGAGACCGATCCCGGGGTCGCGGCCACCTGCATGCGAATCTCCCAGCGTCCGAACTTCACGGTTTCATTGGAATAGAATTCAGCGCCGTCCAGGGTGGTGGCGGCGCCGGCGATCCCCGCCGTCAGGGCAAATTGTCCCAGGC
>JADGQO010000090.1 GCA_017881725.1 Fibrobacteria bacterium
GCGCGCCAGCCTTTTCCGGTGTTTGGAAAAGCGAACATAAAAGCCTGACGCGGAAAATTTCCGTAGCGGGCGTTCCGATCCTCATCGCGAAACCCCAGACCTTCATGAATCTTTCCGGCGAAGCGGCGCAATCGCTCATGGCTTTCTATAAAGTATCGCCCAAAAACTTGATCGTCGTGGTGGACGATATTTATCTCGATCTCGGCGCGGTGCGCATCCGGACGCAAGGCAGTGCCGGCGGGCATAACGGCCTCAAAAGCTTGCTGGAGCATTGCGGTGACACGTTCACGCGCATCCGCATCGGCGTGGGACCAGTGCCTCCCGAACAAGATCGCGCGGATTACGTTCTCAGGAAATACGGCGCGGACGAAGCGAAAATTCTCGCGTCGGTAGTATCGCGATTCCGCGCGATAATCGAAACCGGCCTCACGCAAGGATGGGAGCGCGCGGGCACGGAGTTCAATCGCAGCTCCCCGATTTGATGCTTTTTTTCTAGCTTGCTTATTCTAGCTTGGTAAAGAACCTTCAAATCAGGTAGTCAGTATGCAAGAGGATTTACAATACCTTCTCTCTCTTTCCGCAGTGGACAAGAAGGTCTATGAGCTCAAGCTGACGAAAAAGGACTTGCCCGTCCGGATTCAGAATCTCAAGGAAGAGATTGATCGGGAAAAGATCAACCTTGAAAAGATCAACTTGGCCATCACCGAGACCAAGGTCAAAATCGCGGAAAACCAGGATGTCGTAAACCTGGAAAATACTTCGCTCACGGAGAGCAATCACCGCTTAGAAGCGATCAGCACCAACCGCGAATACGACGCGGTGCATTTGGAAATCGCTACCCACAAACGCAATATCGACACGGCACAGGCCAACGTCATCCACCACCAGCAAATCCTAGAGAACTTGCTCAAGGACAAGGAATCCGTGGAAGGGGTTTTCAAGCAGGTCAATGACGCCAATTCTCCCGAGTTGAATAAGCTCACCGAGGAGTTGAACGGCATCGAGGATCGCATCGCGGAAGAAGTGGGCAAGGCGGACGCTCCCCGCGAGAAGATCAGCAAAAAGGTCTTGGCGGTTTATGACCGGGTCGTGAAGCGCCGTGGAAATCCCAACGTCATCGCCGCCATCAACCGCAGCCAAAAGGCATGCCTGGTCTGCAACCGCACCCAGACGCCGCAGCGTATCATCGAGATCAGCAAGAAAAACGCTTTGCTGACTTGCGAAAGCTGCGGAAGCATCATGGTCTGGAAAGAAGACTAATTTCCGATTTCTACGGTGGACCCACGGGTTCGCAGGTCGGCGGGTTCACGGGTCTTACTGACCCGACAAGCCTAATGGACCGCGCTTGAAGTCACTGGAGCCGGTGAGGCCGCCGCACCACTCGTGGCGGACACGGCCCCTATCGATATACCCATTTTATCATTCACCGCTTTACTAACCGCCCTGGCCGTTTCCTGCGCCAAGAGGGGAAGCATTCGTCGTAATAAGGCATCGCGTTCCAAAGGTGATTTCCGATCCAAATCCGCCGTCGGTTCTAAAAATAAATCTTTCTGCGGAATCGTAACCGTCACCGATGAATCTTCCACCACCCGACCCGTGATTCCATCCACCAGGCGAAAACTCAAACTTTGCTTCCATTCCGATTTCACGGACCAGTAGGTGAGCCACTTTCTTTTGCTGGATACCGATAGAGCTTCCACCCAACCGTAAGCGTAATATCGGGCCGCCAATTCCAATTTGAGCTTTGCAATATCGGCAGGCCCCACTTCGGTTTTTTGCAAGATTTGTTTATCCACTAGTTTCGCCAACTCCTCGGTCGTCACCGTCGCCAATGTCGAGTCGGATTCCAAATGCCTTTGAATCATGGCGGCCAGGGTTTTCGCGTACAGCGGATCGCTCGCATCCGAGATGCCCGTGAAAGCCAGCGAGGTCTTGGCCTTGGCGTCGATGGCCAACAGCCCAAGCCCCAAGAGCACGGCCAATAAAGTCTTGAGGATGGTCTGCATGCCGGTACCTCGCGCTATCAAAATCGGTAGTTGTAAAGTGAACGAACCGGGACTGAACCCGTTCGTTATGTCCTTTCCATCATACCATGAGGAATGCAGGCTTGGCGAGAAACCGAATATTACCCGCGTTTCTAAAAGTCGCTAACGTATTCCGAAAGCGAAAATCAGGCGTTGAGGCCGAATTTTCGGTGGATTTCGTCCATCGAGAGCCGGACCACGATGGGTGACCCGGACGGGGAAACATAAGGATTTTGGGTTGCAAAGAGACCATCGATCAAGGCGGAAACTTGGGCGTATTCCATCGGTTCGCCCAACTTAACCGAGGTTACCCGCGCATAGACGCGCGCCAGCCGCATTTGAAACTCTTCATGCTTGGCGCCGCCGGCACGTTCCGGTCGAAGCAGGCCCTGCACCATCTCGAAGACCAAACGTTTAGCTTGATCGGGTCGGACCTCCATGGGAAGGCCGCGCAATTGGAACGCGTTGCCGCCGAAAGACTCCAAGTCGAATCCCAAAGCCTGGATTTGATCCAGATGCTGCTCCAAGAACAGACTGTCCCCCGGCGACATTTCCAATACCTCGGGAAACAACAATTGTTGGGATGAAAATCGACCGGGCCGCCGCATGTCTTCCAAAGCCTTTTCATAGAGGATGCGCTCATGCGCCGCTTGCTGGTTCACCATCATCAGCCCGCTCTCGACGCCGAAAAGAATGAACCCGTGATGCAATTGCAAGTACGGAATTTCCGGCGCCCGGGGCCGGGCCTGCGATTCCGCGCGCATGGGGCCTAATTGCGTCTGGGGCGTCTGGGCCGCATAGGAATTCGGGATGGCGGACCCCGTTGTCGCGACGGGCCGCGTCGTAACGTCGTACGCATTCTGGGTCGAAATCGGAAAAAGGCGGATTTGGTTGGAGATCCGTTCTCCGGACTCGACTGGGCGCATCGGCGACGGAGATCCCATTTCCCCGGCATCGGTTTGAAATCCATTGCCAGGCTCCCGTAACGTCTCGGTTACCGCCCCGGAAAATAAAAAGGGCGCGGCCAGGGAGACGGACTCGCCGCCGGTAGATGCGCCTGCGTTCGCCACCCGTCCGTCCGGATTTTCCGAGGTAACTTGTGGGTTACCTAAGGGGGACAAATCCAGTTCCGGCGCGGAGATGACGCGGCGCAATCCGTCTTTTACGGCCTGGTTGATGCTCCAATAAATGCGGCTTTCGTTGAGGAAGCGCACTTCCTTCTTGGTGGGATGAACGTTCACGTCCACCTCTTCGGTGGGCATGGTCAGGTAAATTGCCGCCATCGGGAAACGGCCGGGCGGCAAGGCATCGTAGCTTTGGGACAAGGCGCGCGCCAGCAAGCCGCTGTGGATGTTGCGCCGGTTGATGTAAAAGTATTGGTGCGTGGAGCGGAGGCGCGCCTGCTGCGGCGTGCACACGTAACCTTCCACGTGGACGGTGCCGTCGGTCCAATCCAGGGGCGCCAATTCGTTGGTGATGTTGAACCCCAGGATTTCGCCCACGCGGTTCTTGAGGCTGCCCTCCGCGAGCGAAAGGATATCCTTCCCGCGATCGCTGATGCGGAAGGCCACGCCGGGATGAGCCAAGGCCACGCGGCTAACCATGGCCAGGATGCGGGCCAATTCGGTTTTGGGGCTGCCCATGAATTTACGCCGCGCGGGATTATGCAGGAACAGGTTTTTAACCGTGATCGTCGTCCCGGGATTGCGCGAAATTTCCCGCGTTCCCGTATGCGCCGAATCGCTCACCGCCACGGCCACGCCAGTCGCCTCGGAAGCGTGCCGCGTTTCAATCGTCACCTCCGCCACGGCCGCCATGCTACACAGCGCTTCTCCCCGGAATCCATAGGAGGCTACATGTTCCAAATCTTCCACCGCGTTGATTTTACTGGTGGTATGCGGAAGCCAAGCGATTAAGGCGTCTGCGCGGATCATGCCGCTGCCATTGTCGCCGACCTTAATCAAATCCAACCCGCCCTCTTCCAAAGCGATAGAAATCTTGGTCGCGCCCGCGTCCAAGGCGTTCTCGACCAATTCTTTGACCGCATTGGCGGGCCGTTCGATGACTTCGCCGGCGGCGATTTTATGAATGGTGGCCGGAGAGAGTCGGTTGATAATGGAAGGCGATGACATACCACGTCAAAGTGCAAAATCCTTGCGACTCTGGTCAATTTGCTTGGAAAATCTTATACCATATTGTCCCTATCAGTTTTATATGTTATTATTCGACCATGAAGGTGACCTCCAAAACCATGTACACCTTGCATTTCCTATGCGCCCTGGCCATCAAGAGCAAAGAGTGGCCCTTGAAGCCCATTCATTTGCGGGAAATCGCCAAGGAGTACAATATCCCGTTCAAATTCCTGGAGCAAATCGCCATTTTGATGAAGAGTGTCGGGCTGGTACGCGGGGCGCGGGGAAAGTTGGGCGGGTACCAATTGGCTGAACCGGCGGAGACCATCACCTTGTCGCGCATCATCCGAGCGACCGAGGGTGAAATTTTACCGTGCTCGGATATCGAAGGGGGTAACGAGGTGGTTACCTCACTACTGCACCGCCTGTTTCAAGAGGGACGTGAATTGGTGGACAAGAAATTGGAGTCGGTCACGCTGGCGCAAATCGCAGAAAAGGCGAAACAGCAGCTAGAACCCGTGCCGATGTACTACCTCTGATGAACCCTGACTTTATCGCTCAGGCCAAGCTGCTGGACGCGGAATTCGCTGCGCTGTCCGCCGACGCGCGCATCCAAAAAGCCTTTGAAATTTTCGGAACCGGATTAATCGCCACGACTTCCTTCGGTCGGGACGCGGGATTGCTGCTGCACCATATCCATCGCTTGAAATTGCCCGTACGCGCCTATTTCATCGATACCGGCTTCCACTTTCCGGAAACGCTGGCCTATCGGGATACCTTGACTTCCACCTACCAAATCGATCTACGCGAATCGGCCTCCACGGACCCGTATCGCCGACGTTACGCCGTTGAAAAGGGTGGCGCACTGACCATCACCGACACCCAGGCTTGCTGCGGAGTGAATAAGGTCGCCGTGCAGGCGGCTTTCCTGGGACGATCGGACGTGACCGCGTTTTTGGCCGGCTTGCGCCGCGACCAAAGCGAATCGCGCCAGGATACGCCTTTCGTCCACGTGCAGAAAGGCAAAATCAAGATTTGCCCTTTCGCCGACTGGCCCGCCGAAGACGTGGACCTTTATCTCAAGCTCTGGGAGGTGCCGGAACATCCTCTGGCCAAGTTGGGCTATACCAGCATCGGATGCAGCCCATTGACGTGCACGACTCCGCCGGTGGACGGCGCGGATCGCCGTTCGGGCCGTTGGGCAGGAGATTCCAAAACCGAATGCGGCTTGCACTTGGATTACGAGCCATGAAGTACTGTAACGACCTGACGGAACTGATCGGCCATACGCCGCTCGTCCGCTTGAACAAGGTAGTGCCCCGCACCGACG
The DNA here is from genome assembly GCA_017881725.1 of Fibrobacteria bacterium. Classification (GTDB taxonomy): domain Bacteria; phylum Fibrobacterota; class Fibrobacteria; order UBA11236; family UBA11236; genus Chersky-265. The sequence continues at coordinate 5,487 of JADGQO010000090.1, forward strand.
CCTTGTTCCTTTTGAAATTCGATCAGCGCAACCCCGGCGGTTCGCTTAAGGATCGCATCGCCCTCAATATGATCCTGGAGGCGGAAAAATCCGGCAAACTGAAACCGGGAATGACCCTTTTGGAACCCACTAGTGGAAACACCGGGATCGCGCTGGCCTGGATTGGGGCCGTGAAAGGTTACCGCACCATGCTCGTGATGCCCGAGGCCATGAGCATCGAAAGGCGCAACCTGCTCCAGGCTTACGGGGCGGAATTGGTGCTGACGCCCGCGCCCCTCGGTATGTCCGGCGCGATTGACAAGGCCAAGGAAATCCTCCGCAGCCGCAAGGATTGTTTCATGGCCCACCAATTCGACAATCCCGCCAATCCCGCCGCGCACCGGGAGTTCACCGCCGAGGAAATCTGGGCCGACACCGACGGGGAAATCGACGTGTTCGTCGCGGGCGTAGGCACGGGCGGAACCGTGACCGGAGTAGGCGAAGCGCTCAAGGCGCGCAAACCCGGGGTCCGTATCGTGGCCGTGGAGCCGGCCGCCTCCAGCGTACTCAGCGGCGGCAAACCTGGCTGGCATGAGATCCAGGGCATCGGCGCGGGATTCATTCCCAAGGTGCTGAACCAGAAAATTTATGACGAAGTGATCCGCATCACGAATGACGACGCATTGGACATGTGCCGACGGCTGGCGAGGGAAGAAGGCATCATGGCGGGCATTTCGACAGGCGCCAACGTGAAGGCCTTGCATATCCTGGGCGCGCGGCCAGAATTCGCGGGCAAGACTTTGGTCTCGCTGGCCTGCGACGCGGGGGAACGCTATTTGAGTACCTTGTTGCACCAAGCGGGTTGAGCGGCGGACCCGATGCCGATTTTCAGCGAAGCGCAATTGCGGCGCTACCAGCGCCACCTGATCCTCAACGACGTGGGATTCAAGGGGCAGATGAAACTGCGCGACGCAAAAATCCTGGTGGTCGGCGCCGGAGGCCTGGGCTCCCCGGCCTTGCTTTACCTGGCCGCCGCGGGCGTGGGTACCTTGGGCATCGCCGAAGCGGACGTGGTAGACGATTCCAACCTGCAAAGGCAGGTCATCCATTTTACCGCCGACGTGGGCCGCCATAAAATCGATTCAGCCGCGGAGAAAATCGCCCAGATTAACCCGGATGTTACCGTAACTCCTCATCGCGGATTCCTGGACGCGACCAACGCCCTCGACATCATCGCCCGTTACGATTTTGTCGTGGACGGCAGCGACAATTTCGGAACCAAGTTCCTGGTCAACGACGCCTGCGTCATTTTGAACAAACCCTATTCACATGCCGGGATCTTACGCTTCGAAGGCCAGGCCATGACCGTGCTGCCGCGCCGCAGCCGCTGCTACCGCTGTCTTTTCCGCGAGCCGCCTCCCGCCGGGGCCGTTCCCAACTGCGCCGAAGCCGGCGTGCTCGGCGTCGTCGCCGGAACCTTGGGCACGATTCAAGCCACCGAGGCGCTCAAGTTCATTTTAGGCAAGGGTGAATTGCTGACCGATAGGCTCTTGATTTACGACGCGCTGTCCATGCGTTTCCGCGAAAGCCGCGGCGCGCGCGACCCGAATTGCGCCGTGTGCGGAGACCATCCCACCATTCTGAAGCCCATCGATTACGGACCGATCGCCTGCTCCGCGCCGGACGAAGGCGACAAGCAATCTTGATCGCGCTGGACCTGACCCAGAGGGACAGCTTTCGCCGGAAAATGGAGATAAACATTTGCGCGGATCGACGCGGCTCCTGGCCGCCCGGGCCCTGCGGTCTCGGTAGGCGTCCCGCTGGGAGCGATGGCATTGCTGGCGATAAATCACATCCGGTGTCAGTAAGAAGAAATCGATCCGCCAAGGTATGAGATGGATCGATTCCAACGAACCTACATTCCACCGAATGTTAAAGCCCTTTTAGCTGCTACGCGAACCCGTTCCACCGGGGACGATTCCATAATATTTTTCAAAATTGCTTTGCTTTTGGAATGACGAAGGTGGTTGAAGCCATGGATCGCGCTTAATTGGCATGCAATATTGTCCCAGAACATATAACACGTCTGATCATTCTCATCCGCGTCCTTAAAAATCAACTTAAAAGCTAAATACGAAGTTTCTATAAATTTATACTTGATCCGTTTATCCAACGATGGCTGTGCAAGTAAAATGCCTACTTCCACGGTTAGAAACGAAAAAATCGTTCCGATTTAAATACTGGAAAAACTCAGTAACGTAGGCCCATCTCGAAAAATATCGGAAATTATTTCCGCAAATCTTTCGTCAGGAAAATCGAAATCATTTTCATCTTGAAGAATCGAAAGAAGCAATTGTTTTTTTTCTCGGCACTTTAAACGCCCACGGATTCCATCTCCGGATCCGAAGACAACACCTCGCGAATTTTGGTCAACAAGGTTCCCAAGGCGAACGGCTTTTGAATGAAGTTGCGGCCGCCGCGGGCCACTTCGTCTCGGAAAACAGCGTCTTGCGTATACCCCGACATATATAAAACCCGCAAGTGGGGCAGGTGCAATTTCAAGGCATCGGCCAATTCCTTGCCGCCCATTTCCGGCATCACCACGTCGGTCAGCAGCAGGTGGATCGGCTGCTCGCATTTTTCCGCCAGGGCCAGCGCTTCCACGCCCTGCTTGGCCTCGAGGCAATGGAACCCTTGCTGGTTTAACAGCTCGCGCACGATGGCCCGCACCTCATCGTCATCCTCAACGAGCAGCACGGTCTTGGGGATTACGGACGAGGAACGTATGGCACGGCGCACCTCGGATTCTTCCGGAGCCGGCGTCTCGCACAAGGGCAGGAAGAAGGAAAACACGCTCCCCTTGTGGACCTCGGTTTCGACCAGGACGCATCCGTGGTTCTGGGTCACGATGCCGTAGACCGTGGAAAGGCCCAGGCCCGACCCCTTTCCCTTATCCTTGGTGGTATAGAAAGGATCGAAAATATGCGGAAGGTGTTCGCGTCCGATCCCCAATCCCGTGTCGGCCACGGAAATGCGCACGTGCGGTCCGGCATGCACGCGGCCGTATGCGCCCGGCACCTCGCCGTGTAAATCCACGTTGCCGCTGCTGACGATGACGCTGCCGCCGTTAGGCATGGCATCGCGCGAGTTCAACACCAAATTCAGGATCACCTGTTCCATTTGCACCGGGTCCATGCGCACGCTCCCGGTGTCGTCGTCCATCTGGATGCGCAATTCCACGCTTTCCTCCACGACGTGACGCAGCATCCTTTCCATGGATCGGACGATGAATATCGGGCTGATCACCTTCGGCTGCGGAATTTCCTGGCGGCTAAAGGCGAGCAATTGCCGTATCAAGCCGGCGGCGCGGTCACTGCCGTTGAGAATCTCGCCCACCTCGCGTCGGCAAGGGTGCTCCGGTTCCAAGCGGATGAGCATGAGTTCGCAATAACCCATGATGGCGGCCAGCAAGTTATTGAAGTCGTGCGCGATGCCGCCGGCCAACCGCCCTACGGCCTCCAGTTTTTGGGCCTGCCGGAGTTGCTCCTCCCGGCCCCGTAAGTCGTCCTCGGCGCGCCGGGATTGCGTGACGTCAGAGGTGGTGCCGATCCATTTACGGGGCGCTCCGGCGGCGTCCCAGATGGCCGTGCCGCGATCGGACCAGATGAGGTAGCTGCCGTCGCTGCAACGGATCCGATACTCCTCCAGGAAGGGTTGGCGGCTGCGCAAATGCTGATCGATGGCCTTTTCGATGCGGGGACGATCCTCGGGATGCAACAGGCTTTCCCATCCGGCCTGGGTCCTGGGTGTCTCGCCGAGGGCATATCCCAGGCGTTGATCGAACGGCCCGAACCAATCCCGCCGCGACGTGGCGATTTCCCATTCATAAATCAATTCGCGCCCGCATTCGGCGGCGACGCGCAGCCGCTCCTCCGACTCGCGCAAGGCCTCCTCTTCGCGTTTCCTGGCCGTGATGTCGACGAAAATCCCCATGGAGCTTTCCATCCGGCCATCCGTACCCATGATCGGGGAGCCGTACACCATCATGCGCGTGCGCTTTCCCCATCGTCCAATCAACTCCGCCTCGTAGGCCGAGGTTATGCCCCGCTGTCTGCGCGCGAACTCCGCTTTGATGGCCTCTTGGCTTTCGGGCGAAAAAAAATCCCCGTAATGCGTCTGGGTGCCGACCAAATCATCGATATGCTCGAGCTCCAGAACGCCCGCCATCACGGGGTTCAAGTACAAAGTCCTTCCTTCCGGATCGATTTGCCAGATGCAAATGGGGCTGGATTCAGCTAACACGCGGTACCGCTCGTCGCTGCGCCGCAACTCCTGGCGCGAGGATTGGTAGCGGCCCACGTCGACGGCGAGGAATACGGCCCAACCGGGATAATCCCGGCGAGACTCGGCGATGACCAGCAAATACGCCGTGGTCCCATCGCCCTGACGCAACTCAATTTCGGCGGGTCCGAAACTCCCCGTAGCCAGCAAACGCATCGGATCCATTCCAGGCACGAGCGGTTGGGACAGTCGGCAGGGAATTCCCCCGGAAGGTGCCGGAGCCGGGACCGCCATTCCCATCATCTCCAGGAAGGCCCGGTTGGCCAGGCCGGACCACGAACCGTCCAGGCGGGCGAGAAATATTCCCAACCACGGGGAGTCCGCGAAGGGTTGATCGGAAAGATCCGGCTCGGCGTTATCGGGGATCAAAGCTTCGGAAGGAAACGGCGGCATTTCGGACCGCCGGCGCGCGACGACGAGGTATAGGAGACAGGCGTTCGCCAATACGCTGGCGCCCAAACCCATTAGCAGCGGTATCATCATCGGATTCTATAATAAATAATTCGCACCCGCCACGGAGTTTGCCTGAATTGGGAAGTCCGGTATCGGATTGTCGGGAACTTTCGATGAGAGGGCTATTGCGGAGCCAAAGAGACACAATATCCTCGTTTTCGCGTATACGCAGAAATTGCCCGCAATTCCAGGCGCGGCGAGGAAGGTTTACCCAGCGAGAAGCTGCACCGAAGTAATCAACAACAATACGTAAACCAAAATTTCGAACGCTTTTTTCGGCAAGGCCCGGTTGGCGAGCCACCCGACGAAAACGCCCAAGGGGATCATCGGCAAATATCGCAAATCCTGAATCAGCGTAAATCGCGTGATTAGGCCTGAGGCGACGTAGGGAGGCACTTTAATCAGGTTCAGCGCCGTGAAGAAGATGGCGTTGGTGGCAATGAATATTTTTTTGTCCACGCGTTGAGCCATAAGAAACAGAACCATGATGGGGCCGGCGCCGTGGGCCAAGGTGGAGGCAAAGCCCGCAGCGACTCCGACCAGCAAGGATTGTAACGTTCCTGGCGCGTAGGTCCGCGTGGGAAACCATACATTCCGGATCAAAAGCAAAACCGTGAGAACCAGCGCCGTGGCGCCGATGGTCACGCGCAGCAAATGCTCGGAAATGGAATTGACCAGCAACATGCCTAAACCCACGCCCACCATCGCACCGATAAAGGGATAGCGAACCAATTTCAGATCCCACTTTTTCCAAAATGCCGACAGGGTGACCAAATCGGCGCAACACAAAAGTGGCAGGATGATGCCGATGGCTTGCCGCGGCGGCACGGCGGTGGCCAGCAACGGAGTGGTCAACATCCCTAATCCGGTGGCGAATCCAGCTTTGGAAACGCCGATCAAAAACGCGCCTAAATAGGGATAAAGCCATACGGGCAAGGCGGGCATGGATGAATCGATTCTCCGGTTTATCCAGTTTAGCGGGCGACGATGCGGCGACGGACGTCTTCGGCGGCGTCCCGGCCGAGCAATTCCGCGATGATGGCCAAGGCGAATTCCTCGGAGCTGCCGGCCCCGCGCGAAGTGATGAAGGGTCCGTCGACGACCACACGGTCCTGGGAATATTCCTTGAGCGACGGCTCCAATTCCTCTTGGGATCCCGGGAAGGACGTCATGACGCGGCCTTGGATCAAACCCGCATCGAGCAATACCAATGGCGCGGCGCAGATGGCGGCCAAAGGTTTTCCCAGGGAATGGTTGCGGCGCAGGAGTTCCAGCACGCGGGGATCCTTCCGCAAGCCATCCACGCCCGGCCCGCCGGGAACGACGATCATATCGTAATCCTGGAGGAGGCTGGCATCCAGAGTGGCGTCGGCCTGGATGCGTATGCCATGGCTTCCCTCCACCCAAAGTTCGGGCGTTGTCGAGGCGGAAACGACCTCAATCCCGGCGCGGCGCAGCAAATCGAGCGGGGCCACGGCCTCCAATTCTTCGAATCCGGGAGATAGCAGTAAAAGAACGGTTTTCATATTTTATCCCTGACCTTAAAATAATCAGAAATGCCAGACCGTATCATCCGTGCAACCGGAGAAATCGCCGAACTCCGTTTCGTCCTGTTGGATGCGACGGAGTCGGCCAATGCCATCTGCGGATACCATGGCGCACACTCGTTCGCCCGCGTTTTATTGGGCGAATCCATCGCCTCCGCCCTGCTGCTGGCCTCGGGGTTAAAATCCAACGGAACCGTACAGGTCAAATTCCAATTTTCCGGGGACGTGTCCATGGTCACGGCCGACGCGACTCCGATGGGACTGGTGCGCGGCATGATCCCGGTGGAAGAAATCAAGGCCATCGGGGATTTCGAACCTTTGCTCTCGCCGCAGACCATGTCGGTACGCAAGCTGGACGACCGGGGCCTCTCCCTGTCAGAGGGCATCGTAGAAATGGCCTCTGAAAACATCGGACCGAGCACGGCCTATTATCTCTTGCAAAGCGAGCAGACCAAATCCGCAGTCGGCATCAAGGCCAAATCCAATCCCGGTGGCGCCACCCTTGAGTTCTGCGGAGCATTCCTGGTGGAAGCCTTCCCCAAAGCGGACGAAAAAACCCTGGCGATTATGGAGCAGGTCGTACGCGGGATGCCGACCATGGAGACCTACCATCGACCCGGCAGGGGGTTGGACTTGGAAGCCATGCTGTCCGATCTGGCTGGGCCCTTTCGTTATACTGTTCATCGCGAAATGGAAATCCTCCCTTTTTGCCCTTGTTCCGAAGCGGGCATGCTCAAAGCCATTTCCGGGTTGGGCAGGGAGGAGTTGGAGGAACTATTCCTTAGGCAGGAAATCATGGAATTGCATTGTGATTATTGTCGCAAACGATATTTGGCGACTCCGGCGCACATTCGCGGCGTGCTGGACGCGATGCAAGGCCGCACCGAGGTCGGCGGAGAACCGGAAGCGTCCTGAACACAAGGCCGCTCCCATGGTAGTCTAACCCAGGTTTGTAGACTAAATTTAGGATTCGTGTCCGGGGCCCTTCATCGCGAAGGAGCCGGAGGTGGAATCCCCAGTGGGGACTATGTCGCGGTTGTTGGGGATAGGGAGCCAGCCATTTGAAGATTCGGTCATTCCCCGAAAGGGCTTCTGCTTGAGCCTGGAATCCAAGACCCTCCTTTTGTTGGAGTCCGATGACGGCATCCAGGAAATGGTCCAATCCATCGTGCTCGATCATGATCTGGCGATGGAATCGGCCTATAATGCACAGGACGCGCTGCGGCTGATAGCCAAGGGAAAAACCTTCGCCTTCGCGTTTAATTTGGGTTTAGTCGGTGGCTCGCCTCTGGAGTTCATCCGCAAGTTCAAGCAAAGCAATCCCGACCTGCCGTTGATCGCCATCGTCGATAAAGCCCATGACGGCATTTTGGTGGAACTGCTCCAGGCGGGAACCTACGCCTGCCTCACCCTGCCGCTGCAAGCCAACGACCTGGCTTACAATCTGAGCAAGATCATCGCCAATAACACCGAGACTTACAATCCTTTCGCGTTGAAATACGAGGAACGCATCCTCATCCTGCCGAACGATTTTTCCTTGGTGATGCAGGTGTCCAAGAGCCTGGTGGAAAGTACCTTGCCCATCCATGAAAAAAACCGTTTCCACATCATCCTCGGACTGTCCGAAATCATCAACAACGCCATTGAACATGGAAATCTCGGCATCACGTTCGAAGAAAAAAGCAACGCCCTGAAAGCCTCGCGCTTCTATCCGCTCGCGATTGAACGGTCGCATAAGGAACCCTTCCGTGATCGCGTGGTCACCATCCGTTCGCGCGTCTTCCCCAACCTGCGCCGCATCGAATATTTCGTCGCCGATCAAGGCCAGGGCTTCGACTGGCGTTCGCTGCCGGATCCGAAAAACAAGGAAAACATCCTCAACCGCAATGGTCGGGGAATCATGATGGCCCGCTACGCTTTCGACGAAATGATTTACAACGAAACCGGGAACGAGGTGACTTTGGTGGTAAACCTCGATCTACCCTACCGGGGCAGGAGGACCTGATGGCTTATCTGGCCATGGCGCGCAAATGGCGGCCCCGTAATTTCGAAGAGATGGTCGGACAGGACCATATCGCCCAGACCATCCGCAACGCCATCGACGGCAAGCGCATCTCGCACGCATACCTGTTCACGGGCACGCGCGGGGTGGGAAAAACCACTTCGGCGCGCATCTTGGCCAAGGCGCTGAATTGCGAGAAAGGCCCCACGCCAACGCCGTGTGATGCCTGTGACAATTGCAAGGCCGTGAATAACGGCAGCAGCATGGACGTGTTGGAAATCGACGGAGCGTCCAACAACAGCGTGGACAATATCCGCGATCTTCGCGAGCAGGTGAAATACGCCCCCATGCACGGCGGCTACAAGATTTACATCATCGACGAAGTGCACATGTTGTCGAAGGCCGCGTTCAACGCCTTGTTGAAAACGCTGGAAGAACCGCCGCCGCATGTGGTGTTTATCTTTGCCACCACCGAATCCGGGAAAGTCCCGCATACCATCCTTTCCCGCGTGCAACGCTTCGACTTCAAGCGCATTTCCGAGCCGGACATCCGGCAACGCCTGGAATTCATTTGCGCCCAGGAGGCCATTCAGCCCGAACGCGAGGCCCTGGAGGCGATGGCCCGTAAGGCCGACGGCAGCATGCGCGACGCCTTGTCGCTGTTCGATCAGGTTTACGCGTATTCCGGCGCGGAGCTCACCTTCGAAGCCGCCCGCAAAGTGCTCGGCATCCCGCGGGAAAGCCTGTTCGATGATTTGATCAACGCGCTGATTCGGCACGATCAAAAAGCCTGCTTCGATATTTTGGAAAACGCCCATCGGGAAGGCATCGAAACCTCGGAGTTCCTGGTCGCCTTCGGCGAATACCTGCGCAACCTGCTCTTTTCCCGTCAGGGAGTCAGCGCAGCGGCCTTGGGACTCAGCGAGGCGCGCCATGGCGAACTCTGCGACGCCGCTCCGGAATTACGGGATGGCGACATCCTGCGGTTCGCCAAATTGGTTTCCGATCTCCTGGCGCAAATCAAGACGGCCTCCAATCCACGACTAGCCGTGGAATTGGGCTTCGCGCGTATGGCGAGTTTGGATCGCGTGGTGACGCTTTCCCAGGTCCTGGGCCAGGAATTTCAACCCGCACCCAGCGGCGCGCAAGGGACGATGGGCCTAAAGCCCGATTCGCAAGCGCCGTCTCCGGCGCCGGTGCCGGAGACGGTGATGCGGAAGCCCGCGCCGGAAACCACTTCTGCCTTGCGCGACGACGTTGCGCTCCCCGGTTCGCCCGGGGAGTCAAAAAAAAAAAATCCCTCTGAGCCCCTGACTCCGCGCTTGGAGCCGCCCCGCGATAACTCCTGGGAACACCTTACCGAGATACGCGTCGACTCGGCCCTCATGGCCGCAGAAACCGCAAGCCAGGAGGCGACGCTCACGGACGAGGATGCAGACTCCTCCGGGATGGCGGATGACTCGGATCCCGATCCCGAGGACCCAGAGATGATGGCGGCCCTGGAAATCCCCGTGCCCCGCCCTACGGAACCGCCGGATCCGCAGCGGGTTCCCGTCCAGGCCGGTCCGGCGCAATTGTCCGGCGTATGGCCAATGCTGGTCCGCGAGTTCATTACGGCGCGTCCGCTGCTCGGCTCCAATTTGGCTCCAACCCGGCTGGAATATTCGGACGGGGAAACACCGGAGTTACGGGTCATGTTTCTGGAACGCTCGGCTTTCCAGCTGATTGGCGACGACGCGGATTTCAAAAAGACCATCCAAACTTTTCTGTATTCCAAGGTAGCGGCGGGTGACTTCCAGGTGCGTTTCGCCCTGGATCCATCGGCGCCGGAAACGCCCGCCGGTCCCGTGGCGTCCCTGATGCCCGACGACCCGGTGCGCAGCGAGCCCATCGTCGGTTTTACGGTGCATTTATTCGACGGCAGATTGATCCATTAACTCAACCCCGGCTTCCGCGCACGCGGGCCGGAGGCGCGAAAGGAACGACGCATGAACATGCAGAAAATGATGAAAGAATTGCAAAAGATGCAGGGCAAGATGGCCAAGGTCCAAAGCGAAATGGAAGGCGCCATTTTTGAGGCCGAAGCCGGAGGCGGCATGGTGAAACTGGCGATGAACGGCAAGTACGAGGTACAGTCCGTGAAACTCGCCAAGGATGCGGTGGACCCGAACGATGTCGAAGCGCTCGAAGATCTCCTCCTGGCCGCCTTCAACTCCTGCAAGGCGAAAGTGGATGAAGCCTCGCAGGAAAAAATGGGGGGACTGACCAAGGGAATGGGTATCCCGGGCATGTAAAGCTCGGGTAGGAGGGATTCGCCTGCCTTATTGTCAGAACTTCACGAATTTGCGCTTTCCGAATACTATAATATTGCAGTGCGACAAAACGGCAAAGCCGGGAAATGGGCAAACCCAACGTGTGTTTTTAGGTTTAAATAGACGATGGAAATCCTGATTCTCGGTTTGAAATTCCTCGTGCCTTTGGCCTATTTGGCAACGACTGTCACTTATGCCAAGCTTTTTTTCGCGCCGGACGAGGGTCCCTTCGCGCGCAAAGCCCGCACGGGACTGGGAATTTCCCTCGCCCTCCATACTTTGATGCTGGTTACCCTAGGCGCCCAGCTTAAGCGTTGCCCTTTAGGCACCATCGGAGAGGGCCTGCTATTTTTATCCTGGTTCCTCGGGACCATCCAATTCTTATCGGAGTGGTTGGCCGATTACCGACGCCTGGGATTATTCACCTTGCTTCCCACCACCTTGTGCGTCGTGGCTGCCGCATTCTTCCAGCGTCCGGATTTCGCCTTGCCGCCGGAATTGCGCAGCTCGTTCCTGGTTTTCCATATCGTCGCAAGCCTGGCATCCTACGCGTGCTTCAGCATGGCCTCCATTCTGGCGGCCCTTTATTTGGTTTTGCACCGTAAGCTGAAAAACAAAAACTTCGACATCACCTTCCGCAAATTGCCGCCGCTCGATAAGCTGGATAAGCTCTCGGCCACCTGGTCTTTCCTGGGCAGTACCACCATGGTCGTCGCCTCGGTGATCGGAATCGTTTGGGTGCGCAAGGACAGCCTGGCCGGGATGACGATGCGCGAACTGGCCATCTACCTCGTCCTCATGGTATTCCTTACCGCCGGGGCGGCGCGGCGGCTGTTCGGCATGCGCGGACGCGTGCACGCGATTTTGGTTCTGGTCGGCTTCGCCGTTTTGCTTTTGACCAACTTAATTGGTGCTCATGGGTTCCGCGGCTGATTCGCAACGCGAGACGAGCCGAACCTCCCGCCCGGAAACGGCGGTGCCCCAGCCTTTTGTGGTAGGCGCAAACCACCTTACCGCCTCCGTCTCCTTGCGCGACCGCCTGCTCATCTCGGAAAAAGATCTGCCCGAATTTTGCGAACGCCTGTTGGGACTGCCCGGCGTTCGGGAAGTCGTCGTACTCTCCACCTGCAATCGATCGGAAATCTACGGCATCGCCGATCAACCCTCGCAAGGCCGCGCGGAAGTGGAGAAAATGTGGGGCAACGCCAAGGGCGTCAGCGAGGATGAAATCCGCACGCACGGCTATTTCCATTCGCAAGGCGACGCCGTTCGCCATCTGTTCCGCGTGATCGCCTCCCTGGACAGCATGGTGCTGGGCGAGATGCAAATCTTCGGGCAGATCAAGGAAGCCTACCGCGTGGCGGTGGAAAAGCGCAGCGCGGACTTCTACTTGAACCATCTGTTCCAATCCGGCATCCATGTCGGCAAGCGCATCCGCACCGAAACCACCATCCACGAAGGCGCGGTGAGCATCAGCTACGCGGCCGTCGAACTGGCGAAAAAAGTGCTGGGCGAATTGAAGGGCAAAACAGTCGGCGTGGTCGGCGCGGGCGAAATGGGCGAACTGGCCGCGCAGCATTTGCATAAGGCCGGAGCCGGGAAATTCATCTTCTTCAACCGCACCCTGGCAACGGCCGAAAAACTGGCGGCGGAATTCGGCGGCGAGCTGTGCCAATTGGCCGAGCTGGACAGGCGCATGGCGCATTGCGATATCGTGGTGTCCGCGACAGGCGCGCCCAATATCGTCATCACGCGCGCCCAGGTGCAGGAGGCCGCGCGGGCTCGTCAAGGGCGACCGATATTCCTGATCGACATCGCCGCACCGCGTGACATCGATCCCTTGGCCGGAGAGGTGAGTAACGCCTTCCTGTTCACCATCGACGATCTCAAGAACGTGGTCAACGAGAACGTGGCCCTGCGCAAAAGCGCCAGCCAAAAGGCCCTGGACATCGTCGAAGAGGAAGCGGCCAAAGTGGAAGGCTGGATGCAGGGGTTGGACATCATCCCCACCATCAAGAATCTTCGTGAGAAATATCAAAGCGTAACCGAACGCGAAATCGCCAAATGGGCGGCCGGGCAATCGGAAGCGACCCGCAAGCAAATGGAAGCCTTGGGTCGCAGCCTGCTGAATAAATTCCTGCACGAACCCACCATGGGTCTTAAGATTCTGGGTGAACGCGGCGAGGGTAAACGGGCCAGTTGGTTCGCGGGTCAACTCTTCGATTTGGCCAATGCGCGTTCCGGGGAAAAGTCGAAGGTCCAGACCAGCGATGCCCCGGCGACGAAAAGCGTTGCGGCCAGCGGCGACAACACGGAAAGCAAAAATCATGGCTAAGCACAAAGCAGGCGGAAAAAAGTCGGGTTCGGCGGGAAAAAAATCTGCGGGCCATCCTTCGGGTAAAACGACGAAGAAACCACCCGCGAAATTCGGAGCGAAGCCCGCGAAGATGTTCGGCAATCGAGCCGGTGGAAAATCCTCGGGTAAACCCTCAAGCAAACCCACCACCATTTCTGCGGCGAAACCCGCACCAGGTAAACAAGTTTCCGCAGCTAAACCTACGCCTGCCAGAAATGCTTCCGGGGCGATGCTTGCCGGAAAATCCGGGACCGCGAAGAATTCGCATTCGGCGCCGGCGAAGCATCCCAACTCCGCGCCGACGAAGAAACCGAACTCCGTTGCGGTCGTCAGCGATTCCGGCGTAAAAGGGAAACTGATCATCGGCACGCGCGGGAGCGCCTTGGCGTTGACCCAGAGCAATATGATGGCCGACGCCCTGCGCAAAGCCCATCCCGGCTTGGACGTGCAATTGACCGTGATTAAAACCGTGGGCGACACCGATCAAAAAACGAAATTGAACGCCTTCGCCGGCATGGGCGTTTTCGTCAAGGAGTTGCAAGCCGCCTTGCTGGACGGATCCATCGATTGCGCCGTGCATTCCCTGAAGGACGTTCCGGAGGACGAACCCGAGGGGTTGATGCTGGCCGCTTTTCCGGAGCGGGAGGATCCGCGCGACGTGATGGTTTCCGACGGCCGGAATTTCCGCGCCCTACCGGCCGGGTCCAAAATCGGCACAGGATCACCGCGCCGCGTGCTCCAATTGAAAGCCTTGCGTCCTGATTTGGAATACATTCCCGTGCGCGGCAACGTCGACACGCGCATCAATAAAGTCCGGAACGGCGAGTTGCAAGGCGTCATCCTGGCGGCCGCCGGCATGCGCAGGCTGGGCCGGACCGAAGAAATCACCCATCCCTTTTCCTACCAGGATTTAATCCCGGCCATCGGCCAAGCCTCCTTGGGCATTGAATGCCGCGCCGGCGACGCGCGCGTTCGTAAAATCCTAGCGGCCGTGGATGATGATATCACGCATGATGCCGTGACTTTGGAGCGCATGTTCATGAAGCGCATCGGAGGCGGTTGCAAAGTGCCCATGGCGGCGCATGTCTATCCTTACGGTGAAGGCATGCGCATGCTGGCCGTCCTCGGCAACCCGGAAACCGGATCCATGGCGCGCGTGGAACAAACGCTGGAAGAGGGCGAAGAGGAAGAGATGGTCGAGGAATTGGCCCTGCGCATGGAAGAGTTCTGCCGCGAAAAGGGCATCCCGCTTCCCCACGATTTGCCGGAACACCATCTGCTGACCACCAACCCCGAAGCCAACAGCGAGTCTTGAGGGTGGCCTTGGTCGTCAACACGCGCCCGGCGGACCAAAGTCAGGAACTGACGGATTTGCTGCAGCGGGCCGGTTTTGAAACCACGGAAATTCCCCTGGTGGAAATCATGCCCGACGAAGAGGGCTTGGCGCGGTTGCGGCGACTCCCAACCACTGGCTTCACGGGAGTATTCCTTTCCAGTCCCAACGGCTTGCGCCACATGGAAGCCGGGCTGCTTCCCATCGAGCTGGAAGCATGGATGGAGAAACCGTTTTATTTGGTCGGAGGAAAATCCGCCTCCCTCGTCGAAAACCTGGGCGGCCGCGTCGCGTTTTACCCGCAAAAGGCGTCCTTGGAGGGCTTCCTGGAGGAATATTCCCCCACCGAGGCCATGCATGCCCTCGGCGCACGTAACCTGTCCGTTACCGGCCTCGTCCTGGCGCAACGTTGGATGCATCCTTGTTCGGCTTCCACGCGCTTGGAGCCGACCGCGTTCAAAGCCAAAGGCATCGGGGTCGAAAACGTAGTCGTCTACAGGCCGGGAATGCCCCCGCAAGCCGCCGCAGCGCTGGGCGCTCAAGCGACGTCCGTGGACGCGGTTGTATTCTGTTCGGGATCGGCCGTCACGAATTTTTTTCAGGCCGCCCCGGAATTGGGCGCTCGTCTGGGCCGAAAGGATGGGATCCTGGCCGTTTCCATTGGTCCGTCCACGTCTAAGATTTTGATTGAAAAAGGCGTCGAGAATTACCGCGAAGCCGTGCATGCGGACAATTCCAGCCTCGTCGACGCGCTTAAGCAGGCCTTCGGAGGGCAAGCCACCAAGGTATTCACCAAGCAACCGGAGAAAAAACCATGACCGCAGCATCGCATGCCAGCCGCCACGAACGAGCCTGCAAAGTCATACCCGGCGGCGTGAATTCGCCCGTGCGCGCCTTCCAATCGGTGGGCGGAGCCCCGGTTTTTGTCCGATCCGCCAAAGGGCCGTTTATCACCGACGCCGACGGCAAGCAGTACATCGACTTCGTCTGTTCCTGGGGCCCCATGATTCTGGGCCATGCCTTCCCGTCCGTGATCGAAGCCATCGTCGAGGCCGCCGCCCATGGAACCAGTTTCGGGGCCTGTACGGAAGCGGAAACCGAAATGGCCGAGGCCATCCGCGACTGCGTGCCTTCGGTGGAAAAAGTCCGCTTGGTGTGCTCGGGCACGGAAGCCACCATGAGCGCCGTGCGCCTGGCCAGGGGCTTTACCGGCCGGGAAAAAATCCTGAAGTTCCGCGGCTGCTACCATGGCCACGGGGACAGTTTCCTGATCCAGGCCGGATCCGGCGCGCTGACTTACGGAAACCCTTCCAGTCCGGGCGTAACCCGGGGTAGCGCGCAAGATACCCTGCTCGCCGAGTACAATGATCTGGAATCGGCCCGCGCCGTATTCCAGGCCAATGCCGACTCCATCGCCGCCATCATCGTGGAGCCCGTCGCGGGCAATATGGGCGTTCTGGTTCCTGAGAAAGGCTTCCTCGAAGGATTGCGGTCCCTGTGCGACGGCAAAAAAACACTTCTCATTTTCGACGAAGTGATCACGGGATTCCGCCTTGGCCTGGCGGGGGCCCAAGGCTATTACGGCGTTAAGCCGGATTTGACCACCATGGGAAAAATCATCGGTGGCGGCTTGCCGCTGGCGGCCTATGGCGGCCGCGCCGACATCATGGATCAATTGAGCCCGGTGGGACCGGTCTATCAAGCGGGCACCTTGGCCGGCAATCCCCTGGCTACGGCCGCGGGCATGGCCATGCTGCGCCAGGTGCGCAAGACGGGGTTCTACGCCACCCTTAACCAGCGCGCCGAAGCCTGGGAAAAGGAAACGCGCGCGGCGCTCCAAGGCGCTTCCGTCCCCTGGTGCATTAACCGTGTCGGATCCTTGATGACGATTTTCTTCACGGCCGGCCCCGTCCGGGATTACGCCTCGGCTCTGACGTCGGACACCAAGATATATGGTCGTTTTTTCCATGCCATGCTGGATCAGGGAATCTATCTCGCGCCCTCCCAGTTCGAAGCCGCATTCCTTTCCGCCGCGCACGACGACGACGTAATGTCCCGTACGGCGGAAGCCATTCGCAAAGCCGCCGCCACGCTCTAATCAGGAACAGAAAAATTCCGGAATCCGAACATGGCGCGAATTGGCCCACGCTTCTTCATCGTTAACGTATTCGCGGAAAGGAAATTTTCGGGCAATCAACTTGCGGTCGTGGAGATGGAAAGAACCATGACTTCCCGGCGCATGCAGGAAATCGCCGCCGAGTTCAACTTTCCCGAAACCGCATTCGTGCGCCAACCCGCGAAACCCAACGCTGATTGGCGCGTCAGGATTTTCACTCCCAAACAGGAAATTCCCTTCGCGGGACATCCGACCTTAGGCGCCGCCTACGTCATCCGCAGGCACCTCCAAAATTCGACCGGAAAAAAGTCCGGGGTCCCCAAGAAGAATCCACACGTTGCCGACCGCAAGAAGAATCCCGGCAATGACGCCCGTGGATGGTCGGACCCAGATTACTTCCATCTTGAATTGCAAGCCGGAAGGATTCCGGTCTGGTTCGAAGAAAAATCGGATCTGATCTGGATGCGCCAGAATAAACCGACGTTCGGTCCCGTCCATCCGCCGGAATCCATCGCGGAAATCCTTTGCACCTCCGAAAGAAATCTAAGGACAGGCTTCCTGACCAAGGAGGCGAAACTCCAAGAGGTATCCACCGGTATCCCATTCCTGATGGCGCCGATGAAAAACCTGGAATCCGTTCGCAACGCCTATTTGGACATGGCGGCGTACAACCGGTATTTTCAGTCCCGGCCAACATTGCCGATTTACATTTTCACCGCCGAGGCGCTTTCGAGGAAAAATCAATTTCATGCGAGGATGTTTGCGCCGCACTTCGGCATCCCGGAAGATCCGGCCACGGGGAGCGCCACCGGCTGTCTGGGTGCGTACTTGGCACGCTATGGAATAACCAAGGGAAAAGGTTCGGTTTTTGCACCGGGCGCGGACCCTTTTGCCCTGGGCACGGATCCAATTCTTGATTTACGCATTGAACAGGGCTTCAGCGTGAATCGCCCCTCCCTCTTGAGGTTGCAAGTCAAGGCTCCGGCCGAAAATTCCGAACCGGACGATTTAGGTGATATCCTGGTGGGTGGCCGGGTTGTGGATATCGCATCCGGGGTATTAGCATAACCCGATGCTTGCGAGTATTATCCGGTAATCCCCACTTTTTCGGCGTGCGTATAAATGGTCGCGTCCCCACCGCGGCAAAATCCCACCAAGGCGATTCCCGCCTCGTCGCATAATTTGACCGCCAAAGTGGAGGGCGCCGAAACGGCCAACAGGATTTGAATCCCGGCTTTCGCGGCCTTGGAAACGATCTCGTAAGACACTCTCCCGCTGATGAGGAGGATAGTCGCTTCGCTCAACCGGCCCTCGCGCAAAAGGCAGCCAATCGCTTTGTCCACCGCATTGTGCCTGCCGACATCCTCCTTCAAGACCAAAAGGCTGCCTTCCAAGTTGAACAATGCCGCGGCATGCGATCCACCCGTCTTACGGAACAGCGACTGCGCCTTCTGCATTTGGTTTTCCAACCAGGGTAACATCGATGATACGGTAACCCCGCGCTGTCCTCCGGCGACGACGGATTGCACTGTCGATAAATCTTCGGCGGAAATCATCCCGCAAGCGCCGCAAGAGGCATTGGAGGCCAGCCTGCGTCGATTTAATTCCGGTCCGAGTCGGCCGGTTCTCAAGACCACGTCCACGCAGCCGTCCGCGCCTTCGTCCCGGACCGCGTTCCCATCGGTGACAGAGTTTCCCTCCGGGCCCAATTCGTCCCGGTCCAATACGCTTTGTATCACGCTTACCGCGCAACTCATCACGGAATCGATTCCATCGATGACGCCCTCCGCGAACAACAACCCGAGCGCCAGATTTTCATCGTCTCCCGGCGTCCGCATGGTCACGGAATAAGGCTCTCCGGAAATCCTGATTTGCAGGACACCCTCGACTACCAAATCGTCGAATACGGGATTCACACGGCCGGACCGCAGCTTAAGAGCCGGTGTCGTTTGAAAATCAGGCGGTGCCGTCAATTGCATGGAGCGCCTGTAGAATTCAGGTTGGCCGCCGACCTAAGGCACGGCGCTTGGAGCCGCCGTTTCCGAACTAATTGGGGGCGTTACCGACGTCGTTGGAGAGATTGTCACCGGCGTGGAAGTTACCGGAGTGATGATAACGCAGCATATTACAAAGCATTTTGCGCCACAATAGTCCGCTCTATATTTGGCATCGCCGGCAGTTAAGGTGACTGCCGCCGGATTTCCGGATGCTGTCGGAGGGCCGCCGACCCAGCTCTTAAACGAACTAGTATCCGTACTTGAAGCTGTATTTGAAGTACTGATGTTATATGAAACGCCATAATTCACAGTAACGGTCACAGAATCGGGTGGCACCAAACACCCCTTCCCTGGAATACACAAGATTAAGCAACTTTGCCCAGTCGGGCAAACACTGACTCCATGACCTACCACGGTCAGATGAAAAGTTTTAATCCCAAACGTCGCCTTTATCACATGGTCCTCAGAAATCCCGGTCAACGCATAGTTCGACACCGCCATTGGAGGTCCGGTCAGGCTTGCCGTCACATTGGTTCCATTGTCCGTCAGGGTATTCAGGTTGTTTCCCGTGCCCGAAGTGGTGAATGTAAACGTGTAATTCGAGTTCGAGTCTACGGTGGCAGGCGGTGGGGTTACCGAGCCGGTACCGGTATCCGTGGCCGTGAGTGAATAGGTGCGCAGAAATGTCGCGGCCAGTGAGTGGGTTTCCTTCACGGTGAAGATGTACTTGCCGCCCGAAATCGAGGCCAATTTGTCCGTCCCATTGTCGGTGAAACTCAGCAGCCGATAACCCGCCAACGGCGCGACCGTGGCGGTATCCTGATCGCCGTAGGCTACGGAATCCTTGGCAGTGAGCACTCCGCGGCCGTCAGTGGAGGTTTTAACCGAATAGGTGTTGATGGCGAAAATAGCCGCAGCCCGGACGAACGGCGATTTCACCAAAAGCACGGTGGTATCCGCCAGGCTGTCGGAAATGGTGGCTTTACCATCCAGCAAGGTCCAGTTGGTGAAATGCGAGCCTACCACAGACGGAGCGGAAATCGGCACGGATTGCCCGATGGCATAGTCGGCGGAGTCGAGACGGACCAAGGCGCCTGCGGGCGTGCGGCGCGCCAGAATAAGACGGGCCTTGCGCACCACGGCCACGGCGTAGGTGGACTTGCTCTTTCCGTCTTGGGCTGTGACCACGACATTGATCAAGTTGTCGCCGACAATCAGGCTTTCCGGGGGTGAGAAGGAACCGGAAGCCGTCGCGGAATCCCCTACGGTAACCTTGGCGTTACCTTGCTTTACCGTAGGCTTAAGCCGGATGGACGTGACGGGGTTTTCCACCGTGTCCGCGTAGGTGAATACCTTCGGCGCGAAACTCGGCTTGAGGGTAATGCCTTCGGTTTCCAATTTGCTCAAGCTCGCATCCGAGCTGGGGGCCCGGGTCACGGAAGCGGAGTAGACTTTCTGCGTCCCATCTTGCGCAGTGACCACGATCTGAAAAACGTTGACCGTGGTGCCGACCGGCACCGATACCGGGTCGGAGGCAACGTCGGCTTTAACCGGCTTACCATTGATGGCAAGGCTGGCGGCCGTGTCCGAGGGCGTGGCAACGACGGATACAAGGCTGTCTGAGTAACCGACGCTGAGGGAGTAGAAGAGCGTTACGGGCTTGAAGACCGGCGTGAGCGTCCCGGCCGATGCGGCGAGTCCCGAAAGGTCGGCGTTGGCTTTGGAGGGAGCGCGGACGTTGACGACCATGGTGTCCAATGCGGAATTATCATAACCGTTGGTGACGCGGACTACGATGACAAGCGTTCCCGAATCGGAAGGCGCGCGCAAGGTGGTGTCTTGCTTGGAAAGAGCGGTGAAGGAACCGGAGCCCAGCTTTATTTCGCGCTTGGCGATAGCGCTATGCGCGTCCGTGCCTTTCGCGTGAACGTGGATGAGCGAGCCGGCAATGACGGTGGTATCGTTGCCGGCATCGGCGATGGGCAAGTCGAGGATGACGTTTACCTTCACCGTATCGATGCTGGGCTTATCATTATCATCGACGACTTTTAAAATCGCGTTGAATTTTCCCACCTTGGCATATTTGAATTTACCCTTGATGGCGGCGATGGAGTCGTTGACCAGAACAGTGTCCGAGAACGTTCCTTCCCCGAGGTAATCCCATGCGTAGCCGGCCACCTTTCCATCCGGATCGACCGCCTTGGCCGAAAACTCCAGGGAATCGCCCGCCACAATGGTCGTATCCGGCGTTATGGATAAGATATCCGGCGGTTGATTTCCGATGCCCGCGTCTATTTCCGCTATCGCTTCATTGCCTTCGGAGTCGCGTACATAGAAATACAAGTGATGCACCCCGACCGTATTGAATTTAGCCGTAATTGAAGGCAACGCGACCTTGGTCCCGTTCCAAGGCCCAGGGAGCGAGTCGTCCCACGTGCTGTCGCCGTTCAAGTCCCATTTGAACATGACGATGGACCCGAATTGCTGGGTCACGCTCGGCGTGTAAACAATGGGTTTGTTGACCGCCGCGCCCGGCCGGCCCGCGATGGTCAAGACGGGAACGTCCAGAATGACGTTCACCTTGGCCGCGCTGGACACATCGAAGGCTTTGGAGAGGGCGCGAATGTGGGTCGTGCCGGAAGCGATGCCCTTCACGCGACCGCTTGAATCGACGGTCGCAATCTTGGGATCGTCCGAACTCCAAGACACTTTTTGACTCGCCGAATCGGGAAGCACCGAAGCCGTCAGCGAATCCATCGAGCCACCGACGAATATGTCCATGGAATCGGGAACCAGCTTCACGTGGCCATTGGTCGTGGTGGATGCGATCATGACGATCAAGGAATCCACCAAGTTCGTGTCCTGTTTGGCGCGCACGCGAATCTTGACCGTGCCGGTTTTCAGAGCCTTGAGCGTTGCCTGCCCGGCGAAAGAGCCTCCCGGGAACTCGACATTCGCTGCGTCGGCGCCTTCCACGGACCAGAGGAAAAGTTGCGAGGCATAGGCCGGTTTCAACGTCGCCGTCAGGAGCGCCGGACTCGATCCGGGCGTCAGCGCGAGCATATCCGGTTTGAGGGAAATTGAAACGGGCTTGACTCCGGGTTGGAAAGCCGTGTCCACGGTTACCGTAACCTTGCCGTTACTGTCGTTGAAAGAGCGGGATTGTTCAAAGCAAGGCCCGCCGGCTTTGGTACCCCGGATATATACGGTGGCATCGCCGCCTTTGTATTTGTCGGCGGCCAGGCGCTTCAGTTGATCCAGGCTCTTTAGCGAGTCGTTGTACAAAGTGTCCAGGATTTTTCCGGATCCATCCTTGAGCAGGATAAGCACGCTGTCGCACTTCGTCCACGTGGAATCGCCTTGGATGTCGAAGGAGTCCTGCGAATCAACGGTATGGCAAGCCCAGAAAAGCGAAAGCAAAAGGAAGGCACTGACGCCGAGTATTTTCATTTTCATCGGAATTCCCCTGTGCCGCCACGGCGGCGCATGCAACTAGAAATCAAGTTCATCCTAAATCCCATTTTTATTTGGAAGTCGCCGACGATTGGTTGGAAATCACGATGGATTTTCCGGCCGGAGAATCGGACTGCTGGGATGCGATGTAGACTGCGGCCACGCCGGCGATGGCCAATCCCGCGCCACCGGCGATCCAAAACCCGTTCCGCTTCCAAAAGGTTTGTCCTTGCGTTGCGGATGCAGAAGCGCCTGGGGAAGCGGCAGCGGAGGACTGGCCCGCCAGGGGCGAGGCCGCCTGGGACCCCGACGAAGCCGCGGCCATTGACGACGTGCCCGGCGCGGGTTTGTCCGGCATGGAAATTTGCGAGCTGTCGACTCCAAATCCTTTTTGACGGGCGAGAAATTCCTTGCGGACCTTGTCGAAAATCCGATCGATCTCATCGCTGACGAACATGTCCACCAATTCCGCGGACGGCAGCATCTCCAAGAGGCGATACATATAGTACTTGCCCTTTTCACGCGTTTTCGGATTGGCCGAATAGACCACCGCCAGATGCTTGGATATGAAAATGCTGTCCGCGCGCGAATAGGTTTTGTTCGACTTGGTGAAATTTTCAATCAAGGTGATCACCTTGTCGAAATCGCCTTCGTTGTAGACGGAATGGATGTCGCGCTGATTCAACGTTGAGCCCCCGTTGGTCGCCACGGGATTGGCTGGGTTCGCCGCTGTGGATTTTGACGCCGAGGTCGTGGAAACCGTGGAACTTGCGGCTCGTTGGCCAGCATACGCGATCCAAAACGAAAGGCCGCACAGGAGGAGGATTTTGTTTCCACTCGAAATGGATTTCAGCATGTGAGTCCCAATCAGGAAAATTTATGTAAGTTCGGCAAAATCTAATCATTTCCAGGAGTCGGCTTGCCCCTAGAAAAACCACAAACCGGTAAAATCTAGGGAATCGTTGTTACGGCCTACACGCCATATGCTAAGGCTTTAATTTTAAAGGAGAATGTCACTTATTGGAAATTTTTAGACGGTATTCGGTAACTCGTGAAGGTTGGGAAATTAGGGTGAGTATGCGGAACCAGAATACCCAATTTCGGATGAATGAGGTGATTCAGGGCCGATTGGATAAGACTGCTAGGCTATCCGTTGCCGAAGCGGTAATGGTAACGCGCAAGGTATCGAAGGTCGAAAGTGAGTCTGAATCCGTGATCCGCAGGATACATTGGAGTTCTCCCGGAGTATTCGGTGCCTGCATGGTGGATTCCTGTTGCTTCGCAAAGACGAATGGTTCTTCGCCGCATTGCCACGCGCGGCTTACCACCGGTCCGAGCCCGTCTTCGCCCTTTGCATGCAGCCGAATCAGCGTGCCCGCAGTTACCGTAGTGTCCGCACCGGCATCCGCAGTCGGCGGGTCGAAAAATACCTGCGCGAGAAAACTCGCCGTGGTTTTCCTCCCAACCCTGTCCCAAACTTTTATTTGGCAGGAGTAATCGCCCGGATCCGAAAATGCATGCCGATACCGAATCGTCTCTCTCGCGCCCGAAAGGAAACCTGAATCCACGGTCGCGCCGTTGCACGTCCAACTAAAACCGGCCAAGTCGCCGTCGATGTCGGACGTTTCCGCGTCCATCACGATGGTATCTCGAATGGACACCGAGGTATCCGAAGGGTGCGCGATCAAAATCGGTGGACTGGGAAGCGGAATATTCGCCGAGTCCGGCGCCGGAGTGGGCACGGATTTGGATGTGATCGTCGGATCGACCTTGGGGGTAAACGGATTCTGCGCGTCATAATGCGCGACATTCATGGCGATCACCTTTTGCGATCGCCCGTCGTAAACGCGCACTTCGCGGTAGACCATGATGCCCGCTTGAAAGCCCATGATGACGATGTTCGTGGTATCTCCGGCATACCTGTTGAGAGCCAAATGATAAAGCCGCGAGGGGGATGTAAGGGTATCGTTGAATACCGTATCTTGCCGGTTACCTAGGGTGTCTCCCACGGTAATTACCAGGCGCGCATAGTTCGACAATCCCGGGCTCGGTTCCAACCGCAGTATCACCGCGTCCTTGGGCCCCGCCGGGTCGCAGGATGCGATTAAAAAGGTTAAGGACGCTTTGATGAATGGCGCCCAGAATGCACGGTTCAGGATTAGCGACAGGCTTGTTCGTGTTTCGATCGGGGCCCGATCGGCCGCCATGCGGCCTCGCGTGGGATTTTTCAACGCCCCGTTACCGCGCGACTGTGGACGGAACCACATAGGTTTTCTGGCCCTGGTTTGGATGGCTGGTGGAATAATAAACCGAGATGGCCGCCAGGGCTAAGGCCGCGCCGCCGCCAATCCAAGTCCCGGAGTTTTTCCACATCGGGAGGTTTTCGGTTTCCTCCCCGACGGACGCGAGACCCGCGCTTGCCGGGGCGGGAACTTCCGGAATTAAACTCGCCCGGTTGGCTGCGGTATCCTTCGCAAGCGGTCCGGAATTCGGCGTCGGCCTGACCGCAGTCTTGATGGGGGGAGGTCGCGGGGCCGAGTCATTGCGTTGCTGCCGAGTGGGTGCGGGCGGAGGGGAATGGGTAACGGCAAATTCCAATTTTACTTTTTCGAAAATATTATCAACCTCTTCCCCGACGAATAGGTCAATGAGATTCGCATTAGGCGCCAAACCCAGGAGTTTGAACATGTGGTAGCGGCCCAATTCGCGAGTTCCCGGGTTGGCGGCATAGACCACGGCCAAGTGTTTTTCCATGAAAATACTGTCCGACAGGCTCAGGCGGACGCGCGACTTTTGCACCAAAGCGAAATCGGACAGCACCTTGTCGAAATCGCCATTGTGATAATGGGCATGGATACGAGCTTGATTCAGCGCCCGCGGCGGCTGCGGAGAATCCGATGAAAAAGACTGAGGGCGCGAAGCCGGGGGCACAACTTGAAGAGTCGCGGGATGCGCAGGCGACGAATCGGCCGGAATACGCACGGGAGCAGCGGCCAACATGAGAGCCATCGCCCACGCGCCCGACGATCCGATATGTAATTCCTGAATCTTCATTTACTCTTCCATCCCGCAGCATCGCATGGGACATGACCCGCGCGGATACCGACTCCGCGCAATCATCATACGCGTGGCAAGGCGACAACGGCAAGCGCCGCGCGAAGACAAATTCGCGGGGTAATCTGGAAGTTACCGTGGAACTTAAAGCATCTTAACAGGGTGTTGAAAAAATCCGAATGTCAATCCGCCTGGAAAACAAAATTGGCGCGATAGATCCCTTCGCCCATGGACGCAGGGATGGAAATTTTCATTCCGTACTCGCGGTTCATATCGGAGGAACGGAATTCCCAAGCCATCTTTCCGGTTAAATCGTACAGCTTGAATCCGTAGGCTCCGAAGGGAAGCGTGACGGATCGTTCGCTTAAGATCCCCAAATTGATCAGGTTGGTTTTTCCGGCTACGGATTTTACGAACATCCTATCCTTTATGGAAATGGGTTCCAGGCAGGAAGCCCCCGAGTATTCCAGGCGGGATATGGCGGTGGAATTATCCGCTCCGGTGCCGAGGGGGGTAACGCCGCCTTCGAATTTGTAACCCGTTCCGTATTCCATGATATAGAGTACACCGTCCGGGGCGATGAACAATTCCAGCGGATGCGATAGGGCGTTCAGCAACGTATTTTTCGCGGTGACCTTGGTGTTGGTGGCGCTATCCAACGAGATGACTTTGAGATTTCCGGTAAGCCAATCCGTGACCAACCACTTCCCGTCAAAGTGGGGCGGAAGCTTTTTGGGGTTAGTTTGCGCAGCCGTCCAACGCACGATCGGTCCCGTGATCGCGCAGGCTTCCACATACCCGATGGCCGCTCCAACTGCGGGAGGAAGTTTTTGGACGCCGGTGTTCCACTTGCTCATGTTCATAGCGCCGGCCGGATCCTTGTTCAATCTGTACCGGTAATGGGGGTTGTTCTCCGCGCCCACAAAATACGGCCACCCCATGAAACCGGGTTTCGCGATCAGGTTGTACTCTTCCGTTTCCCATTGGTTGTCCGGGCCGACATCGCCCCAGGTCAGTAGCCCCTTCACGTCATCGACGGAAATCGTGTAGGGATTCCGATGGCCCATGGAATAAATTTCCGGACGAATCTTGGCCAGATCCTCGACGGAATACATCGTCGCCACGGCATCCTTCAGATTGCCCGCCGGTATGGTGTAACTCCCGTCAGGCAGCGGGTGGATCCGGATGATTTTGCCGCGCAGATCGTTACTGTTCGCGGCATGGCCCTGATCGTCGGCGGCGGATCCGTCCGTCGACCCGGTAGCCAGGTTTTCGTTCACGTAGGCTAAAGTGTCGGCGTCGGTGTTGGCATTCATGGTATTGTTGCCGATCGACATCCACAAATCGCCTTTGGCGTCGAAGCGGATGTCGCCGCCGGTATGGCAGCAATAGTCCTGCTGAATCGTCCAGCTTAAAATCACCTTCTCCGACGCAGGGTCGAGCACATCGCTATTCACCGTGAATCGCGATAGGTTTGAAACTGCGGCGGTATTCGATTGATAAGCAACGTAGATGTAATGGTTGGCCGCGAAATTCGGATCCAGCGCCAGGCCTACCAGGCCGTATTCGTTATTGTGGTTGCTTTGCAAAGTCGGTTTCGGGGTCTTGAGGGGGCTGCTGGGCGGATAGACGTTTATTTTACCGAGCTTTTTTATTTGCCCACCCGGTTTAACCACTTTCAGGTTTCCGTTTCTTTCATTGAAATAGACGGACCCGTCCGCCGCTACAACGAAACGGACGATTTCGTCCAAGGTCGGATCAATGGATTTATTGAGCACCGGAACCTTGGTGAAATTCGACCGCGTGACGTCCGTGCATCCGGTGTATTTGAAAACGTCCTGCGCCCAGACCGCGCCGGCCAGAGCCAGGCCCAGCACGGCGGAGATAACACCTGATTTCCTCTTAAAAAACATGTTCATCCCTTTCCAAGGGTTGAGGCATTCGCGAATCCCGGCTTTCCAATCCACGAGCGGTGGAATGACATGGATCAGCACTGGTTAGTTGAAACCCAAGGTTGATTAGTTCTCTGGATCCGGACAATAATTTTAAGTTTACGTTCCCAATATCGACATCGTTGGGACAACTCCGGAGGTTCGGTGCGCAAATCCATCGCCTTGATTTACACCGCCATAATGGCGACCATTCTTCCCGCTTCCGCCGCTAAGGTCGCTAAAGCCGAATTCGGACGGTTCGTGGGAATTATCGCCTGTGGTGATGCCGAAGGGGATTGCAACGGCGCGTCCCAAGGGTTTATCCAGCAAGGCCTCTCGGGCGAGGGGGACTTCACGGAACCGTCCTCGGCGCAATTGGCCAAAGGCGGTAACGTGGTATTGGGGTTTCTGGAGGGTAAACCGTTTAGTTGGCAAAGGTACTCGGTGGACTTTCCGGGCCCGCGCGCCAAGTGGGTCGTTCTCAACGAACTGACGGTGGGCGAAGGCAACCGGGCTTTCCTCACCTTATGGAAAAGTTCCGGCGACAGCCTGGAATGCATGCGGGTTTTCCCGCACTATTTCCCGCTCGCCCTGGGAGAAATGTCCGTGCACACGCAAACGCCATTACCGGACGGATCCATGCTGCTCTTGCTGAAAGGCGAAGGGTCGGACGCGGGAGTGAACATCCAGGATTGGAATATCCTACGCTTGCAAACTCCGGACAAAGCCGCTCAAGTGGACCACCGAGTGAACCGAAGCGAAATTCCCGTTCAGGAAATCCTCAACAAAATCAATGCCGACGAGACGGTGGAACCGGTTCAGGATTCCAGCCTCATGTGCGAGGTGGCGCGGGGAAAGAAAGCACCGTCCGGCGGTCCGTTGCTGCGATACATCATCTCCCGGACGCATCTCCTATATACCAAAGCGGGTCCACAAGAATCCCCGGGACGCAAGGATACCCTTCTCTATGATCCGTGGAAATCGCTGCGCGGCAAGGCTCATTAATCCCCAGTTCCGCATGCGGTCCTAAACCTCAAACCGCTTCCACCCGCCCAAAACCCCAGTCTCCAAGGGGTATTCAGCCCTTCGCATTGACCCCCCGGCCGGTCAGCCCTATAATGATTTGAAGCCCGACAACGGGCCGATACATTGATCGCGTGACACGGATGTAAACGGGAATTTCCGGTTGTTCCGGGTTGGAAGGATATTTTTGCGCCAGGATAAACTGGAATTGCGCATTGATAAAGGCGGCATGGAAGCCCGCATTACCTTGGTCCCGGCGTCCAAGGAAACGGGGGGCCATTACGCGCCCTCTTTGGCCGAGATGGAAGTCTGGATGCGCGAGCAGGGTATCCAGGCGGATCTGGATCTTAACGTGATGAAACAGTTGCTGGAAAAGGCCGGAGAGGGTTTGACGGCCGAAGGCGTCGTCGCGCGCGGAACCCCGCCGACCTCCGGTAAAGACGGCTATTTGGAATACCTGGTTGATTTCTCGCACGTCCAGCCCACCGTGAATGAAAGCGGCGAAGCCGACATGCGCGCCTCCCTGATCCAAAACGTGTCGCCCGGCGACCCCCTAGCCATCATCCATGCGCCGACCGGAGGCCGTCCCGGCCTGGACGTGTGCGGCAAACTCGTGGCGGGCGTGGCCGGCAAGACCTTGGAACCGCGTCTGGGCTTGAATACGCAGCGCTCGCCGAACGACCCCATGCTCATCATCGCGTCGGCGGCCGGGCATGTCCGATTGCACGACAAGGTCGTGGAAGTCCAGGAATTCTATACCGTGGAAGGGGACGTGGATTACGCCACCGGCAATATCACCTTCGGCAAGTCGGTATTGGTGCGCGGGGACGTGAAGGGCGGCTTCAACGTGGACGCCGGGGGTGACTTGGAAGTTACCGGATTGGTCGAGGATTGTAATATCAAGGCGCAGGGGAAGGTCATGATCCGGGGCGGATTCACGGGCCAGGGCAAGGGGCTGTTGCGCGCGCGCGGGGACGTAACCGTCGGATACGTACGCAACCAGGCGGTGAAAAGCGAAAAAAACTTAGTGGTGCTGAAGGAGGCCGTGAACAGCCGGCTACAGGCCCGGCAAGCGGTCACCATCAACGGCATGTTGGCGGGCGGGAAGGTACAGGCCCGGCAAACCATCATTTGCCAAACGGCCGGAACCGAAACGGGCACGCCCACCCACTTGGAGGCGGGCTTCGATTATACCGTGGCGGAGGAAATGTCCGACATCCGCACACAAATGGATCAGCTGGGAAAGTATTCCAAAAAACTCGGAGATTCCCTGCGCCATATCCATGACATGGAGCGTTTGAATCGGGGCATGGAACCTTGGACGATTGAAATCCTGTTTCAAATGGAAAGCGCCCGATCCAAAGTGGAGGCCAAGTCCAAGGACTTGCGGGAAAGATTTTCACGCCTGGAAGGGCAGTCGGCCAATCCGGATAGCGCAACCATTACGGTTTTTAAAAAAGCCTTTCCCGGGGTATGCGTAAAAATCGGTCACGAAATGTACCTGGTTCAGGAGCCGATGACCGGACCGAAAACGTTTTTCGTGCATGAAGGCGCAATCCAGGTCCGATGAACCCAGCCCAGCAAAAACCGATCATGCCCTGGGATTCCCGCCGGGAAAAAGATATCCGGCAAATCCTGGGCGAATTGAAAGCCCTGGAGGAGTCCGGTTATTTCGACGGCTTATCGCCATCGGCCGACCTTCCCGAAGAATTGCAAGCGGTAGGCGCCACGGATGCGAAGCTCGTGAAGTCCGCGCCGTTCATCCGGAAGGTTTCGCGATTTAGGCCCTTGGACCATCCCGTCCAGCCGTCCCTGCATCAGTTCATGTCGCAATTGTCCGTGCATGATCGGACCGAAATTCATAAAACCGAAACGCATCGCAAGTTCCAGGACGCCGTGGGCCAGGTGCGCATTCTTTTCGGAAAATTGATGCGTGGGGAAATCGCATCCAATGCCTTGATCCGATCCATAGTCGGCTCCTTTATGGACACGTTCATGAAGGACAGGAACCTGATCGTCAATTTGGCCGCTGCGCCTTACGTGGGCGATGATTATCTCTATGATCATGCGCTTAAGCTTTGCCTCCTCTCCCTTTCCCTGGCCTCCTCCGTGGGCTACTCGCGGGCGCAAGCCATCGAAGTGGCCCAAGGCGCGTTGCTCGCCGACGTGGGCATGATGCTGGTGCCGGAAAGAATACGCAACAAACGCGGGAAACTGACCGACGGCGAACTCTTCGAAATCAAAAAGCATCCGCAACTGGGACTTACCCTGTTGGAACACGTGCACGGCCTTTCCGAAGCGACCCTGCTGGTGCCCTACCAACACCATGAACGTCTGGGCGGAACGGGCTATCCGGATAAACGAGCGGGCAATAACGTCAGCAAATTTTCCCGCATCGTGAGCATCGCCGACGTATTCACCGCGCTGATTAACAAACGCACCTACCGCGAGTCCGTCGTGCCTTACCAAGCCATGGTCAGCCTTTTGTCCTTGGGCGGCCAGGGCCAATTGGACAGCGAGCACATCAAACATTTCCTGAAAGCCGTATCCATTTTCCCCCTGGGCTCTCTGGTACGTCTGGACAACGGGCGGGTCGGCAAGGTGATTGCTCCCAATCCCGTCGAGTTCACCAAGCCCTGGATATCGGTGCTGACGTCGGAGGACGGCGTCCTCCTCCAAAAAGACCGGGTCCACCAATTGGATTTGTCCTCATCCCAGGAAAAGATTATCGAAGCCCTGACGCCCCACGCCATCACCCATCACGTCCTGGATGGGTTTTAGCGGAAAACTCGCTTATCTTTTGGCTTAGGCCTGCCGTTGACGCCATCAACGTTTTTTAAGGCTTAACAAAGGGTAATGCATGCGAGTGCTTTTTCGATTCCCGGCCGGAATAATGGCCTTTTCCGCTTTGGCGATTTTATTCGGTTGTCTCTCCAAGGAAAAAGGCAAACCCTTGAATTCCGGCGGCATGGTTCCGCCCTGGGACTCGGCGCATTTCCAACCCAAACGCCTGGAGGCCTTTAGATATGCCGGGCCGGACAGCCTTTTCGCGGTTTTCAAATCCATCGCCGAGATAGACAGCCAAACCGGTGATCAACGTTCGTGGGCCGCTTCCGAAAATCCGGTCGATACCTTGGGCATCGCGGCCGTATTCGACACAGGTTTCATTTTCCCGTCCACGCCGGAAGCTTCGCTACCTTATGCGTATGACGATTCCTTCCGGGACGACACCTTGTTCCGCAACGCGTTTGGAAATGGATTGTTCATGCAAGACCATCCCTGCGCGGCCATGTACGTACTCTCCGGTCAATTTCTCCATCCCGCGCGGTGGCTGCGAGCGGGCATGAAAATGAACGAGGTGATAAAGGAGTTGGGTACGCCCCTGTACCGGCAAAACGGTGTGGTACGTTATCTATCCCGGCATGCCGGGAGTGGACTTGTGGAAAAAGGGGATACCGGTAACGTCTCAGTTACCCAGGGTTCGCCGCCCGTATTCGAGGGAATTAATTTCTATTTCCGATCGGACAGCCTTTTCGCGGCCGTGCTGCAGAAATCCCAGCCTTGCCATTAACTTGGCGCGTTACTTGGGATTCGGCTTGGTTTTCTTTTTCAGCCTGGGGGCCGAACCCGCGACACGCGTTTCTTCACTGCGCGGTTTGGTCTTGCGGCAACCGCCGCATACGCCGACATAGTGGATGGTAACTTCATCGATTGCAAATCCGTTCACGCCTTGGAGCCCTTCCGGAATCGCCGGGGATGCGGTTCCCAAGGCGTCATCGATGCGGCCGCATTGCCGGCACACCAAATGCCCGTGATTGTCCAGAAGCGGATCGTAACGGACCGCGTCGTCGCCAAAACGGATCAGCCGCAATTCTCCGGACTCGGTCAAATGCTTCAGGGCGTTGTAAACTGTCGCGAAACTCAAGCGGGGCGAATGCTTGGCCGATCGCTCATAAACTTCCCGCGCCGTGGGATGATCCAAACTGGCCCGCATGATTTCGAGTACGGTTTGCCGGTGCGGCGTGAGTTTACGTCCCATGGTAGTATTTTAGAATTATTCTAATCATAAGGCAATCAAAGAACTTGCATCAGAAAATCAAAGACCTTGCCATGAAGGCGGGAAACGGGAGTGGGTCCGACGCCGGTCCCGGCACGCGCTGAGTCGCTGCGACCCACGCCGACACGACGCCCGCACGGCCTTTTCAACACCCCGGCACCCGGTTAGAGCAATTCCGCTTTTTATCCGAGCTAGTGTCTCGACTCCAAAATTTCGAAACGAAGGCGGCGAGGAATGGGGGTTCAGGGAAAGGCGCGCCAACGCCGGAATAGCGGGACTATTCCAAGGAGGCGCAACGCAGCCCTGGGCCCCCAGGCC
>JADGQO010000091.1 GCA_017881725.1 Fibrobacteria bacterium
CAAATTGAGCCCTTGAGGCCAGGGTTTTTTGCCCGGAGACGGGAAAAAAATGGCCAAAAACCGCGCACCGAATTATTATTCCACCCTCTCAATCCGGCTTTGGCGCTTAAGCTGGCCGGTTTGAACGATTTTCAGGAAATCCAGACAGAGAAGAAAAGCAGCAGAAAGCGATCAAGCATTATGGCAACCATGACCAAGGAAATTGCGGCCAAGACCATCACCACTTACGGCAAGAACGATAAGGACTCGGGGAATCCCAAGGTCCAGGTCGCCTTGCTCACCCACCGCATCGCCGAGATCACGGAGCATTTGAAGATCCATAAGAAGGACAAGCATTCGCGCCGTGGGCTGACCACCATGGTGGCCTATCGTCGCCGCCTCCTCAACTACATGACGAAGACTGACTTGGAAGGATATCGCACTCTCATCAAGCAGCTCGACCTCCGCCGCTAATCTTCCGTCTTTTTCCCCCTTCATCATAATCTACCGGGTGCGGCGAGGGCCGCGCCTTAAGGAAGCAGAGAATATCCATGGCAAAAGAAATAGTCACCATCACCTTGCCGGACGGCAAAACCATGACCTTGGAATCCGGGCGGATGGCCAAGCAAGCCGGCGGCGCGGTCATCGCGCGCATGGGCGACACCATGGTCTTGTGCACCGTGTGCGCCGGGCCGGAAGCCCTGGGAGACTTCTTCCCGCTCACCGTTGAATACCGCGAGAAATATTACGCGGCCGGAAAAATCCCGGGCGGTTACGTGAAGCGCGAAGCCAAACCCAGCGACAAGGAAGTGCTGACCTGCCGCATCGTGGACCGGCCCTTGCGCCCGATGTTCCCGGACGGCTACAAGCGCGAAGTCCAAATCGTCTGCACCGTCCTCTCCGCCGACGAAAAGTTCGATCCGGACACGCTGGCCGTGATTGGATCCTCCGCGGCCATCGGATTGTCCACCTTGCCCTTTGAAGACCAGGTCGCGGCCGTGAAAGTCATCGGCACGCGCGACGGCAAATTCACCGTCAATCCCACCTACGAGGAAATCGAATCCGCCGACATCGAACTCATCATCGCCGGATCCGCCACCTCCATCTGCATGGTCGAAGGCTCCGCTTTCGAAGTGCCGGAAGACATCATGGTCAGCGCCATCCTGACCGGCCATGAAGCCATCAAGGCCATTGTGAAAGGCCAGCAGGAATTGTTGTCCCGCTTCCCGGTCACCAAGGACGTGTTCGTACCCAAGGCCGTGGATAAGGATTTGTTCGGCAAGGTCGACGCCATCGCCAAGCCGCTGCTGATTAAAGCTTTCCATACCCCGATGCTGAAAAAGGCGCATTACGCCGCCATGAGCCAGATCAAGAAGGACGTGATCGCGGCCGTGGGCGAAGGCTCCAAGGATCGCGAAGGCGAAATCAAGGAATACGTCGAGTCCGTGCAATGGCGTGAAATGCGCGAGATGGTCTTGTCGGAAAAAGTCCGCATCGACGGACGCGGTCCGTCCGATGTCCGCAACATCGAAATCGAAACCGGCGTCCTGCCCCGCGCCCACGGCACGGGCCTGTTCCAGCGCGGCGAAACCCAGGCTCTGGTGGTTTGCACGCTCGGCACCAAGAACGACGAACAGCGCGTCGACTCCCTGCGAGGCGAATCCTTCAAGAACTACATGCTGCATTACAACTTCCCCGGCTACTCGGTCGGCGAAGCCAAGCGCATGAACTCCGTGGGCCGCCGCGAAGTGGGCCACGGCTTTTTGGCCGAACGCGCGCTCGCGCCCGTGCTGCCGACCTCGGAAAGCTTCCCGTACACCATCCGCCTCGTCTCCGACATCATGGAATCGCATGGTTCCTCATCCATGGCCTCCGTGTGCGGCGGCACCCTGGCGCTCTTGGACGCGGGCGTGAAAATCAAATCCCCCGTGGCCGGCATCGCCATGGGCCTGGTCTCCGACGGCAACCGCTTCGAGACGCTCTCAGACATCAACGGCACCGAGGATCATCTCGGCGACATGGATTTCAAGGTGTGCGGTACGGAACACGGCATCACGTCGTTCCAGATGGACATCAAACTGCGCGGCCTGACCCCGCAGATCATGGAGCAGGCTTTGAGCCAGGCCAAGGCCGGACGCATGCACATCCTCGGTAAGATGAAAGAGGCCCTGCCGGCCGCCCGCGAGCTGTCCAAGTACGCGCCCGCCATCCTGCAGAAGAAAATCCCTTCCGACAAGATCAAGGACCTCATCGGCCCCGGCGGCAAGGTCATCCGCGGCATCCAGGAAAATTCCGGCGCCACGCTCAACGTGGACGATCAGGGCAACCTGACCATTTCGGCCCAGCATCGCGGCAACGCGGTAATGGCGCTCAAGATGGTCAACGAACTGTTCGCGGAAGCCGAAGTCGGCAAGGTCTACAAAGGCAAAGTCAAGGGCATCGCGACCTTCGGCGCCTTCGTGGAAATCCTGCCCGGCAAGGAAGGCCTGGTGCACATCTCCGAATTGGCCATGTCCAAGGTCGAGCGCGTCGAGGACGTGCTCTCCATGGGCGACGAGGTCGAGGTGAAATGCATCGGTGTCGACCCGCAGGGCAAGATCAAGCTGAGCCGCAAGCAGCTTCTGCTGCAAGGCTAATCCAAAGCGCAAGGCTCCGGTTTTGGCCGGAGCCTTTTTTTTGACCATTCCTTTTTTCCCATGCGAATGATCATCCCCACCGACCGACACGCCGAGGCCCATGGCACCACGTAACGCAGCCGCTACCGACATCCGCACCACGCTCCTGGAAAACGGAGTGGTGGTCGCCACCGAAACCCTGCCCAACATCCGCTCCGCGAGCCTGGGGGTCTATCTCGACATCGGCTCCCGCGACGAACTCCCGGAAACCAACGGGCTGGCCCACTTGTTCGAGCACATGGTCTTCAAGGGCACCAAGCGCCATGACGCCCTTTCCATCGTCAAGGCTTTCGAATCCTCGGGCGGGCAAATCAACGCCTACACGTCCAAGGAACAGACTTGTTTTTACGCCAAGGTCGTCGATACCGAGGTGGGCGCGGGCCTGTCCATGCTCCTGGAAATGCTTTTGGAATCGGTTTTCGATCCGACGGAGTTGGGCAAGGAAAAAGAAGTCATCATCGAGGAGATCAAGGGCGGCGAGGATAATCCCGAAGACTATGTCTACGACCTGTTCTCGGAGGCCTATTTCGGCAAGCACAGCTTGGGCTTTCCCATCGCCGGAACGGCCAAGACCGTGCGGGGATTGCACCGCAAGCACCTGGTGGCTCATCAAGCCAAGGCGGCGACCAAGTTGCCCATTTTCGTGCTCGCCGTGGGCCGCGTGAACCACGCCGAAGTCGTCGACATCGCGCGTAAAGCCTTCAAGCTCGGAGCGACTGGGCATAATGCGCGGGCGCGCGCTGCGTCTTCCAGCCGCAAAGCCACCTCGGCGGCCACCGCCGCCTTCACCGCCTCCATCTTGGACGGATCGGCCCGCAAGTCCACCTCGCGAACCGGATCGGACGGCAAGCAGCGCCATCTGGTCCAAAAGCGTCCCGTGCATCAGGTCACGGCCGTGCTGGGCGGCCCCGGCTATCCCTGGAACCATCCCAACCGTTACGCCTTGCTCCTGCTCAACTGCATCTTCGGCGACGGCATGAGCTCGCGCTTGTTCCAAAGCGTGCGCGAGTCGCTGGGCCTGGTATACAGCATCTATTCCAATCCGGAATTCATGATCAAGGCCGGCGTCTATTCCATCGGCTTCGCGACGGAACCGAAGGATATGGGCAAGGCGCTGGCGGAAATCAACAAGCAAATCGTCGCTCTCAAAAAAAACGGCCTGACGCGCGACGAACTGGATTTCTCCAAGCGCAGCATACGCGGCGGCATCCTGCTAGGATTGGAGTCCACCGGCACGCGCATGTCCAACATGTCGCGCCAGCTCATGTACGGACTACCCGGCGAAAGCATCGACAAAATCCTGGACAAGCTCGATCAGGTGAACGCGGCGGACATCCGCGCCTGCATCCGGGACGTTTTCCAAAAAGAACGCTGGGCCTCGGCGGCCATCATGCCCAAGTCCGCGACCCTGTCCATCGCCAAGACCCTGGATTTTTAAACGCCGAGGGGCCGCTCGGCGCTTCAGTAACCGGCAGGCTACGTCACTTCCAAGCTACCTAAGGGGTCCTAAGGGCCCCTTAGGTGTAAGGTGGCCGATGACGCCGTTCGCCTGCAGCCATAACGACGTCAGGAGAAACGCCGAAAAGGCGGCCGAACCGGCGTATTTGACGGCCATGACGCGATCGTATTCGCCCGCGTCCAAGCGCAGCCGCCGGACTATCTGCCACAGCCCGATTCCCGCCGCCGCGCCCACCGCCAGGAAGGCCAGGCCCAGGCGTAAATTGATGGCGCCCATGGACCAGGCCGTGAGCGCGATGCCCAGCGGGAAAAGTGCGGCGAAAGCCCGTCGCATGCCGGGCAAACCGAAGCGCGCCGTGAAGGTCATGTCCGCGCGCTCGCGATCCTCCTCCACCTGGTAGACTTGCGACATCGGAAAAAGGCTGACGATCAAAAAAGCGACGCCCAGGGCTGCGGGCCAAGCCTGACGGGGCACCGCGCCTCCGCCGTGCATCACGCCCAACAAGAATCCGCACACTCCCGTAGCGACGCCGATGGCAGGCAAACCCAGCCAGGGATGGCCTTTCCAGCGGATGCCCGGCCGGCTGTAGGCCCAAAAAAACAGCATGGCGAAGGCATAGACCGCGGCCGAAGCGGCGGACACGCGGCTCGACCAGGCCAAGCCCGCCGCCTGCAAAATCCAGGAGGCGGGAAGGAACCACTCCGCAATGGGCGGCGGCCGCCGTAATCCTCCGACGGCGCCCTTGTCCTTGTCCCAATAGGAATTGTACGCCGTGACGCCGCCGAACAGGAGCACATGCACGTTGAGAAATTGCGCCAGAAAAGCGGCCGGAGCCAAGGCGGGCGCGCATAAGCCTCCGCACAGGTAGGCGCCGGACAAAATCAGAAACTGGTAATGCAGGCGGAGATGGACAAAAAAATCCTTGGCGGTGGAAAAGCGATTCATCGGCGGCCTCCTGGGGCAACACCGCCGCTACGTCACCGCGGGGTTTCCGGAAATATAGATGCAAATACGGCTGCGACCCGCCGCCCAGAATTCCTTCCCGACGCTGGAATTTGCATCCGACCGGATGATGTTATATTTCCTAGTCCGGGTGCGCGGGTGTTTTTCTACGGAAATTCTTGGCGCAAACCGACCGCCGCGTTGAACGCGGCCAATTAAACATCCCTCCAGCCGAGGTCGACATGATTAAGCTCCCGATGATTTTCGCAGGATCTTTGCTATTGGGCACATCCTTCGCCTCGCTGGATCGCGACGGCGTAATGGGCGTGGACAAGACCTTTTCCGCACAGACCCTGGGGAACGGGAAAATGGGGTTCGGCGTCCACACCAACATCGTCGACGATCAGGGAATTCTGGATCAAAGCGTCATCAACGTGAACGGCGTCCCCCATACCCTGAGCGACTACCTCACCTTGAATTCCAGCGTCTTCCTTTCCTTGGGCATGGGGCCTTTCGCCGACATCAGCCTGGCCTTGCCGCTCTACTACGAAAAAATGTCGGACGCGTCCAACGCCTTCAATATGGACCAGCAATACCAGGGGGATTTGCGCTATCGGCTCAAGGTGAAACTCCCCATGGAAAGCTCCCATGTATTGGATATCGCCATCTTGCTGGGTGGAACGGTTCCCACCCAGAACGAGGTGCGCGGCATCATTCCCCGCGAGCTGGAATACTATACCGGTAATCCCGCCGATTTCAACGAAGGCTCCTCGCCGTTCGGAGCGGGACGCCCCACCTTCCTGGCCGGCTTGGGCATGACGCTCGACCTGAGCCAAGTGGCGGAAAAATTCCAATTCCTGTGGCATTTTAACGGCGGCGTGCGGAAAACCAACATCAGTTCCAAGCCACCGTTCCAGGATATCCTTTTTTATTCCACCGCGATGGAATACGAAGCCAGCAATTTCATCCGTTTCTTCACCGAATTTTACCATGAAAGCCGCTTCGATAAATTGGGCCAGGGCGAGTTCGATACCGAGCCCACCACTTTGACTTTAGGCGGAATCGCGCAAACCCCGGTGGGCCTTGATTTCTACGCCGGTCTCGTGATGGGGCTCAACGACAAGTTCATCCCCGTCGCCTATAACCTGAACAACGGGCCGGAAACGCACCAATTTTCCCTCAAAAGCGCGGCGGACTTTTCCATGATGTTCGAGATCACCTGGTCCGGATACGTGGTCACTCAGGACAAGGACCATGACGGCATTCCGGATAAATTCGACAAGTGCCCGAACGATCCCGAGGACAAGGACGGATTCGAGGACGCCGACGGATGTCCCGATCCCGATAATGACAAGGACGGCCTCTGCGATCCTTGGGTTTCGGAGCAAGGCCTCTCCGCCAAGTATGCCGGCGCTTGCCACGGCAGCGACAAATGCCCCAACGACCCGCAAGGCCCCAACGGCAAGGACGGATGCCCCATAGTGGACAAGGACGGCGACGGCATTC
The DNA here is from genome assembly GCA_017881725.1 of Fibrobacteria bacterium. GTDB lineage: Bacteria > Fibrobacterota > Fibrobacteria > UBA11236 > UBA11236 > Chersky-265. Next base: position 6,562 of record JADGQO010000091.1, read on the forward strand.
CCGACGATGCGGACAAGTGCCCCAACGATCCCGAGGACAAGGACGGCTTCGAGGATACGGACGGATGCCCCGATCCCGACAATGACAAGGACGGCCTCTGCGACCCGTGGGTCGCGGCGCAGGGCCTGTCGGCCAAATACGCCAACGTCTGCCATGGCAGCGACCAATGCCCCAACGTACCGGAAACGTTCAACGGCTTCCAGGACGAGGACGGATGCCCGGACACGATCCAGGTCAAGGAAGTGGTTAAGGAAGTAGTCAAGGAAGTGGTCAAGACCATGGTTCTCAAAGGCGTGAGCTTCAAGACGGGTTCGTCGGAATTGACCGCGGAATCCTATAAGGTGCTGGACGACATCGCAGGCCAAATCCAGGCCAACCCATCGGTGCAATTCGAGATCGCCGGCCATACCGATAATCGCGGCGTGGCGATTAAGAACCAGATGTTGTCCCAATCCAGGGCGCAATCGGTAGCCAACTATTTCATCGAGAAAGGCGTGGACGCCAAGCGCTTGAAAGTGGTGGGCTACGGCTCCTCACGGCCGCTGGCGCCGAACACCTCCGCCGAGGGACGCGCCCTGAACCGGAGAGTGGAACTGAACCGGTTGAATTGAGAGTGGAAAATCCCCCGTAGCCTGGCGGTTACGGGGGGGGCGCCATCGACCCCACGGATTAGCTGCGGGTTTATTTCACAGGCTACCAGCCTGGCGCGACCCAGGCGTCGTCGAGAAGTTTCCCCGAGCTTCGCAATTCCACGTAGAGCGGACCGTGACCTACTGCGGTCAGGCCGGTAAGGGACCAGGATTTTACCGCGCCCGCAAGGCTCCGGCTCGCCAATACATGGCCCCGGACGTCCCGCACGAGCAAGTCCACCGTACCCTGCAAGTTACCCCGTCCCGGCCAGGACAGATACAGGCTTCCGGCCTCCCTCCAGGCGGAAAGCCCCGCGCGGCCCCGGTATCCAGCCACGGGCCGGATGGCCGCCCCACAGGTTTGCGTCGCCGCCCAGGACGTATCCTTCCCGTCCGCCCAGGTTTTCAAGGCCGGGGTCAGATTACAAAGCCGGTTGTCGGCCAGGTGGACCTTGGCTGCGGGATTCATGGAGGTGATCAACGCAGGCAGGGAATCGATGAGGTTGGAACTCAGATCCACGCTGTCGATCAGATCGAATGCCCCGAAGGTGTACGGTACCGCGGTCAATTGGTTGGCCGACAAATCCAGGAATTTCAGAAAGCCCAAGGACGGCGCGTTTTCCGAAATGGCGGTCAGGGCGTTGCCCGACAGGATGAGCTGCTCCAACTGTTTGCATCGGAATACCTGTTCCGGCAGGACGGAAAGCCCGGTTTTGTGTAGCCCCAGGGCGACGAGGTTGACCAGGTTTCCCACGCCGGTATCCAATTTGTTCAACTTGTTGCCGCCCAAATCCAATACGGTCAGCAGGTCCAAGGTCCACAACTCCGGCGGGATGCTGTCCAAGAGATTATTGGACAGGATTAAAGTGCGCAGATCCGTGATCGATCCCACCTCGCCCGTGAGCTTGATCAAGCTCAATCCGGAAAGATCCAATTTGTTGACCCGGCCGGAAACGCCGATGGTGGCGACTTGGCTGATGGGCGTAGTCGCATGGCCGTTTTCAGTCAGCAGGATGCGGATGGCCAAGGTGTCGAGAGCGATGGTTTGCGCGCATGGCCTGGGTGTCAGCGCCGGCGCAAGGCAAAAGGCGATCAAAGCCGCAATGGAGAAAAAACGGTTCATTCGGAGGGGGGTGTGTCTTTGCATAGGAGATATTATAAGCCAAGCAAAAGGAATTGCGCAGTGCACCGTTCGGTACAGCTCCGTCCGCACCCGTTCGCCCCAATCGGTACGCGCATCCTCAGTCACCCAATCATTACCGTTGCATATCGCTGATTTTCCCGAAGTCGCGCCCTCGAAGGCATTGGCACCGGACTTGCTTAACCTCATTGCACGCCCCAGGGAGTGGGCGAGTAAACAAAAACAGGAGTCATACATGGCCATCAACAAATATCTGCTCAGCGCCCTCGTAGCCGGAAGCCTCGTAGGCGCCGCATTCGCTACCACACCCCCCGCCCCCAGCGACGTCGAAAAGGCCAAGCTGGCCGATCTCAAAGTGAAGATCGAAGCCGAACGCACCTCTCTGAAAGGCCATCATGACAGCCTCGTCATCGAGCATAAAGGCGATATCGAAAAGTGCATCCTGGCCCATAAGGCCGATGTGGACAAGGATAAGGCCGAACTTACCGCCATGCATGACAAGGTGAAAGCCCTGGTCGACTCCTACAAGGACAAGATCAAGGCCGCTCCGGATTCCAGCAAGGGCACCGTCGCCAAGGAATTGGCCGACAAGTTGAAGGCCCTGGGCGAGCAAGCCAAAGTGGGCGAGCAAGCCTCGCATGACGCCGACAAGGCCGCCATCGAAGCCGAAATCGACGCCCATAAGGCGGACATCCTAAAGACCCTGGACGCCAAGAAAGCTGATTTCGACGCCGCCAAGAAGGATTGTGAAGCCAAACTGGCCGATTTCCAAAAGACCCATCCCGACACCGGCAAGGTTGGCCCTGCCATCGACCCCGCCAAGGCCGCCGAATTGAAGGCCCAGTTCGAAGCATGGCTGGCAAGCCATCCCGCGCCCACTCCGGCTCCGGGCAAATAATCAAGCTGCTAAAGCCTCCGCCGCGTCCAACGCACGGATGGCTTTGAATTCGGTAAAAGCGGGGTGGTCATGATGACCGCCTTCGCCTGCCGGGAGACCTTGTCCCCCGCGGGGACCCTTCCCCTCCAGGCCCGCTTTCGCTATCTTGAAAAAACCCGGAAACGCTTCCGGGTTTTTCTTTTTAATCAGGAAATCATCGGCCCTTATGATCTCACCGCGAGGCATCCTCCTGTTTTTGATTTTGTCCTGGCCCTGGGCCTTGGTCGAGGCTAAGAAAGCTCCCAAGCCCGCCAAGGTCACGGTCGCCACGGACTGCAAGGTGATGACCGATTCGATGGCGAAACTTTATGAAGCGGGCGATCCGACCTATTTGACCTGGAACATCCCGGCCAAATGCGATTCTTCGCAACTCTATTCCCTCAATTATTACCAAGGCATTGGCTTCTACCTGTTAGGTGACTGGCGCGAGGCCTCGTATTTCCTCAATCAGGCCAAGGAAATCCGCGGCCCCAAAGACGAGGAAATCCTCTACCATCTTTGGAACGTGAATAAAAAACTCCAACGCTATCAGGACATGGAGCGCGCCACCTTGGAATTGCATCAGCGCTACCCCAATTCCTTTTTCCTGATGGAAATCCTGGATCAGTGGAAGACGGTGAAACCTCCTTCGCAGGCGTGGAGCTTCGGGTATACGAGCAAGTACGCATCGTATACGACCGAATACGCATCCGGCCCCAAGAGCACCTACCTCGAAAATATCTTCACCAATTCGTTGCGCGCCTCCACGGGCCAAACTTATGGCCAGCATCGCTTCCAAGAAACCGGCACGGTGACGATGAAGGCCAAAATGGACGAAAAAACCCTGCAAGGTTTACAGGGCGATATCGGCGGGGAATACGACTATAAGGGATTCTCCGCGCAGGTCGACTACGGGGGAGGTTACCAAAGCCATAGCACCAGCGATCCCCTGCTGCTGCTCAGCAACGGCCTGGAAACCAGATTGGTGGACTCGAATTGGAATTTTCGTCAAGGCCGCCTGACGTTAGGTTATTCAACCGACAGTAAAAACGGTTGGAGCCAGGGCTGGAACCTAAATCTACTGGAGCTGTCCAAAGATTGGAGCATGGCGAGCGTAAGCCATATCGAAAGCATTTTTCTCCTGTCCGGAATCCTGCTTCTCAATTTAGAAGCCCAAAAACATTGGGTGAAAGCGGTCTATTCTGATTCTAGCGTCTTAACCACGCCCACCAGCACCCCGACCATGACATGGGATGGCATGAACGCCTTTACCGCCGGCGTGATGCCTTTGTATTACTGGAAAAAGCAGTCGCTACTTTTCGGAGCCACATATTATTTTTCCCAATCGCATTTTTCAGCCGGCAACGGCACGAATGACCAGGAATACGAGCAGAGCCTTACCGGATCGGCATCCTACAGCTACGATTTCTTCTCCTGGCTGAGAATTAATTTCGACGCCTCCTACGGTTTTGATTACAGCCAGTCTTTTCAAACAGGCTATCCGAGCAAGCCCGATAGGGTTTATGGCATGGACGCAGGATTTTCCCTTTCCTTCTAATCGCCATGTACCGTTTGGTACGCACCAGTACTTTTGGGAACGCCAACTTCGCAAAATCCAAAATCCTGCCGGTAAATTCGCCCCGATTCGACAATGTCCGTGGTATGGATTTCGCTATACCAGTAGCGGTAGGAAGAATTAATATTATGGGTATGGACAGCCGGTCGCCAAAATGTATTTCTGTCTTGCTTCTTGCGGGAAGCCTGGCTTGGGCGCGGCCTTCAACGTCGGGCCCCGGCGGCGGAGTCGACGGCTCCCTGTCCGGCCACGACAGCGGCGGCATCCAGCTCCTACAGGATTTTGCCAAGAACCGGCTCGATCGGGAAATTAAAAACGCCGAGGATGTCCGTTCCAAGTTCGCCTTGCAAAACGCCCCCGAAGCGGCGCCCGACTTGCAGTCGCTCCAGGACCTCATCGCGCAAGCGCAGACGGCCTACCAAGCCGCGAACTATGTTACCGTGAATATGCTTTGCGACCGGATGGACGCCGTCGTCGCGCTCTTGTACACCTTGGGTGAACGCAGGCTATTGGATCCGACCATCCTTCGAAATACAGGCGGACCCGGACCGGGTACCGGCGGGGATTCGTCCTTCCGGGAGGATCAAAAAGCCAAGGTCAGTCGGTCGCTGGAGCAGACTACCGAACGCTTCGGGGAACTGGCACGACGCCTGGAGTCCAGCAAATCGCAACGCGCCTCCGATTTGATCGATAAAGTCCGCGGCCTGATTGCCACGGCCAATCTCCAGGTATCCTCGCCCAATCCCATGAACGCCTTGCAGACACTGAGCCTAGTCGAGGGGCAGTTTCCGGAACTGTCTTCCTTAAGCTCCCAAGACGCGGACCCGGACAAGCACGGCGGAAATTCCGGCTCCCTGCGGGACGCGTTTAAAACCGGGCAACCGAACAGCCAGGTTACCATGAGCCAGGCCATGGACATTTACAACCGCGTGCACAATCAACTGGTCCGCTTGGGAGATCAAAACGTTTCCAACCGCGCGCAGTCATCGGCCACCTTGGGTCGCGTTCAGGATTTCCTGGACAAATGCAAGGAAGCCATCGCCGGAGCCCATGCGGAAACGGCCAAGGAGCTGGCGCTTAAGGCTGAGGCTTCCCTGGCGGAATGGCATCAAGGCGCAACCTTCTCCCAAGGCTCGGGCGTTTCGCTGCAAAGGCTCAAAATCAAGATGGAAAAAGCCCGTGAAATCGTGCGCGCTTCCGGCAACGATAAGGCCGTAAAAATTCTCGAGAAGGGTCAGGAACACTTCGACAAGGCCGAGCGTAACCAGGCGGATGGCCAAGCCTCGCGTTCCCAGGTGGAAATGGACATCGCCCTAAAACTGGCGGCCAAGGCCGTGGATATCGCCCGATCGAATTCCGCTCCTTAACGGGGTGTGGAACGTTTCACCCGGTTCCCAAACGACACTGAATCCATCCCAGTTGCCTCGATAGGCCTTTTGTTTTCGTCCGCTTCGTGATAGTTTATAACAACTTGGAAACTTTGCAGCGGCCCGTTCCACTTCCGTGGACTCTTATCGCAATTTTTATGCTGTGCCTATTCGCCGTGACGGCGCGCGCCGACGAAGCCTCCGATTTGTCGGCGTTCATGGCCAAGCGCCGCCAAATCCTGGAATCGCCCCCGGATGAACGGAAAACCCTGAGCCTCGTCGCGGCCGAGGAATTGGCCCGGGAAGGCTACTATACCGAGGCACTCGATTTTCTCGCCGGCATGGAGGATTCCACCGCGACGGCCAAACTGGAGGAGGAATTCCTTTCCGACACGGCCTTTCCTGAATTGAGCGACACCCTTACCCGCACCGCGGCCGCGACCGCTCGGCCGCCGGCTTCGCATTGGAACGGATACGTGCAGACTTCGGCGGATTATGATCAATGGGAGGGGCAGGATCATCCATACGGCGGCCGCGTGCGCGCCAAATTGGAATGGCTTCCGGCGCAATCTTCCTTGGAGAGGGTAACCTCCGTGTTTCAGGGGACGGACCGCAACGCCTATTTCGACTTCGCCGCCAAGGGGTCTTTCTGGAACCGAATTTTCAAGGTGGAAAGCGAGGCTTTGGCCGAGAAAAAGTTATGGCAAACCTACGGTGATTCCCTCGACCGCGCCTACGTGGCGGGCCGCGCGGAACTCACCACCCGACCCCTGGGAAAGCCCCTGTCCGCCACTTTGCCCATGCGGGCGGAAGCGGAGCAATTCCGGTTCGATCGTTTCGGAACCCATTCCTCCCGGTCCTTCTGGGCCGGTCCCAGTCTGGAGGCGGTGTCCGAGGACCTCCGTAAAACCCTGGTGATTTCCTGGGAGCTCAACCAATCGTTTTATCCCAATCTCCCGGCGGCCGGATATTTCCGGCATGGACCGGTGGCCTGGGCCGAATGGTACGGCCCGCGCCTGAGCGTCGACGCCGAGACCCGCTATCAGACCTACCGTTACATGCGTGATACCTCATTGTACCGGCAAAATAATTTGGAAACCCGCGCCGGCGCCTTCGTCAGGACTTGGCCTTGGCTCAAGGTGGGTGTGCGCACCGTGGGCGAGACGGAGTTCGACGACCATCGGGACAGCATAGGCGTGAAAAGCCTACAAACCCTGCAGGCCGCCTACCGCTTAAGCGGATCGACGTGGTCGGTGCAGCCTCAATTGGTATGGGAATGGG
>JADGQO010000092.1 GCA_017881725.1 Fibrobacteria bacterium
CCAGGCTTTCAACTGGGTCACGGCCAGGAAGGGCACGATGCCGGCCAAGAGGCCGATGATCACGGCGCCGTTCGAATTCACGAAACCCGTAGCCGGGGTGATGACGACCAAGCCCGCAACGGCGCCGGAGCAGAAACCCAGCACGGTGGGTTTGCCGCGGAAGATCCATTCGAGCAAGGGCCAGACGAAAGCGGCTACGGCCGTGGCCAAAGTGGTGGTGGTGAAAGCGTTGGCGGCTACAACGTCGGCGGCGACGGCGCTACCGGCGTTGAATCCATACCATCCCACCCAAAGCATGCCCGTGCCTATCATGGTCAACACCAGGCTGTGCGGTGCGAAGTTCTTCTGTCCAAAACCCACGCGCTTGCCCAGGATAAGGCAAAGCACCAAGGCGGACCAGCCCGAGGACATATGCACCACGGTACCGCCTGCGAAGTCGATGGCTTTAATCTTGGCAGTGGCATTCCACACGCCGTTCATCAGGCCGTCAATGCCCCAGACCATGTGGGCCAGGGGAAAGTAAACAATGAGCATCCATCCCAGGATGAACAACATGATGGCGCTGTACTTCATGCGCTCCGCAATCGCGCCGATAATCAGGGCCGGCGTGATGATGGCGAACATCAACTGGTACATGGCGAAGACGTTATGCGAGACCCAATAGGAATAATCCGTATTGGGCGCGCTAGTCACGCCCTTTAAGAAAGCGAATTTCAGGCTGCCTAAGTACGGCGAACCGGAGGCGAAGGTGAAGCTGTAACCGAAGGCCCACCATAGGATGGTGACCAATCCGGCGCAGCCCAAGCATTGCGCCATCACGGACAGCACGTTTTTGGTGCGCACCAAGCCGCCATAGAAAAGGGCCAAGCCCGGCAAGGTCATGAACAGTACCAATGCCGCGGACGTCATCATCCAAGCGTTATGACCAGGACCGGGTACGCCGACCAATTTTACGGGCGCACCGTTGTTCACGTATGCTTCCAGATCCGCGATGCGATACAGGATAGAAGAGTCTACCGGCGCGGCAGCCACTACCGGAGCGGCTGCAGGCGGAGTTGTTGGTGCGGCGGTCGCGGCGGCCGGGGCCGTGGCGGCGGGAGCCTCGGTTGGAGCCGGTGCGGGGGTTTGCCCGAAACTCGTGGCTGCGGCAAGTAGACCGAGGGCGGCCCAGCATGCTATGAACTTCGATCTGATTGTCATAAATTTGGTCATTTTGGGTTTCCTCAAATTAGGGATTCTACAACCATCCACTCGGTCCACGTGCCAATGCCTGTCAGTGGTCCATCCGCGAAAATGATGGGATGCTTTAAAGCATTGTCTATGCCAATGCAAATTGTGCAGAAAAAGCAGCAAAAAAGAAATGTTTGTGGATTGTGAGTTGACAAAAGTCAATAATTGTTAACTAAGGAGAATAAATGTCATTTAAGTCGGGATAATTATTGACAAAAATTGCAAATGCTGCGTTTAGGCGGTTGGAAAACTTGGGATGTCAGAATCGGAGTGGTGTTTGACGGTTTCTTGACCTTATACGGCCTAAAAGGCCAAATACCGCTTCACTTCATCATCCGTAAGTTTTTGAGTCTCTCCCGAAAGGACCATTGAGCCTCTTTGCATGATGTAGAAGCGATTGCTCAAGCGTCGGGCGAAATCCAAATATTGTTCAACCAGTAAAATTGCGATTTTCCCTTTGGCACGTAGATCCGTTAACACGCGCTCGATGTCATCGATGATGGAGGGTTGAATCCCTTCGGTAGGCTCATCCAGAAGTAGAACCCGGGGGTTCCCGACCAATGCCCTGGCGAGTGCCAGTTGCTGTTGCTGCCCGCCACTAAGGTTGCCGCCAAGCCGATTTCGCATGGTAGCGAGAAACGGAAACAATCCGAAAATTTCGTCTTCGGAAAAGTGCTTGGGCCTTTGAGGGTGAGCCTGCAATCCCAGCTTGATGTTTTCTTCGATGGTGAGTTTGGGAAAGATTTCCCGGCCTTGGGGAACATAGGCGATGCCCCCGCGGGCACGTTTTTCCGTGGGAGATTTCACCACCGATTGGCCGGAAAGGAGAATCTCTCCTTGGCGCGCGGGCAGAAGTCCCATGATGGCCTTGAGCAAGGTCGTTTTACCCACGCCGTTTCGTCCCATCAAAGCGGTGATGGAACCTGGCCGCAAGTCCAGATCGACTTTGCGGATGATTTGACTTTCGCCATAATAGACGTCCAATTGACGAACGGAAAGTGCTTGCGTCCCATCCGCTTCGTCCGATGTATCGCGGGTCGTTTCGGTTTTAATGGGCAGATCCGCCGTCGCTTCAGCCATGTTTCGTCCCTACCGCCGTTACCGCCGCTACCGGCTGGCCGTTTTCGTCCCGCCGTTTGGAACGACCCAGGTATCTCTCGATGACTTCGGGATCATTTTGGATTTTTTCCATGCTTCCTTCCGTCAGGATACGGCCTTCGCAGAGTACGGTCACTTTCCGCGCGAGTTGCCGGACGAATTCCATGTCATGCTCGATGACGATGATGGAGTGGCGCTTGGCCAGTTCCAAAAGCAGTTCGCCGGTTTTTTCCGTCTCTTCGTCCGTCATGCCCGCAGCGGGTTCGTCGATGAGCAACAGCTTAGGGTCCTGCAGAATGAGCATTCCGATTTCCAGCCATTGCTTTTGACCATGGGACAGGATGGCCGCCACGCTCGACAAGTGGCGCGTCAAGCCCACGGTCGCGGCGACCCGATCGATGGCATCGCGCATCGCTTCCGTCGGTTTATGAAACAGCGTGCTCCAAATCCCCCGATTGGATTTGGAGGCCAATAGAAGGTTGTCCCAAACGGTGAGCGAACCGAATACTGAAGGCGTTTGGAATTTTCTTCCCACGCCCAAATCGACGATCTGCTTTTCATTCAATTTGATCAAATCCTTATCGGCCATGATGGCGCTTCCGGTTTGCGGCTTGGTCTTTCCGCACAGCACGTCCATGAAGGTGGTTTTTCCCGCGCCATTGGGTCCAATCACCACGCGCAATTCCCGCTCTTCCAACTCGAAATATTTGATGTCCAGGGCCTTAAAGCCATCGAAGGATACGGATACCTCTTCCACTTGGAGAATCAGGTTCATGGCGTCACTCCGGCCGTCGTGTTACGGGTGGTCAGGGGGTCGGCCCCCGTTCCCTGCGCGTCTCCAGAAGGGTCATGGATATCGCTTGTGCCGGCCATCGAAGCAGCTAATGCCGCAGGCCCAATATCCGTTGAACTCCGGTTATTCGCGCGTTTGCGAAAAGGCAATTGCTGCAAGGCTCCGGCCAATCCCTGCGGCATGAACAATACCACCGCCACGAAAAGGGCGCCCAAAAAATACAGCCACGATCCCGGAAACCGCCCGGTCAGGAAGCTGTAGCACAGGCTGACGCCGACCGCGCCCAAGATGGGACCGGACAAGGTTCCCCGTCCGCCGAGCGCCACCCACACTACCATTTCCAGGGAGTTTTTCACATCCATGCGGCCCGGGGTGATGATGCCGGTTTGGGGAACATAAAGGATCCCGCCCACGGCTGCCAACAAGGCGGACAAGGTAAACGCGAAGAGTTTGAAGCGGGCGACCGGAAAGCCCGTGAAGCGCAGACGTTGTTCGCTGTCCCGGATGGCGATGAGCACCTTGCCCAACTTGGAAGCGATGAGCAGGCGGCAACCGAAATATGCCGACGTCAAAACCACGGCCGTGATCACGAAAAGCGTGCGCTTGACGGCCGGGTGGGCCAGTTGGAATCCCAGCAAGGTTTTGAAATCGGTGAGGCCGTTGGTGCCTCCCAGCATGGTCTCATTGCGGAGGAAAATCAACCACATGGCCAAGGCCAGGGCTTGGGTGATGATGCTGAAATAAACCCCGTTGATGCGGCTGCGGAAGGCGAAGTATCCGAACGTCATCGCGAAAACTACGGGTACGCAAAGCGCCAGGAACAAGGCGATGGGAAAATGATGGAAGGGTTCCCAAAACCACGGCAAGGTCTTCACCTGGTTCCAGACCATGAAGTCCGGCAGGGCGCTTCCGTAAACGCCGTTGGTGCCGGTTTTAAGGAGCATGTGCATGCCGATGCAGTAACCGCCCAAGCAGAAAAACAGCGCTTGGCAAAGAGTCAATATACCGGCATAGCCCCACACCAGATCGATTCCCAGCGCGGCCAGGGCGAAGCAAAAATAGCGGCCCAGCAAATTCAAGTTGAGATCCGACACCCAGCCCATGGCGTTGGCCAGGGGAATCAGTAGAATGGCGGCGAAGGCGAAAGCGAGCGCGGTTTTTTCCCGTTGCCACAAGGCTTCAAAGATCTTCATTGCGTCCTTTCGCGGGAAACAGTCCGGACGGTTTGTTCTGCAGGAAAAGGATGACCATGGCCAACAGGACCACCTTGGCGTACACGCTTTGCAGGAAAGGTTCCAGGAACTTATTCATGGTGCCGATGCCGATTCCGGAAAGCACGGTACCGGCCAATTTCCCCACGCCGCCGGTCACGACCACCATGAAGGAGTCGACGATATAATTTTGGCCCATGCCCGGATCGACATTGCCCACTTGCGTCAGGGCGCAGCCGGCGATGCCCGCGATGCCGGTTCCCAATCCGAAGGTCAAGGCGTCCACCTTGCGCGTTCCGATGCCCAGGCAGCGGCTCATGGCGCGGTTTTGCGTGACGGCGCGGATCAAGGTGCCGAGCGGGGTGCGGTAGAATATCAAAGACACCAGCGACACGATGGTGATGGTCAGGAAAATGATGAAGATGCGGTTGTAGGGCAGCACGACCTGCGGGAAAATCTCCCACCCCTTGCTGAGCAATTCCGGGGAGGAGACCGCGGTCAAATCCCCGAAGAGGCTGCGCGCGGATTGCACGAACAACAGGCTGAGGCCCCAGGTGGCCAACAAGGTTTCCAAAGGCCTTCCGTACAGGCGCTTGATGATGGTCGTTTCCACGAGCACGCCGATGCCGCCGGAAGTCAGGAAGGCGATCGGCAGTGAGACCGCCAGGAAATAACCGAAATAGGGGGCGGGAAGGTATTTGTGAAAAAGATTCTGGACGATGAAGGTGGCGTACGCCCCGATCATCATGAATTCACCGTGCGCCATGTTGATGACGCCCATCAACCCGAAGATGATCGCCAAACCCAGGGCCATCAAGATCAGGATGGACCCGAGGCTCAACCCGGTGAAAATATTTTGCACGATGGAAGTGTAGGAGGCGTAGGCCTCAATGGTCTGGACCGCGCGCGTGATTTCCTTACGGGCGCCTTCGTCGCTTTCCATGCCTGCGCCGGACGTGCTCGCCAAAATTTTCAATTCGGCCAAGGCGCTTCCGGAGTGGAGATCGCCTAATGCCTTGGCGGCCGCGGCGCGATTTTCCGGCAATGCCGAGTGCAGGCGGATGCGGGCGGAAGCCTCCTGCATGAGGCGTTTGCATTTTCCGTCCTTTTCTTTTTCCAAAGCGGCCGTGATTAGGGGTAACTGCAAGGTGTCGCCGCTTTCGCCCAGGGAAAGGGCGGCGGACTGGCGTTTTTTGGCGTCGGGATTATCCAGGTCGAAAGCCAGCAATAAAGGTTGCACCATCGCGCGCACTTCGCGATCGGTTTCCAATTCCGTAAGGTCGGCGGTTTTCGCATAGATGGGAGCGCCGTTTTCGTCTAATAAGGCCTGCATGGGATAGGTTTTGAATAGTTGGACCCAATTTTCCCCGTCGCGATCGGTTTCCGGGCCCGCGATGACCAGGATTTTTGGTTGGGCCGCATCCGGATTCGCTTTCGCGGCCGGAGGCGAATACTCGTAGAGGTTTCCTTTGAACAGATTCTGGAAAAAATCCTGCAGATTATGATCCGCCCGCGGGATGAGGGCCTTAATCGTTTGCGTCCGGGTTTCCGGATTTTTCAAAAGCGTGTCGAGCAGGGCGGCGACGGGAATTTCGTTCCCGGCCGGATTGAACGTTCCCACCGGTGCGGCGGATGCGCCGGAGTCCGGAGCTGGTTTTACCATCGCTCTGGAAACCGGGAGGGCTTTTGCAGCGGAGGCGGAATCCTGGCCGTGAATCGGAGCCGACAGACAGCCTGCGCTCCATAGGAAAAGATTCAGCAGGTAAAATTTTGTCCGAAAATTACGGCGCATGCTCTATTATTCCAAACTCCTTCTTCGGGTCATGCCGAATTGAATTCGGACCTTGCCGAAGAAGGACATCGAGGGTTTTCCCGTGGCGCCTGATGCGCCACGACTTTGCGAGGAATTAAATCCGAGGATTATTTCTTCGTGTAGGTGCCGGTATGATCCACGTGATCGCAACCCTTGTCCGGGCTGGTGTAGATCGACCAGGGCTCGGGAGCGACCAGGCCCTTGGACTTCCAGACGATCTTGAATTGGCCGTCCTTCTTGATTTCACCGATGATGACGGGCTTGTGGAGATGGTTGTTGCGTTCGTCCATCATGACCATGCCGCCGGGGGCTTGGAACTTGAGGCCATAAGCGGCCTTGCGGACCTTGTCGACCTCGAAGGACTTGGCTTTGGCGGCGGCGGCGGCCCAGATGTTGATGCTGATATAAGCGGCTTCCATCGGGTCATCGGTCACGCGCTTGTCTCCGCCGGGCAGATTGTTCTTCTTGGCGAATTCCTTGAAGTCCTTCACGAACTTGGAGTTGCTCGGAGCTTTCACGGATTGGAAGTAGTTCCAGGCGGCCAAGTGTCCGATCAGGTATTGGGTATCCATGGCGCGCAATTCGTCTTCGGCGACGGAGAAAGCCATGATGGGGCACATGGCGGAGGTCAAGCCCTGGTTCGCGAACTCCTTATAGAAAGGCACGTTCGAGTCGCCGTTGATGGTGGACAGCACGCAGGTCTTGCCGCCGGCCGAGAAGGTCTTGATCTTCTGGACGATGGTTTGATAATCCTGGTGATGGAAAGGAGTGTATTCTTCCATGATGTTCTCGGCGGGAACGCCTTTGGCCAACAGGAAGGCGCGCAGGATTTTGTTCGCCGTGCGGGGGAAAACGTAGTCCGTTCCCAACAGGTAGAACTTCTTATACTCTCCGCCTTCCTTGCTCATCATGTATTCCGCGGCGGGAATCAACTGCTGATTGGGCGTGGCGCCGGTATAGAACACGTTGTTGGAGCATTCTTCGCCTTCATACTGCACGGGATAAAAAAGCAAGGCGTTGTTGTTTTCGAAAACGGGCAGCACGGATTTGCGCGATACCGAGGTCCAGCAACCGAAGGTCACGGCGACCTTATCGGTCAGCACCAGTTGTTTGGCTTTCTCGGCGAAAAGATCCCAGTCCGACGCGGGGTCCACGATCACCGGCTCGATTTTTTTTCCGTTGATGCCGCCTTTGGCATTGAGTTCCTCGACCGCCATCATGACGACATCTTTGAGCGAAACTTCCGAAATCGCCATGGTTCCGCTTAAGGAATGCAGAATGCCGATTTTCACGGTTTCTTCGGCTCGGGCTTGGGACATGGCGGTAAAGGCCAAGGCCATCATGGCCATGCCTTTACCCATCTTGCTCAGCAAACCCTGTCGTGTGGCTTTGAAATTGGATTGCATCATCTTCGTTCTCCTCTCAAGGAACTCGGTGTAAGAAACAATTCGGAAAAAAAGCAATTCAAGTGCCATACCTCATTTTCAGCCTACAGGTCATTTCAACACTTGAATCCTTCCCATTTATTTCAAAACACGACAAATACTGACGTGGTGGTTTATTGTGTATACAATTCGCGACAATCGCTCCGAGCTCCCGAAAATTATTCACATTTAGTTCATGGTTGGAAATTTGCTTTGCAATAACTCGGAGGTCGGGTAATTGATCGCTTCTGTCAGCGCACTTCACGTGGAGCGTATCGGGGTAACTTCTCGGTTAACCCAATGCCTGGGCTATCCGCCGTTGAAGTTCATCAACCCCAGGGGTCAATTCGGTTCCTGCCAAGTCTATATGGCCAATTACGGCGGGGGCATGGTCGATGGGGATAGAGTCCGGATGCGGGTGGAATGCGGTCCGGATTCTCGATTGTATCTGGGAAGTCAGTCCAGTACGAAAATATACCGTAGCGATGGGCGAGGCGGTTGTGGGCAGGAATTGTCCGGCAGCGTGGCGGCCGGAGCCTTTGCCGTAATCTGTCCGGACCCGGTCGTTCCCTACTTGGGCAGCCATTACGCGCAATCCCAAGAATGGTCCCTGGATGAAAACGGGGAGCTCGCCGTCTTCGATTGGCTCCAGCCCGGACGCGCCGAGCGGGGCGAGGTTTTTGATTATGCTTTTTATCAGAGCAAGTTGCGGGTTCGCCGGCCCGGGGGCCCTCTAATCTATACGGACTGCCTGGCTATCGATCCGGAGCGGCAACATCCGACTCTCTGCGGCCGATTCGGAAAGTTTCAGTCCTTACTCTCGGTTTATCTATTCGGTCCCAAGCTATCGGTCATGATGAGCACCTTGATGGCAGGTTTGAAAAAAACGGGTTCCGCACGGGCCTGGGTGACGGTGGGAGAGCGGCCGGGCGTCGGGTTTACGGTGCGCGCGATGGGTATGTGCCGCCAGGACCTGCAACCGATACAGGATTTGTTGTTTCAAAATTTCTGCCGACCGGAATGGCTCGGATTCAATCCCTGGACGAGGAGATGGTAAATGAGGCTGGCGCCGAAAGAAGTGGAAAAGCTGATGTTGCACGGCGCGGGGACGCTCGCGCAAAAACGGTTATGGCGCGGACTGCGTCTGAATTATCCGGAAGCCATCGCGTTGATTGCCTCCCAGCTGTTGGAACTGATTCGCGAAGGCCATTCCGTAGCCGAATTGATGGATACTGGAAAACGGATCCTGGGGCGGAACCAAGTCCTGCCCGGAGTCGCCGATTTGGCCGATGAAGTGCAGGTGGAAGGCACCTTTTTAGACGGCGTGAAATTGGTTACGGTGCATCATCCCATTTGCAGCCTACATGGTGATTTGGCCCTGTACGGATCGGGGTTGGAGGGATTAATCCCGCCGGTCCTGCTTGCCAAACAGGAGAGCGTCGCTTCGACGTACCAGCCCGGGGAATTCCTTTTGGAGGAAGCGCCCATTGAATTGAACTGCGGACGAGAGGCGGTGGAGCTGGACGTGGTCAATCTGGGTGATCGGCCCATTCAGGTGGGTTCGCATTATCCCTTCTTCGAGGTGAACGCGCAGTTACGCTTCAACCGGACCGTCGCGCTGGACAAGCGCCTGGATATTCCCAGCGGCACGGCGGTGCGTTTCGAACCGGGCGAGTCGAAAAAGGTGCGCCTGATTCCGTTGGCCGGCCAACGCTTGGTATATGGAGGAAACGCATTAATCAGCGGCTCCGTCGACGGGGACAATGCCATAGCCGCGGTGTTACGTGCCCGCCAAGCCGGATTCGCCGGCAGCGAAGGGGGCCTGCCATGAGCCTGAAATTGGACCGGCGCGCGTACGCCGACATGTACGGGCCTACGCGCGGCGATCGCGTACGCCTGGGAGACACCTCCCTCATCATCGAGGTGGAAAAGGATTTTACCGTCTACGGGGAAGAATGCAAATTCGGCGGCGGCAAGGTGCTGCGCGACGGCATGGGGCAGGCTTCCGGAGCGGCCCAATCCTCCGCGCTCGATCTCCTGCTCACCAACGCCTTGATCGTCGACTATACCGGAATCTACAAGGCGGACATCGGCGTGAAGGCCGGACGCATCCACGCCATCGGCAAGGCGGGCAATCCGCATATCATGCCCGGAGTGCATGCCGACATGGTGGTGGGACCCACCACGGAAGTCATCGCGGCGGAAGGCCTCATCGTAACGGCCGGCGGCATCGACTCGCATATCCATTTCATCTGTCCGCAACAGGCCAACGAGGCCCTGGCTTCCGGAATCACCACTTTTATTGGTGGCGGTACCGGACCCGCCACGGGGACCAACGCCACCACTTGCACGCCCGGAGCGGCCCATTTGGAAATGATGTTGCGCGCCACGGATTCGATTCCCATGAATTTCGGTTTCCTTGGTAAGGGCAACTCCTCGCGACCGCAGGGCCTGGTCGAACAAATCGAGGCCGGCGCCGTCGGATTGAAATTGCACGAGGACTGGGGCACGACGCCAGCGGCCATTGACGCCTGCCTTTCCGTCGCGGATCAGCATGACGTCCAGGTGGCCATCCATACCGATACTTTGAACGAGAGCGGATTCGTGGAAGCGACCATCGCCGCGTTCAAGGGCCGCGCCATCCATTCCTTCCATACTGAAGGGGCCGGCGGGGGCCATGCGCCGGACATCATCAAGGTATGCGGGCTGGACAACGTGCTGCCCTCCTCGACCAATCCCACCCGTCCCTATACGGTGAACACCTTGGCCGAACATCTGGACATGCTGATGGTTTGCCATCATCTCGATAAAAACATTCCCGAGGACGTGGCCTTCGCGGAAAGCCGCATCCGCGGCGAAACCATCGCCGCCGAGGACATTCTCCACGATATGGGCGCCATCTCCATGATGTCTTCCGATTCGCAGGCCATGGGCCGCGTGGGCGAAGTCGTCACGCGCACCTGGCAGACGGCGCATAAGATGAAGACTCAACGCGGAGCCCTGCCGGAAGACGCCCCGGGCCGCGCGGATAACTTCCGCGTCAAACGCTACATCGCCAAATACACCATCAATCCCGCCTTGGCCCATGGCATGGCGACGGAAATCGGTTCCTTGGAAGTGGGCAAGCTCGCCGATTTGGTGATATGGAATCCGGCCTTTTTCGGCGTCAAGCCGGAGCTGATCCTAAAGGGCGGTTATATCGTGCAGGCCCAGATGGGCGATCCCAACGCGTCCATCCCCACGCCGCAACCGTATATGTCCCGGCCCATGTTCGGCGCCCTGGGATCCGCAGTAGGCATGACTTCGTTGGCGTTCGTATCCCGCGCGTCCTTGGAAAAAGTCCGAACGCAGTACGGACTCTCCAAACGCGTGGCGGCAGTATCCGGTTGCCGGACCGTCCGCAAGTCGGACATGCGTTTGAACGACGCCTTGCCGAAAATGGAAGTCGATCCGGAAACCTACCAAGTGAAAGCCGACGGAAAAATCCTGACTTGCGAGCCCGCGACCTCCTTGCCGCTGGCCCGCCTGTACTCTTTTTTCTGACGGCGGGATTTTACGCGCATGACGGCTGACGATTCATCCGGGGTTCCCGGCGAGAAAATAGCGGTAAGTCCCTTGGGCTTGCTGCAGTTGGCCGACGCGAATTTTCCCTCGGGAGGATTCGCCTTTTCCAACGGACTGGAAGGTTTGGCCAAGCTCGGTCATTTGCAAAGCTTGGAGGATTTCCGTCAGTATTTGCACGCGGCCTTGGACCAGGCCACAAGCGCCGATATGGCGTTTTTCAATTCCGCTTATTGGGCCGGCGGGGTAGGGGAGGGCGGTGAACTGGAGTTGATCGGCGAGGAATGGGACGCATGGGTTTTTCTACCCACTTTGCGCCGCGCCGGTTTGAGCCAGGGTCAAAGCTGGTGCCGGTCGATGGAGGAGGTCTATGCGACTCCCGCCATCGTGCGCATGCGGGCCGACTTCCAATTCCGGAAAATTCCCATGCATTTTTTGTTGGTGCTCGCCGTTAGTCTGCGTCGATTGGAATTGCCCCTGGACCAGGCGCAAAGGGTTTTCCTGCATATGGCGTTGCGCGATCCCTTGAGCGCGGCCGTTCGATTGGGACTGCTCGGTTCCCTGCAAGCGCAAAAACTGCATCGGGAATCGCTGCCGATCGCGGAAGCCTTCGCGCGGGAGCATTGCGACTTGCGCTTCGATCAAGCCCTGCGTTCGGCGCCCATGATAGAGCTGGCGCAGGCGAGCCACGAGAACTTGTATTCCAAATTATTCCAAAGTTGAGAGGATGATCCCGATGGAAAAATTCACCATTCGCCCTCGCGGCGGGCATTCCCACGGCCATTCCGATGGCCACAGCCATTCCGATGGCCACGATCATGGTCCGCACGGGCATACGCATGAACCTTTCGAATCCCCCGGCGAATTCAAATTGCGCGAGCTGGCCTTGCCCGACCGCAACTTCACCCGGCGCGCGTTTACCATCGGCATCGGCGGACCCGTCGGTTCCGGCAAGACTGCGCTGACCCTGGCCCTGTGCCAACATCTCAGGGAACAATACAGTTTGGGAGTGGTCACCAACGATATTTTCACCCGTGAGGACGGGGAGTTCCTGACCCGGCATTCGGCCTTGCCCGCCGACCGCATCGAAGCGGTGGAAACCGGAGGCTGTCCGCACGCGGCCATCCGCGAGGACGTTTCCCTGAACGTCGCGGCCCTGGAGTTGTTGATGGATCGGTTTAGTGGCGCCATCGACCTCTTGTTCGTCGAAAGCGGCGGGGATAACCTGGCGGCCCACTTCGGCCGAGAATTGGCGGACTATACCATCTATGTCATTGACGTTTCCGGAGGCGATAAAATCCCCCGCAAGGGCGGTCCGGGAATCACGCAAAGCGATTTGCTGGTGATCAACAAGACCGACTTGGCTCCCTTGATCGGCGCCGATTTGGAAGTCATGCGCCGTGATTCGACGAGGATGCGCGGGGAGGGTCCCTTCCTGTTCGCGCAGGTGAAAGTCGGTTTGGGCGTTCCGGAAATCGCCGCGCACATTCTTCAGGCTTGGAAAAATACGGCGCCTGCCGGCGTCGAAAAATAATCAGTAGTAAATTTTCAAATCACGACAATCAACAAGGAGCGCTCATGTCCTCATTACGGAATCATCTATTCGCATTGACCGTCGTCCTCTCCGCCCTTCCGGCTCTTGCCCATCCTGGCCATGCCGGTTCCGCATCGGGCAACGTATCATCCTATCTGGGGCAGCTCCCTAGCGTGGGCGAAGTAGTCCTCACCACCGCATCGAAGGATTTTTGGCGTAAGACGTTCATCTCCAAATACAACCTCGGAAATCTTGGGGACCGCGTCTCGATTGCTTGGGAGTAAGGGATTTCCCCCGGGGATGATTCGCCTGCATAGGCAACCGCCAAGTCCCGCTTATCTTCGCCTACCTTGCTAAAGTCCTACCGGCATCCAACTCGTGTGGATGCCTTTTTTGATCCGCTCCGATAGCCGCCCTCCTACGTCATTCTTCACAGCATGGGTACAACCAATTGGGGCTGACGGTATTCCTGGGGCTGACAAACCATTGCTGTTCTGAATTTTTTGTCGTTAATTGCTACGAAGTTTTCCGACTTGTGAAGGATTGTTATGACAAAAGACAAGGTGATCGATTAATTGCGAATAATTCAGATATAACGGCCTGTTTTCAGCGCATATCGCAATCTGGCATGGAGATTGATGTAATGAACTGCAGGAAAATTCCCATCCAGTCCGGGAAGGGAAAACTAGGAGTAAGCATGAATCAATCGAAAATGTTGCCGATGGCGTTGACTGTTCTGGGCCTCGGCGCCGCGACTACTTTTGCGGATATCAAAATCAATGATAACCTGAGCACGGCGGGATTTTTAGATATGTCCACATTGGCGATTACGCCGGACAAGGGCAAGGCCAGCTGGAATGCGTCCTTCGATCAGTTTCGATTAAACTTCATGTATAAGTTCGGAAACGTTTCGGCCCGCGGCGATATTTCTTCCATGCCTTCCACTGATTCCTCGGGGCTGCCCGGCGGAGGGGGCAAACCCGGCGGACCCAACTCCTCTTTCTTCCTGAAACAGGGCTTCGTGAATTATTCCATGGGCGAAGTCGGTCTTACCGCCGGTCGCTTCCTGAGTTCCTCCGGCTTTGAAGCCGCGGATCCGACTGGCATGTTCCAATATTCCTATTCGAAGACCTTGGTTTACGGCTATTACCAAAACGGTTTGGCCTTGAACTACTCGACCAAAATGTTCGGCCTGTACGGCGCCATCGTATCCGACCTTTGGAATCCCCAAGAGTTCGATGTCAAATCCAGCCCCGGCTTTGAAGGTCAGGTGACCTTGACTCCTGTAGAAGGCGTGACCGCCAAAGTCGCTTACCTCTATCAGATGTATGATGCGAGTCTAGTTGGTAAGACCGATCAACAACTAATCAATGCCTGGGCTCAATATGCAAAAGGAGCAATAACCGCTGCGGCAGAATTCAATTACATGATGGACTGGGGTCCTGGCGACTTGAAGGGCATGGGATTCTTGGTCATGGGTAACTACAAGGTTACGGATAAGGCTGCCGTAACGGTTCGTTATAGCGCCATTGATCTGGATGATAAAAATTCCGCGACGGATGATTACGACAGTGAAATCACCCTCAGCCCCAGTTTTGCCGTCAGCCCAAATTGGCTGGTACTGGCTGAATTCAAGCAGGAAATCGACAAGAAAAACACCAACTATGCGGTAGAAAGCACCTTCTCTTTCTAAGTCGGCGAGTGGATGGTCTTTAACCCGGTATGCGGATGGAGTAGGGGGTGGTTTCGACTCCGTACTCGTCCCCCGGGTTCAACGAGTGCTTTTAGATGAAGATTTTAGAATTGTTAATCAAGTGTCTTTAATTGTCATATTAAAAAAATAAAGTGTCCTGATTTGTAATATCAAGAATGTCCGAAATTACAAAATACCGATTTTTTAACGATTGTTGTACAAAGGGTGTCAATTAGGCGAATCTGGCATGATGATTGATATGAATACCCAAGGTCGGGTCATCCCGAGGGAAAAAAGGATTGAAAATTTGTTGAAGTGGCAGTTTATGGCCTCGGAAAGCGAATTTTTTAGTCCATTTGTGTTCAACTTGAGATGCTTTGGCTTTTCTGGAGATGAGAGGCAAAAAGCGTACAAGCGTAATACAAATGGGTTTCAATCCCATATCAACACAGGAGTACGACAGGATGATTAAACAATCGCACATTCAAGGCAAAGTTTTCGCTACGGGAGTAGTTAAGATTTCAGCCATGGGTTTCGCTATCGCCGGCCTTTCCGCCAGTCGAGCTGCTGCGGCGCCCACGATTTCCGGATCGGTGGAAGCCGGTTACAATTACAACTTGACCATTCCCACGGATTCCAATAAGAATTTTTTGCATAGCTATGACGCGCAATCCAAGACCTTTACGGTAAACAACGCCCATCTGGTTTTTTCCGGATCAGACAGTGCCACCGGATTAGCGTATAATGTCGAAACGGATTTTGGTAGCGATGCCGCTGTGAATAGAGCGACCGCTCGAATCGGGGCATCGGGAATCACTTCGGTGACAAATGACCCATCTGGTTATGACGTGGACCTCCAAGAAGCCTACGTGACTTGGGCTTTTGGACCCGGTAAAACTTTCGGATTGAAGGCCGGTAAATACGTGACCTATCAAGGCATTGAAGTCGTGGAAGGCGGAGCGAATCCGACGGTCACGCGCGGCCTTTTGTTCGGGTTGGCGGAACCGATTTCCCATACCGGTTTGGAAGTTTCCGACGTGATCGGAAAGGTGGACGTCCATGCGGGGTTGGTCAACGGATGCGATGCGTTCAACGACAACAACACTCGTCCTTCCGTGGTCGCCAAGCTCGGCCTTAACCTCGGGGATCCGCTCGCCCTGACCGTGTCCACCATGTGGGGTCCGGAAGCAGCTGGCAATAATGACAATAACCGTTTGACTTTCGACGCCACCGGAATCACCAAGCTGGTTCCCATGACCGACCTCTGGTTTCAAGGCATTTACGGTATGGAAGATAAGGCTTCCGCCGTTAAAACTGGCGATGATGCGTCCTGGTTTGGATTCGGTGTCCAACCCTTGGTGCATTTGAACGCTTGGTTTGCCTTGGGACTTCGTTACGAGTTCTTCAGCGACGCGGACCGTGCCCGCACCAGTTCGACTCTGAGTAATCTCGGGCTCGAAAAGGATCTCACCGTGCAAAATGTGTCCATCGCACCGACCGTGAACCTGACCAAGTCCACCATGGTACGCGCGGAATTCCGCATGGACTTCGCGAGCAATGATATTTTTAAGGATAGCGATAACAAGTTTACCGGCAGCCAAATGGAAGTCGCTGCTGATTGGGTAACGAACTTCTAAGTCGGGAATATACGGGGAGATGAATTTCCATTTCCTCGTAATCATGCCTGGCGGAATTTTTTGAACGACCTTTTTCGCGTGGTGATTATCCAAGCGGAGATGCAGGGTTTTTGGATTAGATAATCGGATGCAAAAGGAGACCGAACATGAAGATGATCGTTGCATACATCAAACCCTTCAAATTGGATGAGGTGAAAGCCGCCGTCCAGGAAATGGGTGTCACGGGTATGTCCGTAACCGAGGTGAAGGGATTCGGAAGGCAGAAAGGCCATACCGAACTTTACCGCGGAAGCGAATACCATACGGATTTCATTCCCAAGGTGAAATTGGAAATGGTGGTCTCTGACGAGTTGGTTCAAAAAGCCATCGCGGCCATTTCCGAAAAAGGTCGAACCGGCAAAATCGGCGACGGAAAAATCTTCGTGATTCCCGTTGAGAGCGCTTTGCGGATTCGCACCGGCGAAACCGGCAACGAAGTCCTTTAATCCATCTCATCTCCTCCCGGGGCTTGCCACCGGGAGGAGAATTTCCTGCTTATCATTGCTGAGAAGCGTCCGCTTCGCGAGCAGGCATGCGAGTTGAGAAGGGCCGTCCTTCGTTTCGAATCTGGTAGGCCAGCTTAGACCGTGCTGAAGAAAAATAGGTCTGATACGCCTCGCTTCGGTAATCGGGATATGTCCAGGCGAAGGGGTGGAATTTACCGCTTTCGAAATACAGCGTCGGCTCGACGAAAATCCCATCACGAATATAAACGCGATGGCGTTGGTCTTTGGTAGTCGCCAAAAAGAATTGCCCTAAGGTCAAATACCCCGGATCAATATTCACCGGTCTTAGTCCCGAGTCGCTTTTTTCACGGGATAATTCCGACTCTAATTCATTGGTCCTCAATTTAATGTCGACAATGGATTCGCGCGCAATTTGTGGTTCATACGAAATAAAACACCGTAGCGGACTTTTTCCCACTTCTTCGACGTAATAATCGGTCCAAATAAAGGGGATGGGGTCCATGATCTCCTCTTCATTCCCAAAATATTGTTTCAAGGTCGACCGCGCCCTGTTTAGGATTTCCAGGTCGGTTCCCAGAAGTCCGACAACCAATTTGACCTTTACCGGACTCTTAATCCGACCCATGGTGTTTCCGGTTGAAAAGTGTGGGCCATTCGCGAATTATTATAAATTTGGAAATCTTTTTCATATTTCTTATTCTGGAGTTCCGGCACTCACGGAGAAGTGCCATCAGTTTTCAAAAGTAAAAAAGAGAAAGCGGACCGCCTCGGCGGAGTCATTTATGGCCAGGAACGTATTTTCTTGCAGGAATTATGCCAAGAAGGGCCACTCGGTGGTGGAAATAACCGGTGATCTGACGTTCGAAACCGTCGACGTCATGCGGCAGGAGTTCGTGAACCTCCGCCTGACCCAACCGCAAAAAGTGATTTTGGATTGCTCGGCCGTGTCCATGTTGTCGAGCGTGGGACTAGGAGAGTTTTCCAAACTCATAAAATGGGGTTTGGAAACCCGATGCGAATTCAAAATCGTATGTCAATCGGGTCATGTCGTCGAAGTGTTGGAAATAGCCGGCATCACCGATATGATTCCCCTTTATCCGACCATCGACATCGCTCTGAACCGTTAAAAAGAAGGTTATGGTGAGTCAGAACGTTGAAATAGTCAAAGCGGCAGACGCAATCGCGGCGCGCAAATCCGTCATGCGGACCAAAAAATTTCTGGTCGGGTTCGACGGGTTCGTCGACGAAATCATTCATGCCGTGGGGACTCGCAAAAACAATTTGGAGTATGACCGGATCCAGACTATTTCCGAGTTCGCGGCGCGTATCGCATCGGCTGCCGGCAAATCGGCGAATATCGAATTGGTGCCCCTCCAGGAAAAATTGGGCGGCAACGGCCCCTTGATGGCCATGGCCGCTTCCGGCATGGGCTGCCAGGTGACCTGTGTGGGTATGCTCGGGTATCCGGACATCCATCCCGTTTTCAAGCCGTTGAAAAGCATTTGCAAGGTCGTCACGGTCGGAATTCCCGGCCATACCGACGCCTTGGAATTTACCGACGGCAAATTGATGTTGGGCAAGCTCCACACCATCAAGGACATGAACTGGTCGCGCCTTTTGGAGGTCATCGGCGAACAAGTCTTGCGCGAACTTTTTTTCCTATCCGACATGGTGGCATGCACGAACTGGACCATGCTTACCGAGATGAAGGAAATCATCGACAACATCACCTCCATGGTCCCCGAGGGCTGTAAGGTCAAATTTTTCTTTGACTTGGCCGATCCGGAAAAACGTCCGCGCGCGGACTTGGCCCATGTGCTGAAGCAATTCAGTAAGCTGGCCAAAAAAACGGACGTCATCCTCGGATTGAACCAGCGTGAGGCGGAACAGGTCAGTGATGTTTTAGGTTTGAAGGATAAGCCAGAAGAAAGCGTCAAGGGCGTGGAAGCGGCATCCATCCGACTGCGCGAGCGGTTGGGGTTATACGGCGTGGTGGTCCATGCGGTCAGCTATGCCGGAGCTTGCGTGGGAACTGAATCCGCCGGTATTGACGGCCCCTTCTGCGCCAATCCGAAGTTATCCACCGGTGCGGGCGATCATTTCAACGGCGGATTTTGCGGCGGCCTTTTAGCGGATCTTCCGGTTAAAGACTCGCTTTACTCCGGTGTCGGGACTTCCGGCTGGTACGTGCGCAACGGACGCAGCCCGACGCTCGACGACGTGGTGGGCTTACTGCGTAGCTGGGGACAGGGCACGCTCAAGGACTGACGGACGGTAAACGGGGGTTTTGAAAAAGACCACGCGGGGGTTTTTTCAAGACTCTCTTACGGCTGCGAGGCCGCGACCCAATCGGTCCGCCACTTCCCGGCGCAGGGACTCGGGCTTAAGAGGCACGAGATCCGGCGTCAACGATAATATCCAATTCACGAAATCCGGTTTCACGACGATCTTCACCTCGAAAATCGTTTCGTCTCCTTTGCGGATCAATTTGCCGGGCGGATGGAAATGGCTTTCGGAAAGAAATTTCGCAAGCCAAGGCGCACGTAACGCCAAGGTTACGGTTTCCGGCTGTTCGTCCAATTGGCGCGCCCATTGCCCGAAGCAGAATTTGTAATACTCCGCGGGATCAAAGGCGTCGCGCGCGAAGATTTCGCGGGTAGCGATGCAACGCCGGATGCGTTTGACGGAAAGGCTTTTGAAGGACCCCGAGTTCTTGTCCTGCCGGCCCAGCAAGTATAAGGTTCCCACGCGCAGGCTTAGCGCGTAAGGATAGAAGAGATACTCCGAATTTTCCCGGCTGTACCCCGAATAGGAAAGTTTGACGGCCTGGCGACTCGCGATGGCCGCCTCCAATTGCTTCAAGAGGCCCGGCGGAGGATCGGCTTCCGAAAATGGCCCGTGATCGATATAATAGACCAAGGCCGGATCCGCATCTTCGGTTCCGGAATCCAACGCCGCTTGCGCATGACTATCCTCCAGATGGCGCACCAACTGCGTAATCATACCGGAGTATTTGGGATTTCCACCCGCGAGCAGTTCCGCCTTCAATTTTTTGAGCGCGGGTAAAAACCGCTCCTTGGCGTTGGCTGAATTTTTTATCCGATACAAGGACATGCGGCCCTGGGTGGCTTCCGAATCCAAATCGAACTTCAACCGTCGCAGCTCCGCCAGATACCGTTTCACGGTCCGTTCATCCACGCTCAATAGGGAAGAGATGTGTCGGATGGTAAGGCCTTCGGCGTGATCGGTCAAAAGCTTGACGAGGCGATGAATTTTCGCGGTTTTATTGTTCAGCGGGGGCAGGCGGCGATCGGCGGAAGGCAAGGTAGCTTGGACGTTACGCTGGAGGCGGAGGGACGCCGCGATTTTCGGACTCGTCTCGTCACCCATGGGCGAATTCCAATGGGGTAGACCGCGCGATTTTCACTGTAGCGGAATCGGCGGTCATCGTATGCCCTAGTGTCTCGACTCCAAAATTTCGAAACGAAGGCGGTGAGGAATGGGGGTTCAGGCGGTTACGGCGGTGCGGACTTGCCCATTCGCAATCGCGTCGGCGGCGAAACGCAGACGGCGCACCACGGCCTCTCGGCCCAGCGCATGCATCAACTCGAACAATCCGGGTCCGAACGGCAATCCGGAAACCGCCAGGCGGGTGGGATGAATCAAATCGCCGCCCTTGATGCCCAGGGACTCGGCAGTCGCCTTGTACAAGGTTTCCAAAGTACCGGTTTCAAAATCAGGGGCGGACTCCAACGCCTCGCGCAAGGTGTTGAGAAGTTTTTCCGATCCCGGACCGAAATGTTTTTTGGAGGATTTTTCGTCGAATGTTTCCGGCTCACGGAAAAAGTACATGCCATAGGCCACGAAATCCGGCAAGCGCTTGGAGCGGTCCTTGAGTAGGGAAATGGCGGTCCGGAAATAGTCGTCGGAGAAGGCGTTGGGGTCGATGCCCGCAGCCGCCCACATGGGTTTGACCAAGGGCAGGAAATATTCCACGCTGCGCCGCAGGAAGTATTGGCCGTTCAGCCATTCCAATTTTTTCTCGTCGAACACGGCGCTTTTGGCGTTGATTTTCTCGATGTTGAAGAGTTCGACCAGCTTGTCCATTTCCATGAACTCCTGATCGTCGCCGGGCGCCCATCCCAGGAGGGACAGAAAATTTACCATGGTTTCGGGCAAATACCCAAGGTCGCGGTAGTCGCCGACGGAAGCCGCGCCCTTGCGCTTGCTGAGCTTACCGCCATCGGGCGAAAGGATGACGGGCAAATGCACGAAAGTCGGCGGTTCCCATCCGAAAGCGTTGTACATGATGACGTGTCGCGGCGTGCTGGGAATCCATTCGTCGCCGCGCATCACGTGCGTAATGCGCATGTCATGGTCGTCCACGACGTTGGCCAGATGGTAGGTCGGGAAGCCGTCGGTCTTGAGCAGAACCATATCGTCCAGGATGCGATTCTGGTAGTCGATGGTGCCGCGCAGGAAATCCTTGAACACCGTATTGCCCTGGAAGGGCACTTTCAATCGGATGGTATATTTTTCGCCCGCAGCGATGCGCTCCTGGGCTGTTTCCGGAGGAAGGGTCCGGCACCGGCGATCATAGCAGGTCGGCAAATTGTTGCGCTTCTGCGTTTCGCGCAATTCGTCCATGCGTTCCGTGGTGCAAAAGCAAGGATAGGCATGGCCGCCCGCCACCAGGGTTTTGGCCGCCGCCTGGTACATGGGCAGCCGCTGCGATTGGAAATAAGGCGCATGCGGTCCGCCCACTTCCGGCCCTTCTACCCATTGCAGACCAAGCCATTTCAAGTCGGCCATCAATTCGACGAGCGCCTTTTCGTCATACCGGGTTTGATCCGTATCCTCGATGCGAAGCAGGAAGTCCCCGCCCATATGCTTGGCGAAAAGCCAGTTGAAGATGGCTGTGCGCGCTCCTCCGACGTGGAGATAACCCGTGGGGCTAGGAGCGAAGCGGACGCGAACGCGGGGGGCGGATGAGGTCATAAGCGGTATTTTTTCGATCAGGTTTAGGTTGTGTTTTAAGTTGTGTTAGATGGTGGTTTTTTCGGGGTGGTGCATTGCCGAAGACTCCATTTCGACACGGGCGCTGGGCTTGTCCCGAGCGGCGGTTTACCCGTTTTCAGGGCTTCGTACCCGGATCCGATTACCCGTGCGGCGCGGCACAGGTCCCGTACGGCGGAGGAGGGGGGATTCGAACCCCCGGTACCTGTAACAGTACAACGATTTAGCAAACCGTCGCCTTAAGCCACTCGGCCACCCCTCCTTCCGTCGGAATCCCGTCAAAAAAAACGGCAACCATCGGTCGGTGCCGGATGCGGCTAGGAGATTTCTGAAAACGAAATTCCCCGGCTGCTCCCGGCGGCTTAACAAAGGTGCTAACTATAACAAAAATTGCTATTTGTGGCATCGGAATGAGGCTGCTCCGAACACTAAAGTGGCTGATTCTGGGCGGCCTGGGACTTGGCGTCGTGGCCGCGTTGGCCGGCGTCGGAGCCTTCTTTTTAGCCGTCCGCCAAAATCCGGGGAATACCTTTACACGCGAAGGCATCATGCAAATCCTATCCAAGGAAAGCACGGTGTATTTTTCGGACGGCAAAACCAAGGTGGGAACTTTCTTCGAAGGGGCCCACCGGGATTACGTGCCTTACGATTCCATTCCGCCTCGCATCGTCCAATCCCTCGTCGCGGCGGAAGACCATAATTTTTTCACGCATAAGGGAATCGACCCCAAAGCCTTGGCCCATGCCATGTTCGACAACCTGAAATCGATGAGCGTCAAGCGCGGCGGCAGCACGTTGACCCAGCAAACAGCGAAAAATTTGTTTAATCGGCGCGGCCGGACCTTGGGTGGAAAATTCCAGGAATTGATAAATGCCTACCGCCTCGAAAGGAATTTCACCAAGCAGGAAATCCTGGAATTCTATCTGAATCAATTTTTCGTTTCGGGCAACGGCCATGGGGTCCGCATTGCGGCCCGGTATTTTTTCAATAAGGATTTGTCTGAGTTGAATTTGCTGGAATGCGCTTTCATCGCAGGATCGGTGAAAGGCCCGAACCAGTATAATCCTTTTATCCAGGAAACGGCCGAAAAGAAGGAACTCGCCTTGCGCCGGGCCCAGTATCGCGTCGGTTACGTATTGAAACAGCTTTACAGCGACGGGAAAATCACCCAGGCGCAATACGCCGAAGCCGTTCATCAGAAGCTTGAATTCCATCGCGGGGCTTTCCGATTCTCCCTGTCCACCAACATGGTGAAAGTGAAAAAAATCCTAGAATCCCAATCCATGCAGGCGGTGCTGGATAAAAACGACATCGATGATTTCATGACCGACGGCCTGCAAATCTATACCACGCTCGACGCCAATGTCCAAAGGGCTACCGAGTATGCGACCTACGCCAATCTTTCCCGGGTTGACTTGATCCTGCGCGGATACCATCCTCCCAAGGACACGCAAATCTCATTGGTGAACGGATTTACGCCGGGACAATTTTACACCGGCCGCATCGTCAGTTCGCCTCCGCCTAAAAAAGACGGAACTTTGCCGACCCTGGAAATTTCTTTCGGGACGGCCAAGGCGGTCATTCCACCCGGGGCGGTGGAAAAATTCCTGCGCAATTGGAATTGGCATGAATCCGGAAGTCCGGACCTTCCCACCCAGGCGCAGCGACTGGAAATTTTCCGCAAGGACTTCGCCGTGGGCCGACCGATTCTTTGCGCCTATCCCTACCGCTACGTGAAGGACGGTAAGGCCCCGCCGGGCCCGGTGGAATTGGAAATCGCCCAACATCCGGAAGTTCAGGGCGCCGCCCAAGTTTTGCGCGAGGGGCGCGTACTGGCCAATGTGGGTGGATTCGAAAACACCGGTTACGATCGCGTGAACCAAGGCCGCCGCCAATTCGGTTCGGGATTCAAGCCGCTGGTTTACGCCGCCGCGCTGGAATTGGGTTGGAAGCCGCTGGACGCATTGCTGAATTTCCGGCAACTGTTCCGCATGGGCAATGTGTTTTATTTCCCGAAACCGGATCATTCTCCCGAGGACACCGTCAGCATGGCCTGGGCGGGCCGCCGATCGGAAAATATCGCGAGTATTTTTTTGCTGTTTCATCTCTTCGATAAAACGCCTTTCGCGCGCTTCTGGGAAATCGGAAGGGAAGTTGGCTTTTCACCCGAAAACTTCAACATGCAGGGGGAGTTCGAGATTTTCGTGCGCGACTCGCTGGGATTGGTGCTGAATCAGGACCGGGCCCGCGAGATCCTGTACCAGAAAGAATTGAACGATTTGTCCATCGATCTGACTTTCGAAGGCAAGGTTGCCGAGTCGGAGGAATTGAAGACCTTGCCCTATGGCCTGGGTTACGCCAAGGAACAACAGAAATACGCCGGGTCCAGCGATAAGGAAGATGTATTGCGCTTCCGGATCCTCGGACGCACCTTCCTGGCCTATTACTCCGAAGCCCGCGCATGGGAAAATCGGGCCAACAACGGCCTGCACTTCACCATTGCCCGCAACGGCGGCGGCGCCGTGGGGATTTTCAAGGATCGGCCCGACAGCAGTTGGACGCCCATCGCGGAGCCGGAGCCCTGGCTGGGCGGGGACTCGGCCCTGGTGGAAGGCGAAGTGGGCATTGCGACCTTGAAGAGGTTGCAATCCAAATTGGATGCGCGGAGCAGCGAGGACTCTCCGGGTTACACCAAGGAAAATCTTTACGCGTCCCAAGACTTCCGGGCTTTGGCGGCCTTGCGATATATCGTCTGGTTCAGTCGAAAACTCGGGCTTACCTCTCCGCTGGATCCGGTCATTTCCTATCCCTTGGGAGTCAACGTCATTACCTTGGGTGAAGCGGTGAATGCTTATCAGGCTTTGAAGGACGGGAACACTTACAAAACCAAATTCGGTGACAAACAATTATTCATCGAAAAGATTTGCCGCAATGACGGTACGCCGATCTTCGAGGATTACGTTTCTCCGGAAAAAGTGATATCCGAAAGGACTCGATTCGGCATCGAAGCGATTTTGGCTTCGGTGGTGAAAGGTGGAACGGGCCAGCAAATCGGGCGTGAGTTGAAAGTGCCGATGGGCGACAAGGGTACGGCGGAACTGCCTTTGCCCGCCTATGGAAAAACCGGAACGACCAATGATTATCGCAACGGCGCTTTCTTGGGCTTCATCGCCGCGCCGAAAGGCCAGAACAAGGGCTTCGACAGCCAGAGCGGTTACGCCATCGGCAACTACGTGGGTTTCGACGACAACGTCTCCATGTTGCGCCATGGATTCAAGGGTACGGGAAGCGCCGTGGCCATTCCGGCCTGGATCGCCGAAGCGCGCGCCATCGCCGAAATCGACGCATTTTCGGATCATATCGATCTACTGGACCTGGAAATCCAAACGACCGGGTTGGCGCCTTTGTTCCAACAGGAAAAATACGTGCGTTACCAAGTCTCCAAGCGCACGGGACTGCCCGTGGCAGGCGCCGACGAACAAGCCATGAAGGCCCAGGCGGGAACCTATACCGAAGACTTGTCGGATGAAATCGCGGGTGGGGCTGCGGGCGGCGATGTCGGGCCGACCACTACCTTGTTGATCCGGGAAGAGTAAGCGGGCGTGCGCGGGTATCCGGAAATATGGGACAATGGCGGTGAACGTCCGAAACCGGCGGAAACCGACTGGACGCGAATGCGGGCGCGCGTGAGAGCGCGGAGGGCGAGCATGATGAGGAAAATCGCGAGGAGCGGGAACCGGGGTAACTGGCAGGTTACGGGATTGATCCTGGTGGGACTTTTGCTGCAGGATTGCGCGACCCTCGGTGGGAAAAAAGGCGAAGGAGGGCCGGCAAGTTCTAAAACTCCGGCCGTCAAGGTGGAAGAAAGCGGCGACATCTCGGATTTGGCCAAGGCGGTCAAAACCCCCGATGACGCGGCGATACTCGATCTTCTGCTTGGTTACCGAATGCTGCTTTTGCGGAATCCCGATCCCAAATCGCTGGACAAGGAAACCTTGAAAAAAAGCCGCGCCGCCTACGACAGGTTGGAGACGGCGTTGCGGCATGGGGGACTGAAACCACAGGAACCGGGCGAACGAGTTTACACAATTACCAACGAGGACAAGCTTTCCTTGCAGGAGGTGATCAAATCCGCATCGCAGGCTGCGGACAAGGATGCGCGCGGCGGCGATTGGGACAAGGCCCGGGCGCGCTGGAAGGAAATCGCGTCGAGCAAACCCGCCGTCAATCTGGCCATGGAAGAAGCCCAATGGGGGCTTACTTTGTCGGATGCCTTGCAATCGACCCTGCCCGATACGTTGAAGAAAAAACTCAAGGATGTGAACGAGAGCTACGCGGCCGATATTTCCCATGACGAAATCGGTCGGCAGGTGAAGACTCTGCTGGAACAAATTCCGGACATTAAAATCCAACGGGAATTGAAGAAGCTCGCGAATCGCGCCTGGGAGCGGGATAAGAAGGCGGGCCGTTTGACCAGCGTTTCCATGGCCCAAACCGTGCCCCCGGACGTCTCCGCAGATAATGGCAAGGATGGCGCGGGCGGCGCGGCGAATACCGGATCCGCCCCTGGTTCCGCCACCAGTTCGGGAGCCGGCGCACCCGGTGGTTCTCCGACGGGAGCCGCATCGGGTCCCGCAGGAACCGGGGCATCGAGCCTAAGCCCCGAGTCCAACGCTCTGGCCGCGCAGAGCGATACTTTGGCGTCCCAAGGGAAATATCTCGCGGCCTTGAAGATTCTGGATTCTGCTGGCGATCAAGCCTGGGTCAAGGATAAGAAAAACCAAATCGGGGATCGCTTTTGCGAGGAAAAACGAAAGGCTGCCGCCAATACCTTCAAGGATTTTAAAAAGGCTACAGTGGATTCGGCTCGTCGGACGCTATTGAAAAAGACAGCTTCCGAATTGGATAGTTGCCTATTTTATTTTCCGGATGTATCCGTAAGTCCCAAGGTGCGGAAAAACCGCGACATGGTGGACGGCGAAATGAAAAAACTTAAATAGGCAGCGGCCATCCAACTGAAAACTTCCCCTCCAAACGCCCGCGTATTCGTTCCCCAGCAAGGGCGTCATTTCTCCCGCTATATCATGGGCTGGGTGTTCCTGTTCTGCGGTTTGATGCTCTGCATGGTCAATCTCATGGCCGGAGCCGCATTCTTGCTTCCGGCCGCCGCCATATTTTGGTTCGCCCCGAAATGGAATCTGCGCATCGAGGTCGGCGAGAAATCATTCCGATTTTCAGAGAACGTCGTGGAGACCTTTGCCTTGGAGTTACCCTTTTCCGACATCGCGGAAATCCGGCACGTCGAGGAAAGCGAGCAGCGCAAAGGCTTTTTAACGACCTATCCCGAGTTCTACCCTTTCGTGGAGTTCGTTACCCGGGCGGGCAAAATTCATCGCATGCATGATATTTTCGGCGCTGCGTTCGATGCGGAGTTGAAGGCGGTTTGCGACGTCTCCGGCATTCCCTTCCTTGGTTTGTCCCGGGATGAAGGTGAAGCCGGTTAATTTTACCTTTCCTACCGCAATGCCCGAATGCCTTCCACCTACTTCTCTCCCGGAGTTCCCGAGCGCGGCCTTGGAGGATTTACTTCCGTTGGCGTTCAGGGAAGATGAAGGGAGCGGCGATGTGACCTCCCTGGCGACTA
This sequence comes from Fibrobacteria bacterium, assembly GCA_017881725.1. Lineage (GTDB taxonomy): Bacteria > Fibrobacterota > Fibrobacteria > UBA11236 > UBA11236 > Chersky-265. The sequence goes on from JADGQO010000092.1 coordinate 27,161, forward strand.
TTTCCGAAGCGGCGCGCGGCGTCGCGTTGCTTCTGTGCAAACAGGCGGGCGTCGTGGCGGGAATGCCATTGGCGGAAAAAATTTTCCGATTCCGCGGTTTGGAAGTAAACATCAGGGCCAAAGTTTCGGAAGGCGCCCAAGTCCAGGCGGGAACCGTGCTCATGGAAATGGAAGGGCCCCTGCGAGGGCTGCTGATATGCGAGCGCACCTTATTGAACTTCATGCAAAGGCTTTCCGGCATCGCCACCGTCACCAGGGCCTTCATGGAAGCGTTGGCGGGCAGCCGGACGCAGCTTTTGGACACGCGGAAAACCCTTCCGGGATTTCGGCATTTGGACAAATACGCCGTGGCCGTCGGGGGAGGCGTCAATCATCGCATGGGACTTTATGATCGGGTGCTGGTCAAGGACAACCATGCCGAGGCCGCGGGTTCCGTGCGCGCGGCGGTGGATCGCATCGATTCGGAGTATCACGGACGTTACCTAGTCGAGGCGGAAGTACGATCCATGAAAGAGTTGCAAACCCTCTTGGACGCCAAGGTGGATGTTATCCTCTTGGACAATATGGACGATGAAACCCTGCGCCGGGCGATAGCTTTGACGCGCGCGCGCGCTCCCTCGATCAAACTCGAAGCCAGCGGCAATATGGATTTACAACGCCTCGTGCGGTTGCGCGACTTCGGTTTGGATTTCATCTCCGTCGGCGCACTAACTCATAGCGTCAAGGCCCTGGACATCAGCATGGACATCAAAGGCGCTGCGCATGGCGGCTAAATCGAATAAACCGGGAAACGGCGGTTTGCGGCTCGCCGTGGACATCGGCAACACCAATACCGTGATCGGCTTGTTCGGTGGCGGGAAAATCCTCCATCGCTGGCGCCTTGCCACGCGCAAGGATACCACGGTCGACGAGATCAGCTTGTGGTTGAATGGACTGGTGCGTACGGACGCGGAGCGCAGCGCAATCAGCGTATCGGCAATGGCGTCGGTGGTCCCCGCTCAGGACGATAATTGGGCCCGGGCTTTGGAAGGCGTTTTCGGATCGCCGCCGGAAATCCTGGACTATAAGAATTGCCTGGGCCTGAAACTGGATTATGAAATTCCCAGGCAGATTGGGGCCGATCGGTTAGCCAACGTTTTAGGTGCGCAGGCGCTGGGTCATAGCGAGGGCGTGATTATCGATTTGGGCACCGCCACGACCTTCGACATTTTCGGCGCCAATACCTATTGGGGCGGCATCATTTGCCCCGGCATCCAAACTTCCATCCGTAGTTTGGCTGCGAGCGCGGCAAAACTTTCCGAGGTGGAATTGCGTTGGACCGACACGGTCATCGGCAAGACCACGGACGACGCCCTGCGCATCGGCATGTTGCACGGCACCTTGGGGCAATTGGAATACCTGTTGAAGGCCGTCATCGCGGAACGGAAAATGAAAAAGCCGTCGGTGATCGCCACGGGAGGCTTGGCGCCATTGCTTTCCGGAAGATCCAAGGCAATCCGCGTCATTGAGCCGGATCTCACGCTCATCGGCATTCATCATCTGCTGGTTGGAATAGAAAAGAAAGGCCTGCGTTCAAAATGAAAAGAATCCTAGTCACGGGCGGAGCGGGGTTTCTCGGCTCCCATCTTTGCGAAAAGCTATTGGACAAGGGCCACGACGTGGTCTGCATGGACAATTTTTTCACCGGCTCCAAACACAATGTCGAGGCTCTGCGCGCGCGCGGCAATTTTGAGTTGATCCGGCACGATGTCACCATGCCGTTGTTCCTGGAAGTGGATCAGATCTATAACTTGGCTTGCCCGGCTTCACCCGTGCATTACCAATACAATCCCGTCAAGACCATCAAGACCAGCGTAATGGGCGCCATCAATATGCTGGGTTTGGCCAAGCGCGTCAAAGCCCGAATTTTGCAAGCTTCCACCAGCGAGGTATATGGTGATCCGGAACAACACCCCCAGCGCGAGGGGTATTGGGGCCACGTGAACCCCATCGGACTACGGTCTTGTTACGACGAAGGCAAGCGTGTCGCGGAGACGCTTTTTTTCGACTACCAGCGGCAGAACAAGGTGGACATCCGCGTCATCCGGATTTTCAATACCTACGGGCCCAAAATGCACCCCAACGACGGGCGCGTGGTAAGCAATTTCATCGTACAGGCGCTGAGCGGCAAGGACATCACGATTTACGGCGATGGCAGCCAAACTCGATCGTTTTGCTATGTCTCCGACTTGTTGGAAGGCATGGTCCGCCTGATGGAACACCCGGATTTGGTGGGACCGGTGAACATCGGGAACCCGAACGAGTTTACCATACGGGAACTTGCGGAGCAGGTGATTGCGCTTACGGGCAGCAAAAGCAAAATCGTCGCGAAGCCATTGCCCAGCGACGATCCCAAGCAACGCCAGCCGGATATTTCCTTGGCCAAGGCTAAGTTAGGCTGGGAACCGAAAATCGCGTTGCGCGAGGGCCTGATCAAAACCATCGCCTACTTCGATCAATTGTTGAAGTCCGGGGAGAGCGCCATCCTGGACAGCCATTTGCGCCAACCCCAGGGCTGAACGGCTGAACGTCTGGGGGCGGCGCGGCCCCCCGGCGCATTAATTTCCTTGCCAATCACGTTTTCCGCAGCGCGGCGAACCACGGCCTCCAAGTCGCATAGACTCCGGATTGGGTGGAGTAGCGTTCCTGGTACCGTAACACCAATGTTTCCAAGTTGGATCGGGTCAATTTTTTTTCCGGACGGCGGGAGGCGCCCAATCCACGAATGGCTCCCAACAGGGCTTCCGTGGAAGGATAGGTGACGGGCAATGTTTCCGACTCCAGGTAGGCCACGGAGAAACCCGCCGCGCGAGCGGCCTCAGCGACTGCATCCAGACCATGGCCGGGAAAACCCGAGTAGGCAAACGGCGGGTCGCGTAGAATCGCGTTCAATTCAGGAAAATTGTCGTCTGAGAAACCGGATAACCAGTACTGGCCCGTTTCCGACAGGAGTGAATGGACGCGGCGGAAATGGCTGGTTAAATCCGGAAACCATTGCACCAGGGCATTGCTGGCGGCGAGGTGGAACGGCGCCAGCTTGCGGATCGCATCGGGAGAGTCTGCCTGGCCTGAGGCGTCGATTAAAAAGAATTGCGTCCCGTTAGTCATTGACGCCGACATCGATGCGCGAGCAACTTCCAACATGGCCGGGGCGATATCGGTAGCCGCCATTGCCGCATCCGGGAAGCGGGCCAGTAATTTCCGCGTAAGCAGACCCGTGCCGCAACCCATTTCCAGAATACGTAATCCATCGCCCTTAAAATGGCCGTCGAATTCCGGCCAACCCTTAAATTGGGATAAGGTATTCGCCATCGACTCTTGCACCTGGGCGTACTTTTCGTATGAGCCGGCTGCGCGGTTGAATCGTAAGGCGTGGAACGGCAAGGACGGGTCGCTCATTCAGGTTACTTAAGGCAGGTCCCGAATAATTTCGGAAAATCGAAAAAAGGCAAATGTCCGCATGGGTATTCAATCCAAGCTGGGGATGAAAGCAGATCTGCTTCGGTGGGCGACAACGGATCCAGTTTACTCGCCAGGAAACGGTGGCCCGGAATCGCGGGGAGACTAGGATAATCTAGCTTGCAATCGGCGAGTGCATTCAAGCCCGTCAGCAGGGAATGTAAAGTGTAGTGTTCAGACTGCCGAATCCACGCATCCGAAATTTCAGGTGATACTAGGGACGTCCCGATAACCTGTTGCCAAAATTCACTCAACACGGATTCGCGAGCTCGATCCAAACGGCGCATCATGCGGGACAGGGCCGCTTGGGGCCAGGGACTGGGTGGCCGGCAAAAATCGAAAATCGGGGAGACGGATAGCAACCGGTATTTGGGGCGCAAGCCCTCTGCAATCATGGCGCGGTGCAAAACCAGGCTACCCAGTGACCAAGCCACCAAAGTGCCTCCACCGGAAATGGATTCCACCGCGGTTTTCAAAAGCCCGGGTTCGTCCAAGAAGGAATGCACATCCCAGAAAGTGTGTTCATGGCCCGGGTACAGCGCTTCCAACTGTGGCCGCCAACAAGCAAGATTGGATGCCCATCCGCCGATCCAATAAACGGGTTCATGCATGAACATCGCCTTGCATTTCGACCCATGCGGTGGATAAGAATTTCGCCAAAGCGCGAATTTCCTCCATGGTCATTTCACAATTCAAACTAAGGCGCAGACGCGCTTGGCCCTCAGGAACCGTGGGCGGACGGATAGCCGGGGCTAAAAATCCTGCGGCCCGCAATTTTGAGGAAAGCCGTAAAGCGCGCTCGCTGGTGCCCGCGAGAACGGGGATGATATGACTCGTTCCGGGGATGACAGGTAAGCCCTCTGCGGCGAACAGCCGCCGGGCCAGAGTGGCGAGTTCCTCCAAGCGTTCGCGGCGCCAGGGTTCGGATGCGACAGCGTCCAGTGCCGCTAAATCGCCCGCAACCACGGCCGGGGGCAGGGCCGTGCTGAATATGAAACTGCGCGCCGTGTTGACCAGGTACTCCATCAAATCCACCGGCCCGCTGACATAAGCCCCGAAGCCGCCATAGGCTTTTCCGAAAGTTCCCATGATGATTATCTTGTCTCGGGTAACACCCAAGTTACTCCCGGCGCGCACGGCGGAATCAACCAGGTCGGGATAAACTCCAGTCGAATGCGCCTCATCCAAATAGAGATAAAATCCATAACGCGACTGAAGTTCCAGCAGCGCTTCCAACGGAGCGAAATCCCCGTCCATGCTGAACAACGTTTCGCTGCAAACCATTCCCGGCAAAAGGGAAGCCGGTTTACCGCCTTCCCGATCAAGCCCGCCTTTCTGGCTGGTCTCAGCGGAATTCTCGGCCGTGCGCAAATGCTTTTGCAACAGAGCTTCCAAATGCGCCATGTCGCCATGCCGATAGCGGTGGAATCGTCCCGGGAAAAGGCGCAACCCTTCCGCCACGCTGGCGTGGTTCAATTTATCACTGAAGACGGGCCCCAATACTTCTCCCAGGGATTGGATAACCCCCAGGTTCGCCATGAAGCCGGTATTGAATAGCAAGGTTCCGCCCAAGGGTCGCAGCGACTGGATTCGGTTTTCCAATTCTTCGTGCAGGCGTAATCCGCCACCTAATAATCGAGATCCACCCGCGCCCGCTCCGTGCTTAAGCGCGGCTTCAGCGGCTGCCGCTTGTACCTTGGGATGCCTGGACATGCCCAAATAATCATTGCTGCTGAGATTCAGAAAAGTTTTTCCATCGGCTACCACATGTTTGGACGGCAGGCCTTCCCACGCGGAACGCTCGCGCCGTTGGTTCCGTCGATTCAGTTCTTGCAAGGCTTGGGAGAAGATGTTCACGGCGAACCTTGATTCCACCAAGTATCCAATGCCTCAGCCATTGGCGCGTACCAAGAGGCGACTCGATTACGAAAACCTTCGTCGCCGGAGGCCAAACCCGGGTCGTACGGCAGTTCACCGAAAAACGGCAGTCGCGTTAAGGCCTGCAAGGTGCGGATGTTGTCTGCGCAGGTTTCCGGAACCACGGCGTCACGATGGCAGAATGCGAATCCGGCCATGGGCGCATTCACCGCCTTTAGGAAAGCCATGGTGGATAGCGTGTGATGCAAAGTACCCAATCCCGGCGCGCAGACTATCAAACTGTATATCGACTTCCGCGCGGCCAAGGTTGCCAGACTAACACCCTCCCGATTCAACGGAACCGCCGCGCCGCCGGCTCCCTCGACGATCAATAAATCATTCGCCCGGCGCAGTGAATCCAATTCCCTTTCGATCAATTCCAGTTCAATCGGTTTACCATCGCTCTCAGCGGCCAAATGCGGTGAAACGGGTTTGGTAAATTTGTAGGTAACACGAGTGGACGTTTCCGGGTCGACCCAATTGCGAATCCAGTCCGCGTCCCCAAAGGCTTGTGAAGGTGTGCCGAAGGGGAAGGTCCCGCACTGTACGGGCTTATAGTAAGCGGAGCGCAATCCCTTTTGGCTTGCCCAGAGAAGAATCGCCAAACTCGCCGCTGATTTTCCGACGTCAGTCCCGGTTCCGGTAATGAAGAGTGCTTTGCCCATGATTTTCCAGTCAGGCGGTTAGCGCCCCGGTGAGAGGGAAATCTATTAATAACCGCACAGGGGATTGTAGATGCGTTTTTTTCCGTAACCTTGGAAAGAAAAATTCCGTTCACAAATAAAAGCGGAATGATTTTTCGCCTGTATACAACTCGCGCCTCCTAGTTGTCTAATTCCACAAACCGGCTTACCAAACGGAATTCAACAACAGCCGTGAACGCAATATCAACCTGGATCAAATGATGCGGGATATCATGACGGCCGTGCCGACCTGTCTAGCGCACGACCTGTTCTGATTCCCCCGGGTCCGGAATCACGCGGGTTTCCGGACCCACTTTTTTTACCCACTTCCCGCCATCGACCCCGAGGGCCTTGCCTCGGGTCCGAGGCCATTGTCTGCGCCTGCTATCGAGTGTGATTTGCGTGTCCTACAATTCAAAAATAATGGACCCTGCTCCCATTCAGCCCAAGGTCGGCGCACTTCTCGGTCCCACGGATTGACAGAAGCGTGGCTGCGTTCTAGATTTTCGGCCCCGGCTTCCCACCACGGTTGCCGGGATTCGTGAATACTGGACGATTAGCTCAGCTGGTTAGAGTATTACCTTGACATGGTAGGGGTCGCAGGTTCGAGTCCTGCATCGTCCAGTTTCCCAACTCCTTTTTGCCATCCTTCCCCGGCTTTCCTAATTTCAGGGCTGATTTTATGCGGATTTTATTAGGATAAAGGACGGAATCTTGGCCAACATTTCCATTTCCCTGCCCAACGGAAACGTACTCGAAGTCGAATCGGGAACGACCATTATGGACGTTGTGAAGCGCATCGGACCGGGCCTGGCCAAAAGCGCCATCGCGGCTCTGTTCGAAGGCCAACAAATGGATTTGTCCCGCATATTGACCCAAAGCGGAAGCCTGCGCGTTTTCACGGCGCAAAGTCCGGAGTCCCTGGAAATCGTACGCCATTCCACGGCCCATCTCATGGCCATGGCCGTCAGCGAATTGTTTCCCGGTACACTACTCACCATCGGCCCCGTCATCGACAACGGCTTCTATTATGATTTCGACTCGAAGCATAAATTCTCGCCGGAAGATTTTCCCGCCCTCGAAGAGAAAATGCGCGAGTTGGCCAAGAAAGATTTTCCCGTCGTCCGCACGGAAAAATCACGCGTTGACGCCATTGCCTATTTCCAGGAAGCCGACCATCAAGAGCCTTATAAGGTCGAGATGATGCAAGAGTGGACGGATGACACTGTCAGCTTTTACACGCACGGGTCGTTCTCGGATTTGTGCCGCGGGCCGCATGTGCCCTCCACCGGCAAGCTCGGACATTTCAAACTGCTCTCCGTCGCGGGCGCATATTGGCGCGGCGACGAGAAACGTCCGATGCTGCAGCGCATTTACGCCACGGCATTTCTTTCCAAGGACGATCTGGAAAAACATTTATTCCAATTGGAAGAAGCGAAGCGCCGCGATCATCGCAAGCTGGGAAAAGAACTCGGCTATTTCCATCTGGAAGAAGGATCGCCCGGCATGGTGTTTTGGCATGCGCGTGGTTGGAAGCTGTATTCGAATCTGATGGAATACATCCGCGCCAAGCTGTCACGCCGAGGTTACCTCGAAGTCCGCACGCCGGAAGTGGTCGAGAAAAACCTTTACGTCAAATCCGGGCACGTCGAGAATTATTCCGCGCTCATGTTTTTCACGGAAAGCGAAAACCGCGAATTCGTGATCAAGCCCATGAATTGCCCATGCCATGTCGAGATATTCAAGCAAGGCATCAAATCTTTCCGCGATCTTCCCGTCCGCATAGCGGAATTCGGCAAATGCCATCGCAATGAGCTGGCGGGCGTCATGCACGGCCTCATGCGCGTGCGCGGCTTCACGCAGGACGACGCCCATATTTTCTGCACCGTGGATCAAATCGCCGACGAAGTGGCGGATTTCTGCAAGCTGTTGCAGGACGTGTACGCCGATTTCGGATTCAGCGAAGTCTTGGTCAAGTTGGCCGATCGTCCCGAGAAGCGGGTCGGCAGCGACGAAGTGTGGACCAAGGCGGAGGAGGCTTTGAAAGTCGCCTGTGGGCGCGCTAGCCTCGCGTACACCATGAATCCTGGTGAAGGCGCTTTTTACGGCCCCAAATTGGAATTCACCTTGCTCGATTCTCTGGGCCGCCATTGGCAATGCGGAACCATCCAGGTCGACTTCAATACCGCCGATCGCCTGGGCGCGGAATACGTCGCCTCCGACGGCAGCAAGCATCCACCGGTCATGTTGCATCGCGCCGTTTTCGGATCGCTGGAGCGCTTCATCGGAATCCTCATCGAGAACTTCGCGGGCGATTTGCCCATGTGGATTAATCCGCAGCAAATCCGGGTGCTGCCGGTATCGGAAAAGTATTTGGAACTCAGCCACGAAATCAATAACAAGCTCTTGGACGCGGGATTCCAGAGCGAAGTCGACGGTCGCAACGACAAAATCGGCTTTAAAATTCGCGAAGGGGAACGGGAAAAGGTCCCTTACTTGGTCATTTTGGGCGAGAAAGAGCAGCAATCCGGCAAAATCTCGCTCCGGAAGCGTAAAATCGGGGACTTGGGTACTTTTTCCTTAGACGAGGCCCTAGAAAAATTTAAATTTGAGGTTTCGTCCCGGGCTTAACCTGGCTCTGGCGTATTTTCCGTTGGGGCGTTATGCTTTGGCGGGACCCGGCCCATCCGAACATTGCGTTCGGCCCAGCCTGAGACATCGATTCACGAAAGGCAGAGATTGCAGAGAAGACCTTTTTTCAGCGCACCTAAAGAAACCATCCGCATCAATGAACATATCCGCACGTACGAAGTCCGTGTCATCGACGCCGATGGGAAGCAATTAGGGGTTCTGACCGTGCCCGCGGCTTTGGAAAAAGCCAAAGAGCGCAGCTTAGATTTGGTCGAGGTCTCTCCCACGGCGCAGCCGCCGGTTTGCCGAATCATGGATTTCGGCAAGTACAAATACGAAATTTCCAAAAAAGCCAAGGCGTCCAAGGCCAAACAGCACATCATTAAGGTCAAGGAGATCAAGTTTCATCCCAAAACGGGAGAAAATGACTATAATTACCGCCTCGTTCAGGCAAAAGAGTTCCTGGAAAAGGGATTCAAGGTCAAGGCGACGGTGGTTTTCCGCGGTCGTGAAATGGCCCACATGGAATTTGGTTCCCGGTGGCTCAAGAAAATGACAGTGGATTTGGTCGGAGTGGGATTGGCGGAAACGGGCTCCATACAAGAGGGCCGCAATGTGACCACCATCTTCGCGCCGGTCAAGCATCATGTGCCTGCGAAGCCCAAAGCTCCCGCCGCCGCTAAACCAGCGGGAGCGGCCGGTGTGGAAGGCGCGGTTTCGACAAGTGCGGTTGAAGAGGTGGAAGACGCGGATGAGGAAGATGATTCCGAATCCGATGCCGAAACTTCCGACGCCGTAGCCGGATAGTTTAGGCCCTGGTCTTGGTCTATTAGGGTCTAGGGTCGCGGTCCGCTTCAGCAACGGGCCCGGAAAAGTTTACAGAGTTTGGAAGGAAGGTATATCGTGCCGAAGATGAAAACCCACAGCGGAGCGAAGAAGCGCTTCAAGCTCACCGCTAAAGGCAAGGTTAAGCGCAAGAGCGCCAACCGTAACCATATCAATGCGAAGATGAAGCCTGAGCGTCGTCGTCGCCTCGGCAAGGCCGCCTATGTCGGCGTCACGGAAGAAAAGCGCATCAAGCGCCTACTCGGAGTCGGCGGGTAAATTCGGCGCGGGGTCCGCACAATGCGACTCGCACGATAAACCGCACAGCTTAGTTTACAGGAGAGAGAGAAATGCCCAGAAGTACACACCGGGTTCCATCCCGCAATCGCCGCAAAAAGGTGCTGAAGCTGGCCAAAGGTTTCTATGGCCGCCGCAAGTCCAATCTTAAGCTGGCCAAGGAAGGCGTCGACAAGGCGCGCGTCTTTGCAACCATCCATCGCCGTGATCGCAAGGCCGCTTTCCGCAGCTTGTGGACCGTGCGCATCAATGCCGCCGCGCGTGAATTGGGGACTACCTATTCCCGTTTGATCTCAGGATTGAAGAAAGCCGCCATCAGCATCGATCGCAAGATCCTGGCTGACCTGGCCCTTTCCGACGCCAATGCCTTCGCGAAAATCGTGGAAGCCGCCAAAGCGACCTGAGCGAAGCGCTTAGGCCCTAAGCAAAGTGCTTAGCGGCTTAGTCCAAACGGCGCCCTGGTTAGTCAAATCTGCAAATGGCGGATTCGATTCTCCCGAGCAGCACAGAAAGCTTAGGCGCCTACCTTCGGGTCGGCGCCTTTTTCTTTTTTGCGAGACGCCCTTTCCTATATTTTCCCCAGCCCGAAACCAGGGAACTGAATGCAAGCCATCGACGCCATTAAAACCCGATTTCAATCCGATGTTCAAGCCGTGGAAAGCCAATTGGGCAGGCCCGGGCATCCGGATGGGGAAGGCCTTAGCCCTGCGCGCCAATTCGAAGAATTAAAGATTCGGTACCTGGGTAAGAAGGGGGAAATTTCCGGATTGCTCAGAGCCATGGGCGGATTACCTGCGGAACAACGGCCGGAGTTCGGCAAACGGGTGAACGAGCTGCGCGACCTCGCGGAGGCGCGCATGACCGGCTTGCAAGCTTTGATTGACGAGGCATCCATCGAGGCCAGCCTGTCCGCCTCTTCTCTGGATCCGACCCTGCCCGGTCAGAGCATTCCCCTGGGGACCCTGCACCCGCTGACGCAAGTGCGCGAGGAAATCATCCGGTTTTTCCAAGGCCTTGGTTTCGAATTGTCGCTGGCGCCGGAAGTGGACAATGACTGGTACAATTTCGAAGCCCTGAACATTCCGCCCGACCATCCCTCCCGTGACATGCATGATACCTTCTACGTGGACGACAAGGTGGTATTGCGCACGCACACTTCCAACGTGCAAGCTCATGTCATGGAGTCGCGGAAAACTCCGCCTCTGCGGCTGATCGCGCCCGGCTTCGTGTATCGCGTCGACAACGACGCCACGCATTCGCCGATGTTCCAGCAGGTGGAATGCCTCGTGGTCGATCGCGGCATTTCCTTCGCCCATTTGAAGGGCACGTTGTTCCAATGGGCCCGCTCCATGTTCGGCGCCGATGCCACCATGCGGTTTCGGCCCAGCTATTTCCCGTTCACGGAACCGTCCGCCGAAATGGACGTGTCCTGCTACTTCTGCAAGGGAAAAGGATTTATCACTGGCTCCGGCCATCCTTCCAGTAGCTCGCAAGTTACCCCATGCCGCGTATGCAAGCAAACTGGCTGGATCGAAATCGGCGGCTGCGGGAGCGTCGATCCCAACGTGTTCGCCAAGTTGGGCTGGGACCCCGAAGAGTTCACGGGATTCGCATTCGGATTCGGCATCGACCGAATTACCATGCTGCGCTACGGCATACCGGACATCAGTTTATTGACAAAGAACGATAATCGGTTTTTGAGGCAGTTCTAAATCGAATGGGAAGCGGTTTGAATCAGAGGCTGAAGGAGTTGGGTGGGGAATGAATACAGGGGTTAGGAATTAGGGGCTAGGGGTTAGGTGAAGAAAATGACGAATGTAACTCGCAGAACAATACACAGTGGAATTTGGGCGGCTCGATCATACTCGGGGGAGACATCCGTCGCATGCCGTGTACCCCATAGCGAGAAGACTCCCGTGCCTTCACCCATTATCAAGCACAAATGCGCCCAACTCGCGTGACCCCCCGCCCTAACCCCTATTCCCTAACCCCTCCAAGGCACAGACCACAAAGGATCACATGGAAGTCAGCCTGAATTGGATTCGCAAATACGTCGACGTCGGCGCGGAGACGCCGGTCGCGGAATTGTCGCGGGCTTTGACCTCGCTGGGGCTGGAAGTGGAGGGCGTGGTGACGCAGGGCGCCGGACTGTCCGGCGTGGTGGCGGCGGAAGTTTTGGAATGCGGACGCCATCCCGAGGCGGACAAGCTGAGCGTTTGCAAAGTGAGCGACGGGACGGAAGTTTTTCCCGTGGTTTGCGGCGCGGCCAATGTCGCTAAGGGCCAGAAGGTTTTGTTGGCCAAGTTGGGCGCGGAGCTGCCGGGTAAGGACGGGCAGCCGGGCTTAAAAATCAAGAAGGCCAAACTGCGCGGGCAGGAATCGCACGGCATGCTTTGCGCAGAGGATGAATTGGGCTTGGGAGATAGCCACGACGGAATTTTGATTTTGGATCCGGCCGTGGCGCCGGGCACTCCGTTGCAGTCCATCCCCGGCTTGACCGACACCTTGCTGAGCTTGAACGTGACCCCTAACCGACCCGACGCGCTGTGCCATGTGGGCGTGGCGCGGGAGCTGGCCGCCTGGCTGGGGAAACCGCTGGGTTACCCTGCGGAGACATTGCGCGAGTCCGGAGCGGAGGCGTCGGCTTCGGTATCCATCGCCGTGGAAGACGAGGCGGGATGCACCCAGTACATCGGCCGCGTCATCCGGGGAGTGAAGGTGGGCCCAAGCCCGGCCTGGCTCATCGCGGCCTTGAAATCCATCGGTAAGCGCAGCATCAACAATGTTGTCGACCTGACCAATTACGTCCTTTGGGAATTGGGTCAGCCTTCCCATGCCTTCGACCTCGACAAGATTTCCGGCGGCCAAGTGATTATCCGTCGCGGCCGCGCGGGCGAGACGCTGGCCACTTTGGACGGAGTGGAAAGAAAAATCACTTCGGAAGACTTAGTCATCGCGGACGCGCAGGGCCCGCTGGTATTGGCGGGCGTGATGGGTGGCCAATCCACCGAAGTGGGCGCTGCCACCACGAGCGTCTTCCTGGAAGTCGCATATTTCAACCCGGCCATGGTGCGCCGCCAGGGCAAACGGCACGGGCTTTCCTCCGACTCTTCCTACCGTTTCGAACGCGGGGTCGATCCGTTGAATACCGCCTGGGTATCCGATTATCTCGCCGCCTTGATGGTCCGTTGGTGCGGAGGCGAAGTGGCGCCGGGCCGCATTGCACGGACATCCGCGCAGCATCCCACCGCGCTTCGCCAAGTGGCCGTCCGGCCCGCGCGCGCGACCAAGTTGCTGGGCCTTCCCGTGACCGAGGCATCCATCGTCCGGCAAATGGAATCCATCGGGCTGGCCCGCCAGGGTAACGTGCAGGTTAACGGGGAAGACGCCCTGAATTTTTCCATTCCGGGTTTTCGTGGCGATCTGGAACGCGAGGCGGATCTGATCGAGGAAATCGCTCGGATTACCGATCTGAACGCCATTCCGGCGGTGCTTCCGGCGCTGCCCATTGAGTTCGCGCCCCTGCCGCCCAGCGAAGAGCTGGCGCATGCGCTTCGGCACTTCCTGCGCGACGCAGGGCTCAACGAAACTTTGAATTTGCGCTTTTCTTCCCGCAAGGCTTTGGCCAAACTCGGCTTGGCGGACCATGACGCGCGGCGTAACGTCGTTCCTTTGCGCAATCCCCTCAGTGAAGAATGGGAAATTCTGCCCACCACCACATTGCCATCCCTGCTGACGGCCGTGGGCCATAATCAGAACAACCAGGAACGTGATTGCCGATTTTTCGAAATCGCCAAGGCGTTTTACCATCATCCGGAAGAGAGATCGGAAAGGCTTCCCGGCGTCTGGGAAGAGGAATTTCTTTATATCGTTCTCTCGGGTGAATGGCCGGACCGGCGTTTGTGGACCCAAGACGCAGCTAAGGCTACCGCCGCAGCTCCGGTGGAGCTTTACCATCTGAAGGGTTTGTTGGAAAATTTGTCTCGTGCTCTGCGGTTGGAATTGGAATTTGCATTTCCTTCCGGTGAAGCCTATTTGCATCCACGGGAATCCGGAGTGATAAATGCCCACTTGAGCGGAACGGCCGTGGGCTCGCCCTTGTTGGGGCGATCACCTAAAACGTCAACGTCGGCGAGTCCCAAGGAAGGCGTGGAACGCATTGGGTCATTCGGCGTTTTACATCCGCGCGTGGCAGCGCATTTCGATTTGCAGGGGCCTATCCTGGTCGCGGAAATTTCGCTTACCGGACTCATCGGCGCCCAGCCGCAAACCCGAAAATTCAAATCCTTCGGCGCCTTTTCGGCCGTAACGCGCGACGTCAATCTGGTCGTGGACGAAAACCGTAACCACGCTGAAATCATGGGATTGATGCCATTAGCCAAAACGGCGAATCTAAAAGAAGTACGCCTCAACAGCGTTTATCGCGGGCAAGGCGTTTCCGAAGGCAAGAAGGCTTTGCATTATTCCTTCGTTTACCGCCATGCCGAAAAGACATTGACGGACGAGGAAGTCAACCGGGCGCAGGATCGGCTAAAAGAGATTTTGGCGGCCGATCCGGGCATCGTCATTAAATAACTCATTCAATGACATCCGGCTTCGCTGAGTTTAGTTTTTTCACGGTGCTGCGGCAGAGCCGATACGCCCAGGAGGATTAATCATGGACTTCAGTCAATTCGACGCGCTGGCAAAAAAGGTGGAGCTGGCCTTGAGCACCATAGACGGACTCAAGAAAGAGCGCGAATCGTTGCAAAGCGAATTGCACAACGCCTTGGAAAAGGCCGGCAACTTGGAAAAGACCGTAGCGGAGCGCGACGAGGAATTAGCGGAACTGAAGGCTGATTTATCCAGCAAATCCGATAATATCAATATGGCCGGAGAACGCATCCGGGATATGGTCGGTCGTTTGGAAGCCGCTCTGGCCTAAGGGTCTGTTAAGCGGGGAATTCCTTCCAAAGCATCGCCCACAGCCCTTTCCTGATGGTATATTAAACAGAAAGCCGGATCGAAACGATCCGGACGCGGAGGCTTAAGCCGTCCATGGCCAATCAGGAAAACTCATACAAGGTGAATATTTGCGGTGAGACCTTCCAGGTCAAGTCCGATCAATCCCCTCAGACCATTGAACGGGTGGCCGGATATTTGGATTATAAAATCCGCGAAATGAGCAAGGGAGGCATCAACGTGGACAAATTCCGCGTGGTGGTGCTGGCGGCGATGAATTTGGCGGGCGAGCTATTCGACCTAAAGGCCCGCGTCGAAGAATACGATAAACAATCGAACCAGTTGCAAGAGAAAGCGAGGTCGCTGAATGCCAGCCTGGATCGGGTTTTAGACCCGGTCGGCTGATTGAATTGGGCTCTGTCGCACGCTTCATGTGTCTCGGCCTTACAAACCTAGATCAACAAAATGGTATTTCTTTTCAACTAGCGCATGCCCCCGACTTCGGGACCTTACGTACGATGCACGAGGGGAAGCGCGAACTGGAAAGGGTCCATTAATCCTTTGATCACAAGGTCCGAGAATAATGGGCGATAAGTCGACAGAGCCTCTAATTTTCCCCCCCGCCTTCGATGGCATGCTGGTCCTAAGTCAGCCTATCCCGTTCCACCACAATCTTCGCTTACTATTTTTGGTTTTATGGCCATACTTCTCGACGGAAAAAAGACTGCGGAAAATATCCGGGAAAACCTGAAAACGCGCATTCGCGCCCTGGCCGAAAAAGGCATCCGGCCGGGACTCAGCGTGACCTTGGTGGGGGACGATCCCGCTTCCAAAGTTTATGTCGCTTCCAAAGACGCCGATGCCACCGAAATCGGCATCCAAGCTTGGACCCATCGCCTGCCGGCCTCCATTTCCGAAGCCGAGTTGACGGCCCATTTGCTCAAGCAAAACGCGGATCCATCCGTGCATGGAATCCTGCTGCAATTGCCTTTGCCGTCACATTTGCCCTCGGACAAACTGCTTAATCTGATCGCGGCGGAAAAGGACGTGGATGGATTCCATCCCATCAGCCTTGGCAACGTGATGTTGGGGCGTCCGGGATTTAAACCCTGCACGCCGTGGGGCGTCCAGGTTTTGCTTAAGGCCTATGGACTGTCCCCGGCGGGCAAGCATGTGGTCATCGTCGGCCGCTCGAATATCGTCGGCAAACCCCTCATGAACATGCTCGTTCAAAAAGAGGAATACGCGAACGCCACCGTAACGGTTTGCCATACGGGTACGCCCGACATATCCATCTATACCCGCCAGGCGGATTTCCTGATTGCCGCAGTCGGCAAGGCGGAAGTCATCACTGCCGATATGGTCAAGGAAGGGGCAGTGGTCGTGGACGTGGGCATGAACCGGATCAAAAGCGACAAGACGAAATCCGGAACCAAACTGGTTGGCGACGTGCATTTCGAATCGGTGGAAAAGAAAGCGAGCTATATCACGCCCGTGCCCGGCGGAGTGGGGAAGATGACCATCGCCATGCTGCTGACTAATACTGTGCTGGCGGCTGAAGCAGCCGTGGCTGAAGCTGCGAGACTCAAAAGACAAACAAGGCCCTGATTTCTCCGCCGCGAAAACGGTCCGGAGCGCGCTCCCGGGCGCGTCTTCCAACCGATTCGCCCCACCGGAAACAGGCGGTTTTAGTATCTTTCTAAGGCTACTCACCGGCTTAGGCCGTGTTAGGAAATATGTCAGGCACAAAAAACCAAATCGCCGAAACGGTGGAAGATTATCTTAAGCGAGCCTCCGCGCGCGTGAACGCCGCCATGGAGAAATTCCTTCCCTCGGAATCTGAAGCGCCTTCCGATCTTCACAAAGCGGTCCGCTACTCGACCTTCGCGGGCGGTAAGCGATTGCGCCCAGCGTTGGCTTTGGCTTCCTTCGAAGCCTGCCATGGCCAGGGCGAGGATATTTGGCTGGCCGCCTCCGCCTTGGAAATGACGCATACCTTCTCGTTGATCCATGATGATTTGCCGTGCATGGATGATGATGATTTTCGCCGGGGACGCCCGACCAATCATAAGGTGTTCGGCGAGGCCATCGCAATTTTGGCCGGGGACTCGCTTTTGGTTTTTGCTTTTGAATTGCTGGCGCGTACCGGCCGCGCTGAATGCATCGCCACTTTAGCCCGAGCTTTGGGCACCAAGGGCATGTTGGGCGGTCAGGTCGTCGACATCCAGAGCGAGGGCAAAAAGGTCGGGCTCGACATCGTGGATTATATCCATCAGCATAAAACCGCCGCATTGATTGAGGCCTCCTTAATCCTGGGCGCGCAATTGGCCGGCGCCGACGAAGAGACCATTGCCGGACTCGGCGCCTTCGGCAACAAAATCGGCCTGGCGTTCCAAATCGTGGACGACGTGCTGGATTTGGAGCAGACCACGGAGGCTCTGGGCAAGGACGCCAAATCAGATTTGGCGAAAGGCAAAGCGACCTATCCGGCCGTATTGGGCATCGGAGCTTCCAAGGACGCGGCCCGCCAATTGGTGGAAGAAGCCAAGCTGGACTTGCGCAAACTCGCCATCCAAAGTTCCATTCTCGAATTGATTGCCGACTATATCATCACGCGGGTCAATTGAACCCGCATTCCATCGCGACCAAGAGGCTTTATCCGAATGCTTGAAAACATCCATTCCCCCGCCGATTTGCGCGGGCTCTCCATCGACCAACTCAAGCAATTGGCCAATGAAATCCGCGATGTGATCGTTCGGCAGGTCGCGAACAAAGGCGGCCACCTGGCGTCGAGCCTGGGCACGGTGGAATTGACCCTCGCGCTGCATAAGGTTTACAACACGCCCGTGGATAAGCTCGTTTGGGATACCGGACATCAGGCTTATCCGCACAAGCTCGTGACGGGCCGGTACAAGGAATTCCATACCCTCAAGCAATTCGGCGGTCTTTCCGGATTTTTGAAACGCGATGAGAGCGAATATGACGCCTTCGGGGCGGGACACGCTTCGACTTCGTTCTCGGCTGCGATGGGCATGGCCGTGGCGCGCACCCAAAAGGGATTGGACTACGACGTAGTGTCCGTCATCGGTGATGGAGCAATGACCGGCGGCATGGTGTACGAAGCGTTGAACAACGCGGGCGAAATCGAGGAGAAGATCACCTTCATCCTCAACGACAACAAGATGTCCATCGCCCAGAACCTGGGCGGCATCTCCAAATATTTGAACCGCATCCTTGCGAACCCCACCTACAACCGCCTCAAGGACGAGGTTTGGGGGTTAACCGGCCGGTTACCTCACGGAAAAGAATTGCAGAAGCTGGCGAGCAAGGTCGACGAAGGCTTGAAAAAAATGATCATGCCCGGCGGGTTTTTCGAGGATTTGGGCATCCGGTATTTCGGCCCGGTGGATGGCCACAATCTCGGCGAACTGATTGAAATCCTCGAGGCGGTGAAAAAGCGCCCGGGCCCCAACCTCATTCACGTCGTGACCACTAAGGGGCACGGCTGGGAAAAATCCGAAAAGGACGCCATCAAGTGGCATGCTTCCAATCCGTTCGACATCGACTCCGGAAAGCCTAAGGCTGCGCCCGCCAAGACTCCGGGATTGACCCAGGTGTTCGGCGAAGCCTTGCTGGAAATCGCCAAGCAGGACGCGCGCGTCATCGCCATCACCGGCGCCATGCCGGAAGGCTGCGGCGTCAACATCATGGCTAAGGAAATCCCCAAGCGCGTGTACGATGTCGGCATCGCGGAACAATACGCCGTGACTTTCGCCGCAGGTTTGGCTTGCGAGGGCATGAAGCCCGTGGTGGCCATATACTCCACCTTCCTGCAACGCGCCATCGACCAAATCATCCACGACGTCGCCATTCAGGGCCTGAACGTGATTTTCGCCATCGACCGCGCCGGCTTGGTCGGCCTCGATGGGCCGACGCATCACGGCGCCATGGACCTGAGCTATCTGTCGATGATCCCGGACATGGTCATCATGGCCCCGTCGGACGAAAAAGAGCTGCGGAACATGCTCTACACGGCCGTCAAATACGACAACGGTCCCATCGCGTTGCGTTATCCGCGCGGCAGCGCGCAGACGGCGGACGCCAAGGCGCCTTTTGAGCTCGTGCCCATGGGCATTCCCAAGGTCATCCAGGAAGGCGAAGAGCTGCTTATCCTCGCGATCGGAAACATGGTGAACTATGCCCGCAAGGCCATGGACGCGCTGGCTCAGGACGGGATTCGTCCCACCTTGGTCGATGCGCGTTTCGCCAAGCCCTTGGACAAGAATTCCTATGCCGAGTTGTTCGCGCGTCATCGCGCCGTGTTGACCCTGGAAGACAATGTATTGCAGGGCGGCTATGGATCCTCCGTGGCCTTCATGCTTTCCGAAATGGGCAAGTTCGACCTGCCGATTCGGCATATCGGTTTGCCGGACGAGTTCGTCACCCATGGCGAGATTCCCGTCCTGCATAAAATCCTCGGCATGGACGCCGAAGGCATTCATAAAAAGGCAGTGGAACTGATGTCCCAACTGCATCACAATCCTCCGACCCGGTAAGGGCCCCCATGCAAGCTGATAACCATCCCGGATCCCAGGGTAACCCCGAGGATACGGGCTCCGATTTTGATTTAAGCGGATTCCTGGGCGGCGACGCCGCGGCTCCCAAGTCGCCTGCGCGCGCGCCATCCGAGAAGCCCTCGGATAAGGCGCCGGCCCGTAAGATAACGTCCCACAAGGCGCCGACCCCGCGCAAGGTTTTCGGCAAACCTCGTCCCGACGGCGAGGGTCCCGGCCACAGCGGCGAGTTCCGCGATCGGCGCGGCCAACCGGCCTCCGGCCCTCGCGCCGGAAGTGCCGAAGGCGGTTATGATCGCAAAGGTCCTGCGGGCTTCCGGCCCAAGCCGGGCGAAAAATCCGAAGGCTACGCGCCGCGCGGAAATTTTGCGCCCCGTTCCGATTATGGAGGTCGCTCCGATTACGGGAACCGAGGCGAAGAAGGCGGTCGTCGGCCATCCGGGCCGCGCCAGGAAGGATCCTGGAACGGAGGATCCGATTCCCGTGGGCCTCGCCCAACCGGCCCCCGCGCGGGATATGATCGCGGCAATGCTGGCGGCGGAAATTTCGCGCCTCGCAATGACCGCGCCCCTCGTGACGATCGCGCGCCTCGTGACGATCGCGCGCCCCGCGACGATCGCGCGCCCCGCGACGGTTTCCGGTCACGTGAAGGTTACGGTGCCCCGCGCAATGCCGGCGGAGCTGGAGACAGGCCGTTTGAGCGGAGGCCGCCACGTTCTTTTCCGCCACGCGATGGAGCGGCGGGTGCGGGAGGATTCGCCCCTCGCAGCGTCGAACACAAGCCGGTATCGTTGGAAATCAAACCCTTCCTGCCGTTGAAGACCGACAAAGGCCGGTGGCGGGAGAGTCGCTTCCTGTTGGAGGGCGCCAAGAACATTTCCGACGTGCTGGCCGTTTCGCCCGCCATTCTTCATCTCGCCTTGATCGGACCGGAATTCAAGGACAAGGATTTGCTCGCCCTCTTCAAGAAGAACCGCGTGGAAATCTTGGACGTCACTGCGGATGATATCGCCGCCCTTTCCGATACGGAATCGCCCCAAGGCGTCATCGCCGTGGCGAACTTCGCGACGCTGCGTCCGGATTGGAACTCCGCCCGCTACATCACCTTGATCGACGGCGTGCAGG